>CACHDD010000009.1 GCA_902578505.1 uncultured Bacteroidota bacterium | reverse complement strand
TACGACGCAGCAGCGACTATTGCTTGTGTTGACTGTTGTGCTTACTGTGAGGGTGCATTTGCTGGTACTCTTAATGTAGGTGGTGGTACTTGGGACGGTGAAATTGGGTGGACTTTATCTCTTGACGGTGCTGTCGTTGCTGAAGGAGGAGCTGGTTCATTCCCACTTTGTCTTGAGTCTGGATGTTACGTACTAGATATGACTGACTCTTTCGGAGACGGATGGAACGGGGGTACTTACTCGTTCGATGGATATGACGGAGTAACTTCATACTCAGGTGACATTAACAGTGCTGCTGACGGAGACGGTGAAGCAGTTGGTACTGACTATATTGACTACAACGGTGGTGCTTGTACTTCAGGATGTACTGATGCAGGTGCTTGTAACTACGATGCTTCTGCAGCGTTCAACGACGGATCATGTGATTACTCATGTGTAGGTTGTACGGACAGCACTGCTGCTAACTACGATCCAAACGCAACTATCGATAGCGGTGAGTGTGTTTACTGTGATCCAGGTTCATTCGTAATGACTGTTAGCATGACTGATTCATTCGGTGATGGATGGAACGGTACAGAATACATAATCTTCGATCTTGGCACTGGTGGACAAGTAGCTCAAGGTTCTCTTGATGCAGCTTTCGGTGGTGACGGTTTAACAGCTGGTTACGACCTTATCTGTCTTGCACCTGGTTGTTATGAAGTTCAGTTTATTTTAGGAGATTTCACCGCTGAAGTTGGAGTTTCTCTTACTGATCAGTTCGGAAATAACTACGGTTCATTCGGTACTGAAGCATCTTACCCAGTTGATTTCCTACTTACTGGAACTTGTGGATTCGAAGGTTGTACTAGCCCATCAGCAATTAACTACAACATTAGTGCTACTATTGATGACGGTTCTTGTCAAGAACCACCGGCAAACGATCAGCTTGATAACGCAGAGCCACTATTCTGTGGTGCATTCGCTTCAGGTACAATGCTTTATGCTACTGATGACCAAGAGCTAATTGGAACTGAGTTCGGTAACGCTACTGTTTCTTCTGCAGGTGTATGGTATGTATTCAACTCTGATGCTGACCAGCAGGTTGTAGTTAGTACATGTGATACTCCAATTAACGAAGGAGAAACAGACTACACAGGTGACACTAAACTACACGTTTACACTATGGACGCTGACGGTGGATTAAACGCTATCGCATCTAATGACGATGGATGTGCTACTGGTTTCCTTTCTACAGCTGCTTTCAATGCTGTTACTGGTGCTGATTACTACATCTACGTAAGTGAGTTCTCTGCAACTACATTTGGAAACGACTTCGTTCTTTCTGTTGAGTGTATTGATTGTGGAGACGCTCCATCTAACGACGATTGTGACGGAGCAGTTGCTCAAGTAACAGGAGTTACTTTCACAGGTTCAACTTGTTGTGCTTCTGCTGAATCAATGCCTCTTGGATGGGCAGGTTTCGGAACAGCCTATGGTGTTTGGTTCACTTTCAACTCTTCTGATTATGATACTTTCTACTTCGATGCTACTAACGTAACAGACGGACAAACTCTTGGATTCGTTATGATGGAAGGTAACTCATGTGAGGATCTTGTAGGATTCGTTGGTTGTCAGTTTACTGGCACTTGTGCTGGTTCTGTTGAAGGTTTCCTTCCACAGCTTACACCTAACCAAGACTACTGGTTCCTTATCTACAACACTGATCCTTCTTCATGTGGTGAATTCGAATTCACGACTACTGGAATTAACCTTGGTTGTACTGACGCAACTGCAAACAACTTCGATCCTGATGCTAACCAAGATGATGGTTCTTGTGACTTCGACGGAGTTGTGCCTGCAAACGATGTTTGTGCTGACGCAATCACTCTTGAATGTAATACAGTTACTACTGGTTCAACTGGTGGATCTACTTCAACTGGTGCTCCTGTAGGATTAGAAGGATGTGAAGTAAGCCCAGGTACTGGTGTTTGGTACACATTCGTTGGTGATGGTCAACTACACAACCTGAGCACTTGTGGTTCAGCTATTGATACTAAGATTAATATCTTCACTGCTGATATCGAGTGTGGTGGTGGTTCAATTGACACACCTCCTGCCGATGCATGTGGTGAAGGTCTTGTAACTGTTGCCTACAGTGTAGACGGTGGTTCATGGCAGTCTGAAGTTAGTTGGTCACTTGTTGATGCTGACGGAAACGAAGTTGCTGCAGGTGGAGCTCCATCTAGTGGATCTCTATGTCTACCAGAGGGAGATTATACTCTCAACATGAATGATGCTTACGGTGACGGCTGGAACGGAAACGCGTTTATCGCTTCTAATGGCCTTGGTGATACTATCGGTTTTGCTAGCCTTGATGGCGTTAATGATGATGGTATTGCTGGAAGTGCTACTATTAGCGTGGCAGCTTACTCTATGGAGCCTATATTCATCGCTGGTGACTTCGGTTGTTTCGCTTCTGCGGTAGGTTCTGATGGAACAGGTGCTTGTACACTGTTCGATTCTGACGATGTAAACTTCGAGTTTGTTTCAACGCCAGGACAACTATACTACGTATATGTAGGTGCACAAGATGCTGACGGTAACCCAATGACTGACGATAACGGAACATTCGATATTGTATTCGATTGTGTTCCAGTTGTTGAAGGTTGTATGAACCCAGCTGCTTGTAACTACGACGAAAACGCTAACGTTTCTAATGACACTTGTGACTTCTGGTCATGTGTGTGTGACGGCGAAGGTGTTGCAGTTATGCTTAATATGCAGGATGCATTCGGTGACGGATGGAACGGTGCAGGTTACACTATATCTGATTTAATGGGTAACCTCGTTGCTGAAGGTTCACTTGATGATGCTCAATTCTTCGTTGACAATGACAACTTTGCAGGTCCAGAAAGTGGATTTGATATGATTTGTCTTGCTGCTGGTTGTTACATCATTGATGTAACACCTGGTGATTGGGCTGCTGAGGTAACTTGGGATCTAATGATTGAGGATGGAACTACACTACTTGCTGGTGGAGCTCCAGATTCACAAACTATCTCTGTTGGAGGTGCTGTATGTGGATGTACGGATGCTGGCGCTTGTAACTACAATCCAGATGCTACAGACGAGGATGGATCTTGTGAATACGAGACATGTGCTGGCTGTACAGATACTGCATCTTGTAGCTACGATGAATCAGCTACTATCGATGATGGTTCTTGTTGTTACTCTAACTGTGTAAATGTTCAGATGTTCGATAGCTTCGGTGATGGATGGAACGGTGCGTCTTACGTACTTTCTACTGTTGACGGTGTCGAAGTTGGAACAGGTACAATTGAAGTTGGCACAAACGCAACTGACTCATACTGTCTAGCAGATGGATGTTACACAATCTCTGTTGATGAAGGAAGTTGGCCAGCTGAGATCTCTTGGAGCGTAGAAGGTGCGTTTGCAGGTCTAGTAACTGGTGGAGCTGCTACATCAATTACATTCAACGTTGGTACTGGTGACCAGTGTGTTGTAGGTTGTGATATCTCTTGTGCTTGTAACTACGATCCAGCAGCTAACATCTCTGATGTTGAGCAGTGTGTATTCGAAGGCTGTGACGGTTGTACATACCCTGATGCATCTAACTACGATGAAACAGCTGTATCTGATAATGGTACTTGTGAATTTGATATCGCAAATCCATGTCCAGCGGATCTTAACGGAGACGGATCGATCACTACTGGTGACCTTCTTATCTTCCTAGGAGCGTTCGGTACGATTTGTGAATAATATCGACATCGTATAACGACTGATATAAGAAAGGCCCCGCGGTGCGGGGCCTTTTTGTTGCACAATACTTTACAATAAAAAAAAAGCCTCGCTACTGCGTGGCTTTTTAGTTTTATCATAAAATCTTTTTATCCCATCCAAGAACCGTTGTTTATGTCAATTGTCACGCCTGTGATTGATTTTTGGCTTCCTGAGAAAAGATAATTGACCAATGAAGCGATTTCTGATGGTTCGCTCATCCTTCCAGTTGGAAGAACGCTGCACACTTCGCTTAACATTTCGTCATATGACTTGCCAAGCATGTCGGCATGTCCTTGTATGCTAGATCTTGCCATTTCTGTATCTACCCAACCAGGGGCAATTGCGTTTATCAGTATTCCAGATTTGGACCATTCAACTGCAAGACCTCTAACGAGTCCCATAATTCCAGTCTTTGAGCTTATATAAGCAGTAAGACCAGGTACACCAAAGCGTGCGAGACAACTAGATGTGATAGCAATATGTCTTAAATCAATACCAGCTTCACCAGCTTTTAATAACCATGGGTAAGCTGCCATACAGGTGTTGTAGGCTCCAGTAAGATTAATATCGATAATTTTCTGCCACTTATCATCTGGGCCAAAAACGTTTGGGCCGCCAATTCCTGCATTTGCAAAAACACCAACAAGTGGATGAGATTCAAGATTGGCTTCTGAGCTATCTAAGAATGATATTATCTGATTTTTATCGCTTACATCTACTGATGCAATAGCATGTGAAGAAGAATTTTCAAGAGAATTAATCACTTCTTGAAGTTTTTCTATTCTGCGTCCTATTAGTAGGAGTCTTGTGTTATGCCTAGAGGAAAGTAATTCAGCAGTGGCTTTTCCTATGCCAGAGCCAGCACCTGTGATAAGAATTGTATGCATTAGACAAAGGTGGGGTTAACTTTGCAAATATGAGGCATAATTTAAGTGATACTAATGAACTTATTAGGGATAGGAGAACTATTGGCCCAGAAAAGTATTCTTCTCGAAAGGTGCATAAGGAGGTAGTTGAGGAAATCTTGCGCAATGGGACTTGGGCTCCGACGCATGGTATGACGCAGCCATGGAGATTTAAGGTCTATATAGGTGAAGGCGTTAAAAAGATAGGAGAGAGGTTGCCTATTTGGTATAAGAATTTCATAGGCGAAGAAAAATTCAGCCAAAAGAAATTCGATAAACTCGAAGCAAGAGGTGAAAAATGTTCGGTAATAATCGCTGTTACTATGGTTCCGGATTCTACAGGAAGAATACCAGAGGTTGAGGAAATTGAAGCTGTTGCTTGCGCAGTCCAAAACATGTACCTCACTTGTACTGCTCATGGAATAGGAGCATTGTACTCTACTCCAAGATTTTTATACACTGAAGAGGTTAGGGAGTTTTTAAACTTGGAAGAGGGGAGAAGAGTTTTGGGATTGTTTTACTTGGGATATCCAGAAGGAGATTGGCCTAAGAGTCACAGAAAACCATTGGAATACGTAACAGAGTGGATTGAGGAGTGATGCGTTGGACTAATTACTTTCTCCACCCAGGCGATAATCGCTACTATGTATTTACTTTTAGAGAAGAGGAACACGCTGATAGGTTTGGTCTTGCTCTTGAAAAGGATGGGATTCCTTTTGAGAGAAATGAGAAAGAGTTTGGTGTTCCAAGGACACATTTTACTGAAGCATTGAGACATAACCACCTATTACACGCAGATATAAGAAAGCCTTTTATTGAAAATAAAGGGTTGAGGTGGACTATGCTAATTGTTACTGGAGCTATGTTGCTTCTTGCAATTGTTGGAGCTTTTTCTTCAAAAGCTTATGCCCAGCAGATGGATTCAAAATTTGGGTGGGAGCTTGCTGTGCAAGGTCGAGTTAGTATGCCATTTGAAATTGCTGGAGTTGAATCTCATATTATTAGTAATGATACTCTTACTGCTACTTGGGATCCTTTGGTAAGCCAGAGTTTTGGGGTTAGGATTAATAATCGCCTTAGAGAGAGTTGGACTATTGGTACAGGGATTATGTGGATTAAAAGGAATTATCGTGTTGTATTTGATTACTCAAATGAAGGCCTTAGCACTCCATTGAATACAAGTGACACAATCAACATATTGAGGTCAATGAGTTATAGAATTCCAATCGTAGCAGAAACCAGAGTAAATCTGGGAAAGGGATTTTTTGTAACGGCAGCAGGTGGTGTTGGAATAGAGTTTAGTCCTTCAGATTCTTTCGTTAATGACTACACAGAAGGTATAAATGATGATCCAAATAACCCACCAAGGGATTACGAGGCGTATTTAGGAAGATTAAATGACTTGGCTGCCTTTCCAATTATGGCGGAACTTGGAATTGAAAAGCAACCCAAGGGTATAGACCCAGGTTATTATTTGGGTGTGTTTTGGTCTAGATCAATAACAGATGATTATTGGACAGAGGCCAAATGGGACTCATCTAAAGAACAAATTTCTGGAGAAACCATAAGAGGATCATTTGCTTCAACTATGGCTGGCATAGAATTAAGAATTCTATTGAAGTAAAATTAACCGTTGAGAATTTCTCTTACGAATCCAGAAATCACCTTTCCTTCTGCTCGGCCTGCCATTTCACCAGAGGCAATTCCCATAACCTTTCCCATATCAGCCATTGAACTAGCTCCAACTCGAGTAATTATTTCACTGACTTTTTCCTTGATTTCATCTTCAGTCAAAGCCTTTGGTAGGAAATCGGCTAGGACTTCAGCTTGGGCTAATTCATCCTCTGCTAAATCTTCTCTGCCTTGTCCTTTGTAAACTTCAGCTGTATCTAATCTTTGGCGTTGAAGTTTGCTGAGAATCTTAATTACCTCGCTATCATCAAGCTCGTCAGATGTTCCTGTTTTTGTTTGCTCTAGGACAAATTTAGATTTCGCATCGCGCAAAGTTGCAAGTCTAACCTTGTCTTTGTTTCGCATGGCATCCTTGATGCCGTCGACTACTTCTTTATGTAATGACATTAATCTACGTTATCGTGTAGGAATGGATTGTCGTCTCTTAACTCAATCTTTCTTTCACCGTTTTCATCTACTTCTTCATTGATAGAAAAGTGGCTAACTGATGATTCAGAAGAATGGCTAACATCGTCAAGACTAACGTTTCTTCTCTTGTATGCAGGTTCGTTCTCTAGATCAGCAATTCTTCCTGGTAATCTAAGCTTCATCTTAACGTCATTAAGAGTTCGCTTTACCTGGCTTTGTCTTTCAAGGAAAGCCTCACGAGCCTTTTTCTTGTTTTCTTCCATAGAAGCAGAATCGGCAGTAGAAGTTGTAAACTCTTGAGTTGAAGGTTCCTCATTAGTAACACTAATCTCTGGCTCAACATTTTCAGTTAGAGCTGGAGTGTCATCTAGGTTGTGAATGATTTTTTCTTCTTCAACTTCTTCTGTCAATTGATCGTCTTGAACATCCTGAATTTCTTGTACCTCTTCATAGGCTTCGACAGTTTCTTCCACATCTGATGAGTCTGAAAACAGATCAGTTTGAGGAGCTTCTACAACCGGTTCTTCTTCAGGAGTAGACACAGGAGTTTCTACTGCTTTTGTTACCTCTGTTGCTTCATCACCTAGCTTATGAATAATCTTTCTCGGTGCAACAGGTTCAGAAGTTGTAGTAATCTCGTGCGCTTCAAATCCAGTTGCAATTACAGTTACACAGACATCTTCAGTAAGATTTTCGTCAATTGCATAACCCCAAATTACTTCTGCACTTTGGCCTGCAGCATCTTGGATATAATCAGTGATTTCCATGATTTCGTCCATAAGGATTTCATCAGAGCCAACAGTAATATTTAGAAGTACCTGGCGAGCACCAGTAATATCGTTATCATTTAGAAGTGGGCTTTCGAGAGCAAGGGTAACAGCCTTCTGAGCTCTTCCTTCACCAGATGCTGAACCAGCTCCCATAATAGCATTTCCGGCATTCTTCATTACAGTTTGAACATCATTCATATCGACGTTGATTTGGCCTGTACGAGTAATTACTTCGGCAATACCTTTTGCAGCAGTACAAAGAACTTGGTCTGCATTTATGAATGCTTTGGAGATGCTTTGGTTTCCGTATAGCTCTCTTAATTTGTCATTTCGTATAACAAGCAAAGTATCTACTGCTTCTCGCATATTGTCAAGCCCTTCCTTTGCTTGGTCTGATCTTTTCTTTCCCTCAAATCTGAATGGTACCGTTACAATCCCCACAGTTAGGATGTCTAATTCTTTACAAGCTTGTGCAATAACTGGACCAGCACCTGTACCTGTTCCGCCCCCCATTCCAGCAGTAACAAATACCATTCGAGTGTCTGACCCTAAGATTTCTATTAAATCGTCGAGATTTTCTATAGCTGCATTTTTACCAACTTCAGGAATTGATCCTGCACCCATGCCGGCAGTTAGAGTAGACCCAAGTTGTACTTTAAGAGGAACAGGGCTTACATCTAGTGCTTGCGAGTCTGTGTTGCAGACAACGAAATCAACACCTTTGATTCCTTGTTCAAACATTGTGTTTACGGCGTTCGAGCCGCCTCCTCCCACACCTATAACCTTGATAGGTGAGTTTGATGATTTTGGTAGAGCAAATTCCATGAGAATATTATTTGGGGGTTGTGGGCTTAGTAATCTTGTTCTTCTTGTTCAAACCAAGTCTTGATATTATTCAAGAACTTGTCCATGAATCCATTTCTCTTTTCCTTCTTTTTACGAAGAGGGTCTTTCTTGTCACTTTCTGTAAGTCGTGCATCTTCATAACCTCTGATAACTAGACCAACACCAGTTGAGAATGATGGAATGTTTGTATCAGATGGTGGTTCGTGTAAATGCTCGTTTGGATATCCAACTCTGCAATCCAAACCTGTTACGTATTGAAACAGCTGAGTGATATGTCTTAATTGAGATCCACCACCAGTAACTACAATTCCTCCTATCAATTGGTCGCCAAAACCAGAGGCCTTTATCTCGTAGTGAACGTGCTCAATTATTTCTGTCATCCTTGCTTCGATAATGCTAGCAAGATTTTTTAGACTTATTTCTTTAGGCGGACGGCCCTGTAAACCAGGTATGCATACCAATTCGTTTTCCTTCATCTCCTGAGAGAGGGCAGAGCCAAACTTACACTTGAGTTTCTCAGCGTGTTTTGCCATGATAGTACACCCGTTACTGATGTCTTGGCTTATCGCTTTACCTCCAAATGGAATTACAGCAGTGTGTCTAATTATTCCGTCTTGGAAAATTGCTATGTCCGTAGTTCCACCACCTATATCGATTAAGGCAACTCCTGCTTCTTTTTCCTCTTCTGTCAGTACAGATGAAGATGAAGCAAGTGGCTCAAGCACAAGTTTGTCTAATTCTAAACCTGCTTTAGAAACACATTTCACAATGTTTTTTGCCGCAGCAATATCTCCTGTGATAATGTGGAAGTTTGCTTCGAGCCGAACACCAGCCATACCTACAGGATCTTTAATCCCAGGTTCAGAGTCAACAGTGAATTCCTGTGGAAGCACGTGAAGAATTTGTGCGCCAGGAGGCATTACTAGCTTACTCATATCATCAACTAGTTCGTTGATGTCTGATTGTGCGATTTCATCCTCAGTTTCTTCACGAGTAATCATACCTCTATGCTGTAAGCTCTTGATATGCTGCCCTGCAATACCAACATTTACAACTTTAATCTCTACGCCTGAATCCTCTTCCGCAGCTTTAACTGCTGCCTTGATAGACTGAACTGTCCTGTCTATGTTTGACACAACACCACGGCTCACACCTACCGATTCACTTTTTCCGTAACCAAGAATTTCAATTTTCCCATGTTCGTTTCTTTGGCCTACAAAGCAGGCAATTTTTGTTGTACCTATATCTAGGCCAACTAAGATTTCAGGATCTATTGAGTTTAGTTCTTGTTCCATGGCGATTTAATTGAGGTGGGCATATTTGGTTGCAATAACTTGGCCTTTGTAGCTCAAGTCAATGCGACTGTAATTTTTGAGGTTTCCCGTTTTAACCTGTTCTCGGTAAAACGTGATTAAATTCTTTTTTTGCTCTTCTACATTTTGACCAGAGCCAATAAATATTGGGCAGCCTATGCGAGGGAGGATTTTAATATCTCCAGAAGGATCCACTATGATTTGGTCTATGAGAGAAGCCCAAAATTCATCCCCACTCACTGAGTTCAAAAACTTCAAGCCAGCATCAGCTTCGTTGATGTCCTTTGCGTGAATGATAGGTAATCTTGAAGAATGAACAGGGTCCAAAGGCATAGGAAGCCCCAACTCATCGATATAGAAATCGGGGCCTTGCTCTGGGTGTACTCTTACTTGAGGTTGCTTTTGGGTTAATACGATGTTGAGCTCGCCATTTAGAGTAGGGTAAACGCTAGCCTTTCTCACAGAAGGTATTAGCATAAGATGATCGTACAATTCTTTCAGCGGGAGTTTGTCCTCGTATAAACCTACGATAGGACCATATGCATCTAAGTGAGTTCTAACTCTCGTTGAGTTTAAGAATAAACTGTTTTCTGCATCTGTAATTGTAATCTTAATAGAATCTACTTTTCTCGATCCACTATCTACAGTTGCCAAACTCACAAGCGTAGTAATACCAGCTGTGAGCAGAATAGTTAGTGTTATTTTGAGAATCTTAGATTTCATGGTCGCTTTAGGCGTCCATGGAAGTAAATTCTTTCATCTTGGGAACTATGGTATCGATATCACCTGCGCCAAGAGTCAAAACGACATCCACGGAGTATGCCTTTAAGTTCTCGAAGATGGAATTTATCGTCGATAGTTCAGCGTGGGTGCCTGAGATGTTATTAAGTATCAATTGTGTATTTACTCCTTCTATTGGCTCCTCTCTTGCAGGGTAAATTGGCAAAAGAATAACCCTATCAGATTTAGCTAATTCTTTGCAAAATCCTTCTAGTTGATCTTGAGTTCTAGAGTAAAGATGTGGTTGGAATATTGTGGTAAGACGCCTTCCAGGAAAATGTTCCCTAACTGCCTCAATTGTTTTTGCTATCTCAGTAGGATGATGAGCGTAATCGTCAATATAGACTTTGCCAGGGGAATTTACATGTATTTGGAACCTTCTATATATTCCAGGGAATGATTCTAATTGCTCTTTGATTATATCTGATGACACACCTGCGATATGTGCTAGAGCTGATGCGCCAACAGCATTTTCAAGATTGTGCTCTCCAAATAAAGGAAGGTTTATTGATTCAATTATAGTAGATCCATTGTCGAAGCTTAAAGAGCAAGAAATTCCAGTTGTTTTATGCTCTATATCGTAGGCCAAATAGTCACACCCATGTTCAAAACCATAAGTTTCAACACCCTCGAATTCAGATTTTATGTGTGAGGCGACAAGAGTTTTGTCTGTGATTTGGCTTCGGAAAATTCTAAACCCTTCATTGAATTTTTCTGGCGTTCCATAAATGTCTAAATGGTCAGGATCTAATGATGTGATTAAGCCGTGAGTAGGGTTTAAGTGGTGGAAACTTCGGTCAAATTCGTCCGCCTCTACTACTGTCCATTCTGCTTGAGGACTTTGGTAAAGATTTGAATTATTTGCAGCTGAGATTCCGCCGAGGAAGGCGTTGCAACCTTTTGGAGAGCCGTCTAAAATATGAGCTAGAATAGCAGTAGTTGATGTTTTGCCGTGAGTCCCAGCGATTGCTAGGGACTTTTTATTAGATGTGATTTTCCCAAGTAATTCAGCGCGTTTTACAGCACGATGTCCCAAACTTTTTAAATGCGTAAGTTGTTTGTGATTTTCAGGAATAGCAGGTGTGTAGACTAGTAATAAATCCTCAGGACTTGCTTCAATTACATCTTTGGGGATACTATGAATTTCGTCCTCAAAATTTATTTCCATCCCTTCAATTTGAAGGAAATCAGTAAGCCTAGTTTTAACCTTATCGTAACCTCTTACGCTTAAACCTTCTTTATTCAAGTAGCGAGCTAAAGCGCTCATACCTGCACCGCCAATTCCTACAAAGTAAGCGGCTTTGTAATTCATGACTTTGATTTAAGGAGTAGCTCTATTTCATCTACAATTTTAGAGCAAGCTTCTGGTTGTGCAGCCTTTCTCAACGCCTCACACATAGCTTTTGTTTTTGACTCATCAGACAACAGGTCCTGGACAGCATTGCCTAGCTTTTGTTGGACTTCAGAATCTACTATCATTTGGGCTGCATCTCTATCAACTAAAGACAAAGCATTTTTAGTTTGGTGGTCTTCAGCAACATGAGGGGAAGGGATCAGAATAGTGGGCTTTGCAACTAAAGCAAGCTCAGAAATGCTCATCGCGCCAGCCCTACTTGCAATAATATAAGCTGCGCTATAGGCCAAATCCATCCTGTCAATAAACCCTAGACATGTTACACTCTCCTCAAGCCAAGGGTGTGTTTTTTGCTTTTCGTCAAGCCAATTGGAATTCTCACTCAAGTACCGCTCACCACATTGCCAAATTATAGAGTAGAGGGCTTCGCCTTTTGAGATAAAGTCCTCTATCATGTTTTTAACGGCAGAATTCATTGAGGCTGCACCTAAACTGCCTCCCATAACAAAAACTATTGGCTTATCAGGGCTTAGTTTGAAATGCTCTGCTGCTCCCTTAACAGTTGAACCGTTTAGCAATTTTAATACTCCTTCTCTAAGAGGATTTCCGGTTTCTGTGATTTTCTCAGATGGGAACCAACGAGAAAGTCCAGGGAACCCAGCACACACTTTATCTACCTTTTTCGCTAGTATTCTATTTGTGATTCCTGGGAAGCTGTTTTGTTCTTGTATTAGCGTAGGGATTCCTTTTCTCGATGCTCGAAAAAGTATGGGGCCGCTAGCAAATCCACCTACACCAATTACGATTTGTGGTTTGTGTTTACGAAGTAGTTTTCCAGCTTTTAAAAGAGAGCTCAAAAGTTTAAAAGGAAAGCTCAAATTCTTAATGCTTATAATCTTTCTCTCGATACCAGAAATCCAAAGCCCTTCAATATCGTACCCAGCGGCAGGGACCTTTACCATTTCCATTCGGCCTAAAGCTCCAACAAATTGAATTGAGCATGATGGGTTTCGTCTCTTTATCTCATCTGCAATTGCCAGTGCTGGATGGATGTGACCTCCTGTGCCTCCTCCCGATATTATTACTCTCTCAATTGCTCCCATCTATCTTTTGTTTGCTAAAAGAGGTGCCCTACTTACGGCTAAAATCATGCCTATTGATAGGCATGTAAATAATATTGATGTTCCGCCATAGCTGACTAACGGTAGCGGTTGTCCAGTTGTCGGAAAGAGTCGAACTGAAACAGCCATATTTATTAATGCCTGTAACGCAATCATCATTCCTAATCCCATGGCCAAATAACTGCCAAATGGCCTGTCGCAATTCTTAGCGGCAATTATTGTTCTATATAGAAGTATCAAGTAGATAAGTAACAATCCTAAACCCCCAATTATTGCTCCCCACTCCTCGATTATAAATGCGTAAATCATATCAGAATAAGGATGTGGTAAGAAATTTCTAGATGTACCAGTTCCAGGTCCTGAGGGAAGGAGGCCGCCATTGTGAATTGCGACTTGTGCTAATTCTATTTGGTATTCTCCTTCGCTAGCTACGTGGCCAACACCTCCACTTGTGTATCCTATATGTTGTTCGATTCTGTTGGTCCAAGTCCCAAACCTTGGAAATAAATCAGGCGATACCTTTCCTACACCATAAAGCCCCATTCCTAATGCGATACAAATTCCGCCTATCCTAAATAGACTAGACCAAGGTACTCCACTAACTACTATCATGCCGACTGTTATAGCTCCCAACAACAAGGCAGTTGACAAGTCGGCTGGGAAAATTAGACCGCAGACTATGGCTATTCTTACTAGTATAGGGACGACTTCATTTCTGAAATCGTCAAGGAATTCTCTCCTTAAATGGAGTTCTTTTGCGACCCACATAACGAGGGCAACTTTTGCAAAATCTGAAGTTTGTAGGGTTAGACCTACAAAGGGAATTTCGAGCCATCGTTTGGCATCATTAATATCGGAACCTACAATAAGAGTAAGTACTAAGGCAATGACGGCTGATACATACACAACATTAGCCAGCCTTGCGAAATACTTGTAATTGATGCGGTGAACAATGTAAATGACACCTAGTCCTAAAAGTAAAAGAATACCCTGCTTTGTAAGAAATTTAGTTGAGTTTCCCCCAGCTTTAACGGCAAGCGACGAGATGGCGCTATAAACTGATAGGAGTGACCAAACACTCAGAATAAGCGCGATTATCCATATAACCTTATCGCCCTCTAATCGATCTTTTATACTTAGGACCCAGTTCGACATTTTTAAAGTCCTTTTACTGCTTTCTTGAATTTATTTCCTCTTTCTTCGTAACTACCAAACAGGTCAAAACTTGCACATGCAGGTGAAAGAAGAACTGTATCTTTAGGTATTCCTAGGTCGTACCCTATTTGCACCGCTTCTTCAGCACTCTCAGCTATATGAACTGAATCAACGTAATCTGAAAAAGTTTTGATGAGTTTTTTATTGTCCTTACCAAGGCATATCATGTGCTTCACTTTTTCCTTAACAAGTGGAATTATGTCTCGGTAATCGTTTCCTTTATCAATTCCTCCAACGATCCAAATAATAGGTCTGTCAATGCACTCCATAGCATACCAAACGCTATTTACGTTTGTTGCTTTACTATCATTTATGAATCTGATTTGGTTTACATCGGCAACGTATTCTAATCTATGTTCAATTCCCTCAAAATTTGCGAGAGATTCTCGGATTCCTTCGTTTCGAAGCTCTAAAATGCGGCCCGTAACTCCGGCAGCCATAGAGTTAAACAAGTTGTGCTTGCCTTGTAAAGCCAGTTCTTGAATAGTCATTGTAAATGTTTGTTTATTGTGTGTATATATTAAAAATTCTTCTTTGTTTTCTGGGTTAAGCCCCGAGCCAAACTCACCTGGCATCAACGCTTTGTTAGCAGAGACAGGCATAAGTTGTGCTTTAGTTCCTGTGCTCTTTAATAATTCTTTTATTACCTCGTCGTCGTAATTATACACTAGGTAATCTTTTGGACCTTGATTCACCGTTATCCTCCACTTTGATTTTGCGTAGTTTTCTAGTGAGTAACCGTATCGGTCTAAATGGTCCGGCGCGATGTTGAGAAGTACTGCCACATCTGGCTTGAAGCTCACCGTTCCGTCGAGTTGGAAGCTGCTGGCCTCCACCACAACTACATCTGATGGCTCTGATGATGTACTAATTTCCCTAGCCCAGCTTGTGCCTATGTTACCCACGCATGAGACTTTTATACCAGCGTTTTTTAGTAATTGATAGATTAGAGAAGTTGTCGTTGTCTTTCCATTTGCCCCGGTAATTGCGATCACCTTACCTTCATAGTTCCTGCTTGCGAATTCTATTTCGCTTATCACTTCTGCTCCACCTGACCTTAACTCTTCTACTACGCTTGAATCCTCTGGTATTCCAGGGCTTTTTACAACTGTTTTAACCATAGGCCAAATACTAGGATTATGACCGCCCACCTCATACTCGATACCATCTGCATCTAACTCTGCAAGGAATGCAGACTTACCTGATCCAGCGTCACTTACAAAAGGAGTATACCCCAAACTCAAGGCAAGTTTTGCTGCCCCTACACCGCTTTCGCCAGCGCCTAATATTAGAATGTCTTCATTCATTATCTAACTTTAAGGGTTACAATTGTGATTACAGCTAGTAGTATTCCTACGATCCAAAACCTAGCTGTGATTTTGCTTTCGTGAATGTTTTGCTTTTGGTAGTGGTGGTGAAGTGGAGACATCAGGAAAATCCTTTTGCCTTCTCCGTATTTCTTTTTGGTATACTTGAAGTAGGTCACCTGCATGACCACACTCAAGTTTTCTATTAGGAAGATTCCACATAGAACTGGAATTAATAATTCCTTTCTAATTGCTATCGCAAATGCTGCGATGATTCCACCTAATGCAAGTGAGCCAGTGTCCCCCATAAAAACTTGGGCTGGATATGCATTGTACCATAGGAATGCCACGCAAGCCCCAACAAATGCAGCGATAAAGACAACTAATTCTTCAGATCCTGGGATGTACATGATACCCAAGTATCCTGCTATTTGAGTGTTAGAACTTACATAAGCAAGCACTGCTAAAGTGATGCCTATTATCGCGCTTGTTCCCGTAGCAAGGCCGTCAAGCCCATCAGTTAAGTTTGCTCCATTTGATACTGCAGTAACAATAAGAATTACCATTGGGATGAATACAAGCCAAACCAGAGTAAGGTCTTCGATCAACCAACTTACAAGCCAATAGTAGTCAAAGGTGTTTCCCTTTAAAAATGGGATTGTAGTCTCTGTTGATCTCAATGCAGTCCAAACGCCATCTTCACCCATTTCCTTAATCAAGATGTCAGGATGCCACATCATTATAGATCCCAAAATGATTCCGACTCCTATTTGGCCTATAATTTTAAATCTACCAGCTAGTCCTTCTTTATTCTTCTTATAGATTTTTATGTAATCGTCAATAAACCCAATTGTTCCAAGCCAAACTGTTACAATCAACATCATGTGGGTGTAAACGCTTGTCAAATCGGCAAACAGAAGGGTGGGGATTAATATTGCACTGAGGATAATTAACCCTCCCATAGTTGGTGTGCCTTTCTTTTCGATTTGGCCTTGTAGGCCTAAATCTCTAACGACCTCACCAACTTGTTTAAGCTGCAACCATTCAATGATGCGTCTTCCAAATGCGATTCCAATAATGAGCGATGTGATCAAACTCATTGCTGCGCGGAAGGTTATATACTCAAAGAGACCAGCGCCTGAAAGGTTATATGTAGAATCTAGGTATGTAAATAAATGGTACAGCATGATTCTTAGTTTGATGGATTGAATGCTTCGCGCAGAACAATTCTGTCGTCGAAATCGTGTTTAACTCCTGCTATCTCTTGATACGTTTCGTGACCTTTGCCAGCTACTAGCACGATGTCTCCAGCCTTGGCAAAAGCTACCGCTGCTCTTATTGCTTCGCGTCTATTACTAATTGCTATACACTTTCTCTTTTCATTAGGGTCTAACCCTGCTTGCATTTGAGCTATGATGTCTAAAGGGTCTTCTGATCTAGGGTTGTCAGAAGTGATGAATACTTGGTCTGATGATGCAGCTGCTACTCTAGCCATGATAGGCCTTTTTGCTGCGTCTCTATCGCCACCACATCCAACAACTGTAATTACTCTTTCACCTCCATCGACAAATGCACCTATAGTTTTAAGCACGTTTTCCAATGCGTCTGGAGTGTGAGCGTAATCGACAATTGCTGTAATTCCGTCTGGACTTTCTACCAATTCAAATCTTCCAGCGGGTGGGGTAAGAAGTGACATCGAGGTTAATATTGATAATGGATCAAATCCCAAACTCTTAGCAACGCAGAAAACTGCCATCAGATTTGAAGCATTAAAATCTCCAACTAACCTTGAGTAGAGGTCTTGACCATTGATATACATTTGAAGCCCTTGTAATTGATTTTCTACAATTCTTGCTTTTTCGTCTGCATAAGCACTTACGCCATATGTTGTTTTCTTCGCTTTACAGTCGGCAATAATGTCTTCGCAATGTGAATCTTCGGCATTAACAAGAGCAAAAGCATTTGAAGGGAGTTTGTCAAATAATTTTTTCTTCGCAGAGATATAGTTGTCAAAAGTTTCGTGGTAGTCCAAATGATCATGAGTGATATTTGTAAACACGGCACCAGCTAGGGTCGTGCCTGCGAGTCTGTTTTGGTCTATAGCATGAGAACTAGCTTCGATGAAACAGAACTTACAACCTTCGTCAGCCATTTCTCTAAATAGCTTTTGGATAGAAATAGCGTCAGGTGTTGTGTGAGTAGATTCAATAGTCTTGTCATTAATCTTATTTTCTACTGTACCAATCAATCCTGACTTCCTATCCATAATCCTGAATAAACTATGGAGCAGGCTAACGGTTGTTGTCTTTCCATTTGTTCCCGTTACAGCAACTACCTTAATTTCGTTTGTTGGATTATCATAGTAAGCTGAAGCGATGTGTCCTAAAGCTTGAGAGCTGTCCTTAACCTTTACAAAAGTTGTTCCTGTAATGTCTTTTGCTCCCTTGGGAACTTCTTCGCAAACAATAGTTATTGCTCCATTAGCTAGGGCAGAGGCAATGTAATTGTGGCCGTCTAATTTAGTGCCTTTGATTGCAACAAATAGACTCATTGGTTTTGCCATGCGAGAATCCATACACATACTTTCAACTGCAATGTTAGTAGTGCCAAATACCTCTTCTATCCTTACATCGTATAATAGATCTTTCAGTAGTTTCACGACAGTATTAGTTTAATTGTTGATGCTTGACTAAATGGTGTGCCAGGTCTAACACTTTGGCTTTTTACAATTCCACGGCCTTCGTAATAAACTTTAATGCCTGCGTTTTCTAGTAGGTAGAGAGCATCTTTAAGGCCCATGCCTTGAACATTTGGCATAGTTTGGTTTACAATCTCTCTTGTAGTGAGTCTGACCGTGTCTTTAGAAGTGCTTACTACAACCCAATCCGAAACCCCACTTTCATCCTTGTAATTAACTCCTAGTGTCTCATACAAGTAAACCACTTCGCTTCTCTCACCATTATTTGCAGTTGGCAGATGTCTTTTGTTTTCTGCTAGTAATGGCTTGTCCAGTATTTCGTGGAATTTAGGATCTGTAGCATAGATCAAATCAGCTAGGTCTCTAAAGACAGGAGCTGCAATAGTGCTACCGTAGTACGAGCCACTCTTTGTGTCAGAGACAACTACTATGCAAGAGTAAATAGGATTATCGGCAGGGAAATACCCAGTAAATGAGGCCCTATATCTTCCGTCTTCATAGCTACCGTTGTGAGCAATTTTACAAGTGCCAGTTTTTCCAGCAACTGTATATGGACTCTTGTTAAAAATGTTCGCAGCTGTACCATGTCCACCTGGTTCACAGGCGCTTTCCATCATGGTCTTACAATCGTTTAAAGTGCTTGCTGAACATATTCTTTCATTTATTACTTCTGGGCCAAACCTATCAACTGTTTCACCCCTGCGTTGGGTTTCAGTCACAAATACAGGCCTCATCAATTTGCCATTATTTGCTACAGCAGAATAAAGTGCAAGAGTTTGTAGTGGGGTTTGGGTTACTTCGTAACCTATTGCCATCTGTGTGAGAGATAAGCCAGACCAAGCACCTTCGCCAACTGTCGAATAAACTTGTGGCACACCTTCTCCGACAAGATTAACATCTAAAGGTTTTGTTATACCAATCCTTTGAAGTCCATCTAAGAATTTTTGGGGTTCAACACTGAAGCATTGCTTTACTGCTAATGCCGACCCAATATTTGACGACATAGAGAATACGTCTTTGATGGATATTTTCCCATGACCTCCGTGATCCCAATTCGAGTCTTTCATTGGTTTTCCATGGAAGTATGCAATACCTTTTCCTGTGTCAATGCTGTCTGTCAATTGAATGTTGCCAGATTCTAGACACGTCATTAGTGATGCTAACTTGAAAGTAGATCCAGGTTCTACAGCAGATCCTAAAGCGTGATTGAATGATTCAGAGTAATACACTTTTCCGTTTGAACCCTCTGATCTAGTAAGGTTGGATATTGCTCTAACATATCCTGTTTCAACTTCCATTAGAACGACTATTCCCCATCCAGCTTCGTGCTTTTCTAATTGCTTTAAAAGTGATGAAGTAGCAACATCTTGAAGGTGCATGTCAATTGTAGTTACAACATCTAACCCTTGTTGTGGTTCTGAGATAAAGTCGTCTGTAACAGGTAGCCATTCACCCCCAGAAATTCTATGCTGTAATTGCTTACCTTCAACACCGCCGAGCTCCTTATTCCAAGCGAGTTCAACTCCAACTCTATGGCTGTCTCTGTCTATCCCAATAGTCCTTCCTGCAAGGGGTTCAAAAGGCTTTCTTCTAATCTCATTTCTCTCAAAGACAAAACCGCTTTTATACCTCCCAAGCTTGATAAATGGAATGTTTTTTAAATCCTTGTACTTAGTGTAGGGTATGTTTCGCCCAAACAATTTATATCTACTTTCTTCTAATCTTGCTTTGTCTAAAAGTTTGGCATAATGATCTGCTGGCTTGCCTAATATTTTAGACAATTCATGGCACAACTCCTCCTTGTCCCTAGCGTACACATCCCAATTAATTGCTTCGCACTGACTATCCCAACTTAGATTGTAAACAGGGACGCTTATTGCGAGTAACGATCCGTCTTTCGCTAGTATTTGGCCTCTTGATGGCTCAATGGTTTTAACGCTTTCAGAATACTCCGCACCCTTGTTTTCCCAATGATTGTGTTCTACAAACTGTATGGCGATAATTCGAGAGAATATGCCAGCAGAAATAAGGCAGAAGCAGACGAAAATCATCCAAAACCTAGTGGTTTGTATTTGGCCTCCTCCCTTACTCATCTTCGTTTTCGTCTAATAAAATTGGCTGACTCAATGGCTGCTCTAAGCCCAAATCCACAATGGCCTGTTCCACTCTGCTTTGCTGCAACCTAGATTCCAAATCAGACATCAAAGTTTTGTACTCAGCATTGACCTCTTCAAGCGCCCTCTTTGTCTTCATCTTCTCGCGCTCGATGTTTTCGAACTTGTAACCCAAACCTATGTTGGCAAGAAAAATTCCGCACAAAAACAACAGGAAAGGTATATGCGCGATTACACCATCTCCAGTTAGGAATCGACCACTGATTATGTCTCTAAGGATTTTTCCAGTAGCATTCTTTTCTGCTCTCTCTTTTTTCTGCTCAGCAGCAATTTTGGCTCTGTTTTCCGCTGAAGATCTAGAAGCTTTATCTCTAACCTTCTGTGCCTTTTCTGCCTTCACTCTCTTTGCCTCTTCTGCAGCTTTAAGCGCTAGCTTTTTTGCTTCTTCACGCGCTGCCTTTTGCTCTTCAGTTAGTCGCTTGTTGCCACTAGGTCCTGAAGGACTTTGCTCGTCTTTTTTCTTAAACCACTTCATCATAGCGCAGGAGTGAATGAGGTTCTTTCTGCAACTCTGAGTCTTGCAGATCTAGCTCTCGGATTTTCCATCACCTCTTCTGGAGTTGCAACTATCGCTTTGCGAGAGATTTGCTTGAATGGTGCTAGGGTTTGGCCTTTTAAATCCTTTTCGATTTTATCCTCAATATTTCCTGACCTCATAAAGTGCTTTACAAGTCTATCCTCCAAGCTGTGGTAGGAGATTATTGCTAATCTCCCACCAGGCTTTAAGAGTTGAGTAGCCTGTTCTAATAAATCTCTTAATGCACCGAGCTCATCATTAACTTCTATTCTTAGCGCCTGAAAAACTTGCGCATAGAATTTGTTTTCTCTTCCTGAAGGAGCGTGTTTACTCAAGATCTTAATTAGATCTTCAGTGGTATTAATGGGTGAGATTTCAGAAGCGGCTTTAATGGCTCTTGCTAGTCTGTCGGGCCTGTTCACTTCCCCGTACATTCTTATAACAGCCATTAATTCTTCCCAAGTAGATTCTTTAATTAATTCCGCAGCAGAGATGCCTGACTCTCGATTCATTCTCATGTCTAGTGGGCCATCCATTCGCAATGAAAATCCTCTTTCTGCCGTGTCGAATTGATGTGACGAAACTCCAAGGTCTGCGAGTATTCCATTTAGGGGTGTTGCTCCATGAAGACTTAGAAATTGTTTGGCATATCTAAAGTTTGATTCAATTAGAGTAAACCTGCTATCGTCTATTGAATTTGCTACTGCGTCTGGGTCTTGATCAAAGCCAAACAACTTGCCATCCTTATTGAGTTTGCTGACAATCAACCTGCTATGACCTCCGCCTCCAAAAGTTGCGTCCATCCAAAGTCCCCCGCCGTCGCCGAGATTAAGAGCCTCGATTGAGGCGTCTAGTAGTACCGGCACGTGGTAGGAGGTGTTTGTCATCACGTCAGTAGGTTGGGATCAATGTCTTTTCGAACGTCTTCGGCTAGGTTTCCAAAATCGAAGTCGTCCTCGTCGTTTAAAACTTGTGTTTGATATGCTTCAAAAGTCCAGATTTCTACTTTTTCTCCAAGACCAGAAACAATTATTTCATTGCTCTTGCTCAAATCGATACCTGCATAATCAAGTAGGGCAGTAGGAACGTTCAGTCTTCCAGAAGAATCAAGGTCAACTAGAGTTGCTCCCTTCATGAATTTTCTTTGGAATACTTGATGCTTTCTGTTGTACCTGCTCAGTTGGGTCATTTCGCCATTTACCTTATCCCATTCAGGTTTTGGATAAAGTACCAGGCAGTTTTCGAAAATGTCCCTATTGATTACTAGCCCGTGATGTATGATGTTTTCTAGCTGTCTTCGCAAACGAGCAGGGAACATTAGACGCCCTTTAGCGTCGATTTTGCACTTATGTTCTCCTAATAGATTCAGCATTACCTGGGCAATGAGTTGTAAATCCAAAATTAGTCAAGATTTACCACTTATTCCCACGATTTGACACTTTCTACCACTTTGTGGAAAAGTGTTTAACATCCAAAAGTTAGAAACCCAGAAATTACAAGGGTTTACTGGGTTTTTGGAAAAATTGAATTTTTCTGAATTAACAGGATATCAACAATCGATGTGAACAACGTCAAGTGGAAGTTTAAATGCTCAATTTGGTAGAATTCATTCCTATGTGCCGTAGTTTGGCACCCTAAATCCGAACTAATGGAAAGTACTGTATTAGAGTCAGGTGAGTTTAAATATTTGGACGAAGGAAGCGGTGAGCCCATGGTAATCCTCCACGGATTGTTTGGGGCATTGAGCAATTTCACTCAAGTACGTGAGCATTTTAGCAAGAGGTTTAGAGTACTAACTCCTATGCTACCTATTTACGAGCTTCCATTGAGAAAGACTTCGGCAAAAGAAATTGCAAAGCATATCAAGGGATTTGTGGATCACTTGAATCTTGAAAAAGTACATCTTCTTGGTAATAGCCTTGGGGGACACGTTGCATTGATTTTCACTAAAAATCATCTTGAAAGAGTTGCTTCTATGACTCTTACTGCAAGTAGTGGTTTGTACGAAAATGCGTTTGGGAATTCATTTCCAAGAAGGGAGGATAAGGAATACATTCGAAATAAGGTGAAGGTTACATTTCACGACCCAAAGCACGCAACAGATGAATTAGTTGAGGAGTGTTTTGAGGCGGTTAATGACAGAAATAAAATCCTTAGAATTTTATCGATTGCTAAGTCTGCAATTCGTCATAATATGGAGGTGGATCTACCAAACATGAAAACACCTTCTTGTATTATTTGGGGTAGAAATGATATTGTAACACCTCCTGATGTTGGGGAGTTGTTTCACGAAAAACTTCCTGATTCAGATCTGTTTTGGATTGACGAATGCGGTCATGCTCCAATGATGGAACATCCTGAAGAGTTTAATCGCCTTTTAGATAGTTGGTACAACTCTAGGGGTATAGCTATGGCGTGATGGATATTCATTCAGTTTCATTTGTCAAGAGTAGTGCTCACCCCAGGGAATGTCCTCCAATGGACAAACCTGAATATGCATTTATTGGCAGATCAAACGTGGGTAAATCATCGCTGATTAACATGATTGTCGGAAGACAAAGCATGGCAAAAATCAGTAGTACGCCAGGAAAAACTCAGCTAATAAATCACTTTGAAATCAACGCTCCAAAAAAAGGCGAAAAAGATGATGGCTCTTGGTATATAACAGACCTTCCTGGTTTTGGATATGCAAAAGTGAGCAAGTCAGACAGGGTGAAATGGGAAAGGACGTCTAAACAATTTTTAGAGGGCAGAAGAAATTTAATGTGCATCATGATGCTCGTCGATTCTAGATTAAAACCCCAAAAAGTTGATTTAGATTTCATGGCATATATGGGTGAAGAAGGTCTGCCATTTACGATAGTATTCACTAAAGTTGACAAACTCAACAAAAGTGAAAAAGCAAAATTCTTAGCTGATTATACTGAAGAGATGCTCAAACAGTGGCATAAAATGCCGCCTGTATTTATTACTTCGTCAGAGACAAAGGAGGGAAGGGAAGAACTGTTAAACTTCTTCGAGCAGACGAACTCACTCTTCTAATACGCCAACTCTTTTTGCAAGCTCAGTAGTAAATCCTCTTACTGCTTCAGCATGCGCCTTGTCGTTTGTTGCTCTTTCTAATGTGTCGGCAAGAAGCATCATGCTTTGGCATACAAAATGCCTCATTTCTTCAACGCTCATTTCCTTAGTCCAAAGATCCATATTCATAGATGAAGAACTGTCCTCATCCCAGAAAACTAAGGACATTGCCTTTGCGCTTTTTGCATTGATTTTTTCATTTGGAGCAGTCCAATGAATTCCAGTTGGCACATGGTTTTCATCAGTAGTCACCTTGATTTCAATATTATTTTCTGCCATAATTATGGTCTATATGTTCTTAAAAAATTTGAAGGTTCTCGATCTGCAAAAAGTTCCTCAATTGTTGTTTCTGGATTTGCCTCCATGTAATCTTCAACAATATTCCATCCCATCCAGATTCCAAGCTTATCTGGGCTTTCTTGAGGAATGGATCCAGCTCGTGTGAATGGCCCTTCAGTCAACCATCTGTTATAAACAGTTCTGTTTGTTTCGAATATCACATCAGAAGGTTGAAGTTCAATCCAAATGGATTCTTCATTTGCTTTAGCCCATTCTAACTCTGTTGGTGTCCAATCCAATAGAAGGTGTTCGTGGAGTTCTGGCAAACATCTTTTTGTAAGCCAAAGCACCTTACCCCAATACAGAATGTCTTCTGCTAACATCCTTCCAGTATATCCTCTGTTTTGAAAGTTTACAAGCATCCATCCTCTAAGAGCATTTGCAGTAATCAAATCAGGGTGCATCCTTAGTTTTCTGTATTGAGGAAACATTTCTGGAGGAAGCTTTTCTAAAATCGGATGTTCATGGCCGATAAACCACTCAAGGCCTATGGCCAAATATTCTTCTCTAGGATATATAGCGTAATTAAAACCACTGGTCATAAGAATTACATCTGGCACTGGTTCGCTAGGAAGCAAAGCGTGGAATCTCTTAAACCCATTCTCAAGTTCTTGGCTTATTTCAGCAACCTTAGCATCAGAACCGGATGTTGTGTCAATTGCAGCTAGAGTTTCAACTGTACTTTCATGATTTAAGAATCGTCTAAGTTCTGCTGCAGTTGAAACATCGTTAAATGGCCCAAGCTTAAGTATGTCTTCACTGTAATCACCCCAAAACTCACCATACACTCTTATGAGTTTTTCGATAGCTGTGCTATCAGATTCTGGTAGATTTCTTATGTCTTTATAAAATGTTCTAACTCTAAATTCCCTTCCTAATTCGACTTGGTTAGGGTCAACCTCCCATTTATCACTTGAGCATGAAGCCAAACAAAACATTGCGATTGTCCACAATTGACATCTCAATAAAGTGCTGTACATTTTGCTTGTATCCATGTTTCCTACTATTAATTTTACCTATTTAAACGCAAAGATGAGAACACTTATGCGAACCACTTACAATCAGCTAGTGCCAATTTTCATTTTGGTCTTAAGTTTTATTTTAAGTTCGAGTAATTTAAATGCTCAAGAAGTAAGACTGGGTCTTTTGATGACTCCAAATGTAAGTTGGTTAAAATCTACAGATGGGTTTCATTCAACTGAGGGTGTCAATGGAAATTTCGGCTACGCTTTGATAATTGATTTCGTTCAAAACGATTGGCTTTCATTCAGTTCAGGGCTACATGTTTTTGATACTGGTGGGAAGATGAAATTTTACGATCCTGAAATAAAGGAAGATATTCATATTCAAAGTTCTTCAAGAGAATACAGGCTTAAATACGTTGAATTGCCTCTTTCACTTAAAGCTAGATATAAGCAAATAGGATACTCAACTATTTATGGACAAGTAGGCGTGGGGCTTGGATTAAACATTGGGATTTCTGCAAATATTGAAAACCAAAATAGATTCATATTAGAAGGAGAAGAATGGACTCCTTATGAAACAAATTCCTACACAGACCCTAACTACCAAGTTCACGATGACTTTAAGTTATTAAGGGCCTCATATATAGTTGGAGCTGGAGTAGAGAGAGAGTTGAATGAATACCTATCATTGATTATTGGCGTTAATTTCAATTCGGCATTTTTAAATATTCATAAAGAGTCTTACCAGGTGGTATTAAATGAGGAAGGATTGCCGTCTGATTCTGAAGGAACTCCTGCCCAAGAATTAATCACTGGAAATGACAAGGCATTTGAGTTGGTTATAGGATTAATATTTTAACTTGGCCTTATGTCTTTCAACGCTGAATTAGTAGCTGAACATATAGTTAATTGGCTCGATGATTACTCAGAAAAATCTGGTGTAGATTCTTTTGTCGTTGGTGTTTCAGGTGGTATAGATTCAGCGGTTACAGCTACTCTTTGTGCTAGGACTGGACGAAAGACTCACATAGTAAACATGCCCATACATCAGGCTCAGTCAGAACTAAGTAGATCTGATGAATTGATAGGTCAATTGGTATCTGAATTTGAAAATGTAAGCTCAATAAATGTGTCGCTTACTGAAACTTACGATTGTTTAAAAGACTCTTTGCCATTAGTTGAAGATCAAAGTGGAGGTTTGGCTTTAGCAAACACAAGGGCAAGACTCCGAATGACAACTCTTTACGCATTAGCCCAAGAAAGAGGCGCGTTAGTTGTTGGGACAGGAAATAAGATTGAGGATTTTGGAGTGGGATTTTTCACTAAATACGGAGACGGCGGGGTTGATTTAAGCCCCATTGCAGATCTTGTTAAATCAGAAGTATACTTAGTTGGGGAAGTTGTAGGAGTGCCAAATTCTATTATGAATGCAGCTCCTACAGATGGTCTTTGGGGTGATGATAGAAATGATGAAGACCAAATAGGAGCTTCTTATCCTGAACTAGAAAGGGCAATGGCTCAAGCAGAGAAGATTGCAAATGGTGAATTAACGCAAGGTGAATTGATAGGTAGGGAGGCAGAAGTATTTGAGATTTACTCAAGACTAAACAGGATAAATCAGCATAAGATGAATCCAATTCCTGTTTGTATTATTCCTAGATAGGTTATTCCTTGTTCTTAGTGTCAATGATGATGGTAACGGGACCGTCATTAACTAATTCAACGTCCATCATAGCACCAAATTCGCCGGTTTCAACTTTTGATCCTGTGATGTTTTCGCACTCTTTTATGAATTCATTGTAAAGTGGAATTGCCTTTTCAGGCCTTGCTGCTTTTATGAAAGAAGGACGAGTTCCCTTCTTAGTAGAAGCGTGTAAAGTGAATTGACTTACAACTAATAACTCGCCATTAATTCCTGCCAAATCCAAATTCATCTTTCCTTCTTCGTCTGAAAAGATTCTAAGCCCAGTTATTTTTCTTGCTAACCAACTTACGTCATCGCTAGTATCGTCGTCTTCAATGCCTAGTAAAATAAGGAGTCCTGAGGAGATTTGGCCTATTACAATATCATCAACTTTTACGCTGGCAAAACTTACCCTCTGAATAACTACTCTCATGTGCGAAAGTTACAGCTTGAAAGGGCTGTGCCCTACGATTGCATTGCTACCTTTACGGGCTGAAACTAATCGCATTAATTTGCTCAAATGAAGGCATCGCAAAAACCTGCAACACTTGACCAAGCCCAAGAGATGGGTTTGACCCCAGAAGAATTTGATAAGATCAAAGAAATTATGGGGAGAACTCCGAATTTTACGGAGATGTGTATTTACTCTGTTATGTGGAGCGAACACTGTTCATATAAGAATTCAATTAAGTGGCTTAAGACACTTCCAAGAGATGGAGAACACATGCTTGTTAAAGCAGGTGAGGAGAATGCTGGTATTGTAGACATCGGAGAAGGATTGGGCTGTGCGTTTAAGATTGAATCTCACAATCACCCTTCGGCAATTGAGCCATATCAAGGCGCTGCAACAGGAGTAGGAGGTATCAATAGAGATATCTTCACCATGGGCGCTCGTCCAATAGCTCAGCTAAACAGTTTGAGATTTGGCGATCCAGATAACCCTAAAACCAAATGGCATCTTGAGGGTGTTGTAAAGGGAATTGGTGATTACGGAAATAGTTTTGGGATTCCAGTAGTAGGAGGAGAGATTTTCTTTGACGAATGCTATCAAGTTAACCCTCTTGTAAACGCAATGTCAGCTGGCATTTTGAATGCTGATGAAATCATTTCGGCTACTGCAAAAGGCCCAGGTAACCCTGT
>CACHDD010000008.1 GCA_902578505.1 uncultured Bacteroidota bacterium | reverse complement strand
GAAAATCGCATTGAAAATATTGAAGAATTAAAGGGGTTTGAGGTATTGGGATATAGATTCAGAAAAGAATTAAGCTCTACCAACAAACTCACATATACTAGAAGTAGGTAGGTAGGGATTATCTTTGCGGCCCTAATTACATTTTAAACATTTAAAAACAAATGGATTCAGTATCCTATTCACTAGGCATTGTACTAGCTGCAAACCTCAAAAACCAAGGTTTTAAAAGCATTAACTCAGAAGAATTATCTAAGGGGTTTGCAGACTCTCTAGAAGGATCTGCTTCACTTACGTTTGAAGAAGCAGACGAAAAAATTCGCGAGATGATGACAAAAATTCAAGAAGAAAAAGCAGCAGAAGCAAAATCAGAGGGTGAAAATTTCCTTACTGAAAATGCAAATAATGATGGAATTGAAGTGACAGAAAGTGGCCTTCAATACAATCACTCTACTTTAGGTATAGGAGATTCTCCATCGGCCGAAGACACAGTGACTGTTCACTACAAAGGAACTCTTATCGACGGAACTGAATTCGATTCAAGTTACAAGCGAGGTGAGCCTATCTCATTTCCTCTTAATGGCGTAATATCTGGCTGGACTGAAGGATTACAACTTATGAAGATTGGAGGAAAAACGACGTTCTACATCCCTCAAGAATTAGCATATGGAGCTAACCCAAGCCCAAACGGTCCAATCCCCCCGTACGCAGCTCTCATATTCGAGGTTGAATTAATCGACATCAAAAAGGCATAAATCATGTTCCCATTAGAAAACGACGCAGCAGTTCTAGGATTATTAGCAGTATCCCTTGCAGGTATTTTCTACGCTTCTCAGCAACCATCAATGAAGAAATTCTTCACGTTTGTACCAACACTTTTGTTGTGCTATTTCGTTCCGGCTGCGTTTAATTCTTTGGGAATTGTTGACGGCGAAGGTTCGAATTTGTACTTCGTAGCTTCAAGATATTTACTTCCAGCCAGCTTGGTACTCCTTTGTTTAAGTATAGATCTCAAAGGAATTTACAATTTGGGGCCTAAAGCAATCATCATGTTTTTTGCCGCAACAATCGGAATTATCGTAGGTGGACCTTTGGCTCTATATGCTGTAGGTCAGTTCAATCCAGATGTTTTTGGTGGAGATACTCCTCAAGCAATGTGGAGAGGCCTTTCAACAGTAGCTGGAAGTTGGATAGGCGGAGGGGCAAACCAGGCAGCTCTTAAAGAGATTTCTGAAACTCTGGACAAGCAGTTTTCTATTATGCTTATCGTAGACGTATTTGTTGCTAATCTTTGGATGCCATTCTTGCTTTACGGCGCAGGTCATTGTAAAAAGATTGATTCTTGGCTTAAGGCAGATAGTAGTGCAGTTGACACACTTAAGAAAAAAGTTGAGGATTATCAGGATAGTATAGCAAGAATCCCATCATTTACAGATCTAATGATTCTTGTAGGCATTGCTTTTGGTTCTGTTGCAATAGCTCATTTAGTTGCAGACTTTGCAAGTGTTAGCATACACGATAGCTTTAGCGCAATTCTTACAGATAACCCGGGAAGTTTTGTAAAATATCTTAGTTCTTTAGAAAAAGGTTTCTTTTGGATTGTAGTTGTTGCAACTGCTCTTGGGGTCGGAATGAGCTTTACCAAAGCCAAAAAATACGAAGGCGCGGGCGCTAGCAAACTAGGTTCTATTTTCCTTTACATATTAGTAGCCACTATAGGTATGAAAATGAATGTAGGAGAGCTAATCGCTAATTGGGAAACTTACTCTTCAGCAATCATAATTGGACTACTTTGGATGGTTGTTCATATAGTTGTATTATTAGTAGTAGCAGTTATTATAAAAGCACCATTTTTCTTTGTAGCGGTAGGTTCCCAAGCTAACATTGGAGGAGCAGCATCTGCACCAATTGTTGCAAGTGCATTCTCTCCGGCTCTAGCACCAGTTGGAATATTACTAGCAGTGTTGGGTTATGCAGTTGGCACCATTGGCGCCATAATTTGCATGGAATGGATGCACGTTATTTCGTGAAGAAATGACCTTTAATTAATCTCTTAGCTTCAAGATACTCCTCGTTCTCAGGAATAACCCCTACTTGAAGAGGCAAGCGTTCAATCACTTCAATGCTATAGGCTTTAAAAGCACTTATTTTTTCAGGGTTGTTGGTTAGTAGCTTGATTTTTTTTACACCCAGGTATTTTAAAACCTCAATAGCTGCATCAAAAGATCTTGCATCCTCTTGATGACCTAATTTAACATTTGCTTCATATGTATTTAATCCTTCATCTTGAAGGTTATATGCTTTAAGCTTTTCAATTAAACCAATCCCTCTTCCTTCTTGTCTTAAATAGATTAATATTCCTCCAACTTTCTGAAGCTTTTGCATAGAAGTATCAAGCTGAGCTCCGCAGTCACATCTTGATGAGCTAAAAACATCTCCAGTCATACACTCACTGTGAATTCTAACTTCAACAGCTTCATGTGAGTTTGAAGTGAAGTTATCTGAAACTAGAACAATAGTTGGCATTTCATTTAGAACACTTTCAAATGCGAGAATTTTAAATCCTCCAAACTTTGTTGGAAGCCTAGTTTCGACTAATGGTTTCATTGAAACAAAGATAATTCTATGTATATTAAAAAAGCGCCAAATCATAGTGAATTGACGCTTTCTTAAATTTCAATATTTAATTACAAATCCTCACACGCTTGACCGTAAGCTACAAGGAATTCAAGAAGGTCGGCAGATCCTATTTCTCCATCACCGTTCGCATCAAATGGACAATCGCTCTCTCCTGTACACTCCTCGTAAACACATGAACCATCATCATTATTTGCATGTGCAATGAAATTTAGTGCATCAGAGTCTGTACAACCGTTGAAAATACAAGAACCGTCGTCGGTAGTATTGAGTGAGTCGTAGTTGTCTGCACCTAAATATGTACATCCTGTTGCAGTACAAGATCCGTCGTCTTCAGTTGCCTCTGGATTATAGTTTTCTGCATTTGAGTTAGTACAACCAAGAACTATACAAGACCCATCATCAACGTTTGCTCCTTCGTCATAGTTTTCTGCATTTGGGTTTGTACAGCCTAAGTACTGGCATGAACCATCTTCGTCAGTTGCATCTGCGTTATAATTATCAGCTTCTGCATCTGTACAACCTTGTACTTCTAATTCATCACAAACTCCATCTCCATCACTATCGTTTAAACAGTTTCCATTACAATCGTAGTACATGATTGGGAATTCACATGTTCCATCGTCTAATGTAGCATTAGAGTCGTAATTACATGCTAATGGATCGGTACAACCCGAACAGCTGCTGTTATCACCACCACATACACCACATAGGTCATTCTGTAAACAAGATCCATCATCATCTGTTGCATCTAAATTATAGTTACATGCCATAGCATCAGTACAACCTTCAACTTCTAACTCATCACATACTCCATCACCATCAGTATCATTTATACATCCATCACAATTATAGAACTCTTCTGGATATACACAGCCAGCATCAAGAACTGCATCAGGGTCATAGTTACAAGCTTCTTCATCTATACATCCAACTCCGGGAGCGGGGAATGTAATTGTCATACCTTCAGCTTGATATGAAATTTGATTAACATCTCTAAACTGTACATTGATTAGAGCTGTAACAACCCCCGATGTTGTGAATTGACCTAAAAGAACTTTTCCATTTACCGGTACTCCTTGTGAATTTGCACCGGGAACAACAAATACTGAACCTCCAACAAAAGTGTTTACAACAAAGTCATTGCCAGCATTAAAGTCATCCAAAGAAGTCAAAGCAGCATCAAATGCGCTATTAAGACCGTCGTCGTCTCCAGGTTCTGCGCCAATTGTAAACCAACTGTCGTATTCAAGGTCAGGAAACATTGGGAAGAAAGTTGGATTAATCGAACCACCAAAATCTCCTCCCAGAGGGTTATTATAAAATCCACCTTCTGCTGTAGAAAGTAACTCCCATGGCGCAGTATCTGTACCGAACATAGCTGTTACTTCAACATCATCATTTGGGAAGTTAACATAGAGTCTATATGTAGCTTGTCCTGTACCAAGAGGGTCCGCTGCAACTTCTTCATAAGAAAGTCCTAGAACCATACCATCTAGGTAAGTACATGAAAAATCATCTTCAGTTGCATCTGAATTGTAATTATCCGCACCAGGACTTGTACAACCTAGCACTTCTAACTCATCACATATTCCATCCTCATCAACGTCATTGATACAACCGTCACAATTATAAAATTCTTCAGGATATTCACAGCTTCCATCATCAGACTGTGCTTGTGGATCGAAATTACATGCAGCTTCGTCCATACAGCCCTGACATGTAGAATTATCACCTCCACACTCTCCACATAAGTCGTTTTCTAAACAAGATCCATCGTTTACTAAAGCATCAGGGTCGTAATTACATGCATTCTGATCAGTACATCCCTGACATGTGGAATTATCACCTCCACACTCTCCACATAAGTCGTTTTCTAAACAAGATCCATCATCAAGTTCAGCAGCAGGATCGAAGTTACAGGCACTATCATCAGTACAACCAAGTGTTGCCTGAGGGAAAGTGAGAGTAAGTCCTTCATCTTGAATTGACTCTTGCGCAGAATTTCTATATTGAATATTTACAAGAGCATCAATAATTCCTGAAGTAGTAAATTGACCTATTAAAACCTTATTATTTACTGGCAATCCTTGAAGATTTGCTCCTGGAACAATAAATATTGAACCTCCAATAAATGTGTTTACAATAAAGTCTTCACCGATATTAAAGTCATCCAAAGAAGTCAAAGCAGCATCAAATGCACTATTTAGACCATCATCTTCTCCTGGTTCTGCACCAATAGTAAACCAACTATCGTATTCAAGTTCTGGAAACATAGGAAAGAACACTGGATTTATTGCTCCACCAAAATCACCACCTAACATATTATTGTAGAATCCATTATCTGACGTAGAAGTCATTTGCCAAGGAGCTGTGTCTGTACCGTAAACAGCAACAAGTTCAACATCATTTGTTGTGAATTCAACATAAAGTCTATATGTATTTTGACCATCTCCTAGCGGGTTTGTTGCTACCGTTTCGTATGTAAGACCTAGGACTAAATCATTTCCACCGCCTCCAATTGATTCACAAGTACCGTCGTCATAGTCAGCATTTGAATTATAGTTAGAAGCTGTTGGGTCAGTACAACCACCAGTTCCAACAGTAATTGTTCCTACCATACCATTAGCTGCGTGGTTACCAATAGAACAATCGTAATTGTATACACCTGGAATATTGAAAGTATAAGAACCAATGCACACACCATTTGCATTACCACTAACAGCAGCTAATGAAAATGATTCTGGGTTGTTAAATGATGCGTCAGTAATCGAGTTAACGACACCATTTACATCGTGAAAACCACCCGTGTTAGACCATGCTATTGTCGCACCAACACCAACTGAAATCTCACTTGGTGTGTAGCTGTAATTTGTAGCTAGAATTAGCTGATCTGCACCAGAACACTCATCGTCGTACTCACATGTACCATCATCTTCTGTAGCGGTTGGATCGTAGTTATTCGCTGCAGGGTCTGTACAACCAGGCACTGATGCACTACCTGGGAAAGTAATGCAATATCCTTCGTCATTAAAGGTATTAGCATCTGCATCATCCCATTGGAAGTTTAAACACATAGACACTTCACCGTCAGTTGTGAATTGGCCTATTAGAACTTTTAAATCATCACCAGCTTCTGCATCATCTGAAATGTTTGGGATTAGGAAAAAAGACCCTCCAACAAAGGTGTCAATAGTAAATCCATCACCTGCTTCAAAAGAGGAAAAGTAATCATCCATTCCAACTTGCTGAATATCTGAAGTCCCATTTGAATTTTCAGATCCAATAGTAAACCAGCTGTCGAATTCAAGATCTGGAAAGAAAGTGAAAAACATTGGGTTAATCTCTGACCCCAAAGCCGAACCAACTGTAGATTGGAAGAAAGAAGTTGAACAAGCAACCTCAATTGGAGCAGTTTCTAATGCGTATATCGCAACTAGCTCATCTGTTGGGTTATCAAAAGTGGCGTATACTCGATATACTGTACCGTATTCAGATTCTGTGATAAACTCACTCTCTAAACCAACAAAATTTGCCGACGCTATTCCTGTAGTAAGCGCAGCAATTAAAAAGAGAAAAAACTGCTTCATGATTATAATTTTTAAAGTTCGATTCTTATAAAAGACGCAATAACACATAAGTGGTTGCGCGTGCTAAGTTCATTATTTACAATTCATTGCGATTTACACAATTTAGATCCTCAAAAGCCTGCTTTAAACGTTGTACTAAAGCTTGCTCACCTTCCCTCAACCAAACTCTTGGATCGTAGAATTTTTTGTTTGGCTTATCATCACCATCAGGATTGCCGATTTGAGATTGTAAGTATGCTGATTTTCCTTCAACATAATCTCTAACTCCAGAAAGGAAAGCCCATTGCATATCAGTGTCTATGTTCATTTTAATAACACCATATCCAATTGCCTCTCTTATTTCTTCTAATGAAGAACCACTACCTCCATGGAATACAAAATCTACTGGCTTATCACCTAGGCCATTTTGTTCGCTGATATACTTCTGGCAATTATCAAGAATGATTGGTCGAAGTTCTACGTTTCCAGGCTTATATACACCGTGTACATTTCCAAATGCAGCTGCAACAGTGAATTGATCACTGATTTGGCTTAATTCATCAAAAGCATACTTCACCTCTTCAGGTTGAGTGTACAATCTTGAACTATCAATGTCTGTGTTATCAACTCCATCTTCTTCACCTCCAGTAACGCCTAATTCAATTTCTAGATACATTCCCATAGGGGCCAAACGCTTCAAATATTCCTTACAAGTAGCAACATTCTCTTCAACAGGATCCTCGCTTAAGTCAATCATATGAGAGCTGTAAAGAGGTCGACCATTAGACTTAAAGTGTTCTTCACTTGCAGTAATCAACCCATCTATCCAAGGTAGAATCTTTCTCGCACAGTGATCTGTATGAAGAATCACAGGAACTCCATATGCTTTTGCTAAAGTGTCAACATGATGAGCTCCAGCAACAGAACCTAGAACAGTATGTTCTTGATTATCCATGTTTAATCCCTTGCCAGCATTAAAAGAAGCACCACCATTAGAAAATTGAATTATTACAGGAGAATTCAAATCTCTAGCAGTTTCTAGAACAGCATTGATTGAACATGAACCAATAACATTTACAGCTGGAAGAGCATAACCTCTCTTCTTTGCATCATCAAGAACGGCTTTTACTTCCTCTCCGAATAAAACACCTGAACGAAAACGATTTGACATTTCAGTATTAAAAAAATTTTAGGCAAAAATACTACTGACATAAAGGGTGAAGAAACTTATTCCCAGAAGGTTTTAAACCAATTATACAATTGTATCAACCATTGAAAGCATCAATTCTTTTATGCATTATGAAAAAGAATAATGGAGGAACAAGTGAAAGTAAAATCATTCCAGGATATCCAGTAGGTAATTGAGGAGTGTTTCCTGGAGAAACTAATACCTGATATGGCTTAGATGGGTTCTCGTGATGGTCTGAGTGACGAGTTAATTCAAAAAGAACAGCTCTACCGATTTGGTTGTCAGCATTCCAGCTATGGATTGGTTTTACTTTTTCATATCTATACTCACTCACCTTTTCTCTAGTCAATCCATAGTGCTCTATGTAATTTATAGCTTCAAGAATAAAGACACTGAAAAATGAAGCAAGAGCAAAGCATCCTAAAATCAGTAATCCGTAATAATGATAAACGGCTGCAACAACTCCTATTTGTATAACCTGCCAAACTAGAACTTCATTTTTAAAACTAATTGCACTTCCTCCTTTTCTATTCAATCTATTTCTCTCAATCTTCCACGCTTCAATCCATCCCATTACCATTGATCTAAAAACAAACGTGTACAACCACTCTCCTCTCCTTGCCGTAGCTGGATCATCATACGTGCCTACATTTTTATGATGACCATAGTTATGCTCTTCAAAAAAGTGTACATATAAAACTGATGTTAAAAGGAGCTTAGACAAAAGCTTGTTTGCCTTCCCTAATCTATGGCCAATTTCATGTGCACTGTTTATTGCAAGAACACTTCCCATTGCACCCATTGAAAATGTTTTTGCAAACATGTCAATTGATGACATCTCTTTGGGCATTACTCCAACTATAAACCAAACCACAAAACCTATCTGTACGGGAACTGTACCATATAGAGCAATGTTGTAATACCTTGAATTTAAAGCTTCTTCAGATTCTTCTTTGGTTAGATTCAAAGAATCAATTTTCATTACATGATCGATAAATGGAAGAATTACAAAAGCATAAAAGACTGTCGCCCAAGACCAAATACCATCGTACATAAACGCCACCACTGTTACAAGTGGAATAGTATATACGAGTATGTATTTTACTTTATTCATTTTGCTTTATTCATTTTGCTTTATTCATTTTGCTTTATTCATTTTGCTTCAATCTAGATATCAACTCGTCTGAAGTTTCATGAAGATGTTGTAAAGAAACTCTTGCAACACTTGCTTCATGAGACTCGGGGTAAGATTCAATTATCTGAAGGTACAGCTTTTCTGCCATTTCCCTGTCATTCAACTCTGTTTCATATAAAAAGGCTGCGATAAATGCACAAGTGATTTTGTTTTGGTAAGATGGGTAACTATCGTGTACATCTTTAAATTGAGAAATGGCTTGGCGAATTTTTCCACTTCCTCTAAGTAAGTCTGCTCTACGCATCAAGTACTCTGGAGTAAGACTATCCTCTCTGCAAAAATTTGCATAAGTAGCATATAAAACTATCAAATCCTGTATTAATTGTGCATCGTAACCAAATTCAACAAACGCCGCCTCCTTTGACTTAATAATCTCATTGTGTTGATTGCAATCGACATTCTTTACCTCAACCTCTGTTGAGCATGATACAAGAATTATCGCTGTTGCAATTAGCCCAAACCACCTCATCTAACTTTTCCTTTTGGCAATCTCATCCTGTATGCAACAGGTACTTTACCTAATCCTATATCTCTCAACTTTCCGTGAAGTAATCTTCTTTTAATAGAAGTAATATGGTCAGGAATCATAATTCCATCTAAGTGGTCGTATTCGTGCTGAACAATTCTAGCTGCAATTCCTGACAACTCCTCTTCAACTAACTCCCACTTTTCATCAAAGTATTCAATTTTAATACTTACAGGTCTTTCTACCTCTTCTCTAATACCTGGAATTGATAAACACCCTTCTTCCATAATGCTCGTTTCTTTAGAAGATTCAAAAATTACAGGATTAATCATAACTCTTTTGAAATCAAGGCAATCAGGATCTCCATCTTCACCTTCTCCAAAAGGCGAACCATCAGCGACAAACATTCTAATAGATTCACCTATTTGTGGCGCAGCTAGACCAACTCCTTCAGCTTCATACATAGTTTCCCACATATCTGAAATCAACTTTTTAAGTTCAGGGTAGCCCTTTTCTATCTCTTCTGCCTCTACTTTTAACACAGGATCTCCAAAAGCAACTATAGGTTTTATCATGGTGCAAATTTATGAATGTATTTTTGCACCATGTCAATTTTAGATTCTATTCCAGAAGCGATAGAAGAAATACGCAATGGAGGTGTGATTATTGTAGTAGACGATGAGGATAGAGAGAACGAAGGTGATTTCCTAACTGCTGCAAGAAATGTAACTCCCGATGTCATAAACTTCATGGCAACTCATGGAAGAGGACTAGTTTGCGCTCCACTTGTAGAAAGCAGGTGCGATGCTTTAGACCTCGAATTGATGGTACAAACAAACAATGCAGCCTACGAAACACCATTTACAGTTTCAGTAGACCTACTTGGATATGGATGTACTACTGGTATTTCAACCAGCGATAGATCTAAAACAGTTCAAGCTTTAATTGACCCAAACACTAAACCTGAAGAATTAGGTAGGCCAGGGCATATTTTTCCACTTAGAGCAAAGGCTGGAGGTGTACTTAGAAGGAACGGACACACTGAAGCTGCTATTGATTTTGCTAGACTTGCAGGATTTGAGCCTGCTGGAGTCATTGTTGAGATTCTCAATGAAGACGGAACAATGGCTAGGCTGCCTGAGCTTAAGAAGATTGCAGATAAGCACAACATGAAGCTAGTTTCAATCGCGGATCTTATTGCATACAGACTAGAAAATGAGACACTGATTGATCGCACTTATGAAGTAAAGTTGAATACTGAGTTTGGTCCATTTAATGCAATATCATACAAGCAGTTGACAGATGACACAGAGCATTTGGCCTTAGTAAAAGGCAATTGGAATATTGAAGAAGCAGTTCCAGTTAGGGTACATGCATCAAGTATGATTGGTGATGTTTTTCAAGTTAGCGATTTAGGTAAGGGCCCTCAGCTTCAAGCAGCAATGGCAAAAATTGAAGCTGAAGGAAAGGGTGCGATAATATTTATCAATAAGCTTCATCAGAGTAGCGGAATTGCAGAAGAGCTAAAAGCTTATGATGATTACCATAAGAAGAAAAAGGACACTGGAGTATTCCATCCTTTTGATTCTAAGGATTATGGAATAGGAGCGCAAATTGTACGAGATTTAGGAATTAGAAAAATCAACATCCTTACTGACACTCCTAGAAAGTCAGGAAATATTGGTTACGGCTTAGAAATTATAAGCCATTCTCCTCTTAGCAAGTAATTATAAAAATAATTAGACAGTAAAAAAGCCCGCAAATTGAGTGGGCTTTTATTACTAAGTGCTAGAGGTAAATTACTCTGCAGAGCTTTCTGTATTTTCCTGTGCAGCTGATGCTGTATCTGCTGGTTCTGATTCTGATGTAGGAGCAGCTTTTTGCTTGAATTTACCGTACTTCTGACGGAATTTATCGATACGACCCGCGGTATCAACGAACTGAGCCTTTCCAGTGTAGAATGGGTGTGACTTAGAACTTACCTCAATCTTGATTAGAGGATATTCATTACCATCTTCCCACTTGATTGTTTCCTTAGTATTAGCAGTTGATCTGCTTAAGAAAGCATAGTCGTTAGACATATCCTTAAACACAACTGTGCGGTAGTTTTCTGGGTGTATTCCTTTTTTCATCTCTCAGAATTGGAGTGCAAAGATACATAAATATTAAGTAATGAAGAATAAATAAAAAAATAGTTTTGGATCGTATTTTAAAGCTTAATGGAATTCAATTTAGTTTAGTAATGATCTATAAATATCAAGTGACAACTTAGTATGTTGGTTCTATTAGAAACGTCAACATTGGATTAAATTTTGTGTTATTTTTACATCAAATCATTTGAATTTCATGCAATCAAGTTGGAAGTCGACGCTTAAAGGGTACTCTGATTATTTGGCCTTGGAAAAAGGGTTGAGTGAAAATTCTATCGAAGCATATGAGCGCGATGTGAACCAATTTGCAGATTTTCTATTGGGAGAATGTAGTATTAATGTTCCCAATACATTTAAGACCAAACATATTGAGAAATATATCTCACACATGTACGATTTGGGCTTAGCAAGTAATAGTCAGGCTAGGATAATAAGTAGCATAAGAAGTTTCTGCCAATACATGAGGATTGAAAAGCTTATGGACACAGATCCTCTTGAGATTATTTCTACACCCAAACTCAGCAGAAAGCTTCCAGACGTCCTAACCGTTGATGATATTGAAAAAATCATCTCGTCAGTTGATATGAGTAAAAATGAAGGAATTAGAAACAAAGCTATTCTTGAGGTACTTTACAGCTGTGGCTTAAGAGTTAGCGAACTTGTTCACCTTCAAATATCTCGTTTAGACATGATAGATAGTTTAGTCAGTGTTATTGGAAAGGGAAATAAAGAACGTGTAGTTCCCATTGGTTCTCAAGCCTGCGAAGCAATTGCAAGCTACCTTGAGCACTACAGGTCTCAATTGAATATTAATGAGGGTCACGAGGATACCTTATTCCTTGGGAGGTATGGCCGTGGCTTAACTCGCCAAATGATTTTCACAATACTCAAAAACGCAGCAACAATTGCAGGCATAAAAAAGAAGATAAGCCCTCATACTTTTAGGCACAGCTTTGCAACGCATTTAGTCGAGCATGGTGCTGATTTAAGAGCAGTACAAAAAATGCTTGGCCATGCCCAAATCACTACTACTGAGATTTACACGCACCTCGACAAGAGATACCTACAAGACCAGGTAAATCAGTTTCACCCAAGGGCAAACTCATAGAGACCAATTTGCAACAGCTTCAGCGAGCATTTTTTTAGGATTATCCATTGTTACAGCTGGTTGATTTAAAAAATCAAGCGCGAGTGCAATTTGGGCTGGGGCATCATGAATTTCAACTGGAGTCGCCTTATTCGCTTTGCTGAGTTTGGCCCCCTCCTTATTCAAGGCCAAACGCACGTGAGCATACTCAGGCCTTTCAAATCCCAAAACCTTTTGAAGGTGCAGGTGCGCTGGAGTGGAATCCAACAAATCCTCTCCCCTAACAACCCTTGTCACACCTGCTTCAGCATCGTCCAATACAACAGCTAAGTGAAAAGCATAGTACCCATCTGCTCTTTTGATAATAAAGTCTGTTTCGCTTCCTGCTTTTGACAATTGAGGGCCTAGAATTAGATCATCCCAAATCAAATCCTCATTTGGGGTTTTAAATCTGACAGACCTGGCTTCTTTTCCTTTTAGGAGTCCAAAGCGACAAGTGCCTGGGTATGTGGTTTGGCCTTCTAAATCGCGCCTAGTACACCCACAATCAAAAGCTAAATCACGATTGAGAAGATGATCAATCACGCTTTGATAATGCTCTTCCCTTTGGCTTTGCCAAACAATATCTCCATCCCAATACATGCCAAACGCTTCAAGTGTTCTAAGGATATCATCAGCAGCGCCATCTACAGTCCTAGAACCATCCACATCTTCTATTCGAACCAACCACTTCCCATCATTTGCACGAGCATCGCAATAACTAGCAACTGCTGCTACAAGAGAGCCAAAGTGTAACCTTCCTGAAGGTGATGGTGCGAATCGGCCCACCATTAGCGAACGAGCTTGCGATACTTGATTCTCTTAGGGCCTTCGTCTCCTAATCTCTTCTTTCTGTTTTCTTCGTATTCGCTATAAGTTCCTTCAAACCAGTATGCTGAAGAATTACCCTCGAAAGCAAGGATGTGAGTGCAAATTCTATCGAGGAAATACCTATCGTGTGAGATTACTACAGCACATCCAGCGAAAGACATAATTCCTTCCTCAAGAGCTCTTAACGTATTCACATCAATATCATTTGTGGGCTCGTCCAGAAGTAGAACGTTTGCTTCAGTCTTAAGAGTCATAGCTAAGTGAAGTCTATTTCTTTCACCTCCTGAAAGCACGCCACATTTTTTCTGTTGGTCTGGGCCGTTGAAATTAAAGCGACTTACATATGCACGGCTATTAACTAGCTGACCCCCAATTTCAATATGCTCATTTTTTCCAGAAACAACTTCCCATACAGTTTGTTCAGGATCTATGTCTTTGTGGGTTTGGTCTACGTAACCAACTTCAACAGTATCTCCTAATTCAAGCGATCCCTTATCAGGCTGCTCCTCTCCCATTATCATTTTAAAGAGTGTCGTTTTACCAGCTCCATTAGGTCCGATAATCCCAACAATTCCTGCTGGAGGCAGCTTAAAGGTCAAATCCTCAACTAAAAGCTTCTCTCCATAAGATTTCTGGAGTCCTTCAACTTCAAGCACTTTGTTTCCAAGGCGAGGGCCGTTTGGAATTGGGATTTGAAGTCTTGTCGACTTCTCCTTTGAACCGTCAGCAAGCATAGTTTCATAATTAGAGATACGAGCCTTGTTTTTCGCTCTTCGACCTTTAGGGTTAGTGCGAATCCACTCAAGTTCTCTATCTAGCTCTTTTTTGCGCTTAGACTCTTGCTTTTCCTCTTGGGCTAATCTCTTTGTCTTCTGCTCTAGCCAACTCTGGTAATTTCCCTCGTAAGGAATGCCTTCACCTCTATCTAGCTCTAGAATCCATCCAGCAACGTTATCTAAGAAGTAACGATCGTGAGTAACGCACAACACCGTGCCCTTGTACTGCTCTAAGTGCTGCTCAAGCCAATCTATACTCTCAGCGTCTAAGTGGTTAGTCGGCTCGTCTAATAACAGAACATCAGGTTGCTTCAGCAAAAGTCTACAAAGAGCAACTCTACGTCTTTCACCTCCACTGAGTTCAGATATTTTTTGGTCATCTGGCGGGCAACGCAATGCATCCATAGCAATGTTGAGCTTTGTATCAAGTTCCCAAGCATCCAATGCGTCTATCTTATCCTGAACCTGAGCTTGTCTGGCAATCAATGCCTCCATTTTATTTGGATTATTCAGGATCTCATCCTCCATGAATTTTGCATTAATCTCTTCAAACTCTGCTAGTGTATCAACTATCTCCTGTGTACCCTCTTCAACAATTTCCCTTACTGTTTTGTTAGGATCCAATTCTGGCTCCTGAGGTAGGTATCCAACTGTGTAACCATCAGACCAAACCACATCACCCCTGTACGCCTCATCCAACCCAGCAATAATTTTCATCACCGTTGATTTACCCGAACCGTTCACACCTATGATACCAATCTTAGCACCGTAGAAGAACGACAGGTAGATATCCTTCAAAACTTGTTTTCCAGCTGGTGTGTCCTTGCACACCTTTACCATGGAAAAAATCACCTTCTTATCGTCTGACATTTTGTTTTTTGTTTGGTCTAATTTCAGGTCAAAGGTACCACACCTCAGCCCTGTCCTCTCTCTTTTTTAAAACTGAAAAATACAATTAGAAGAATTGCACTTTGCAATAGAATTAATAAGTAATGAAGTATGTCAATTTGCACCTTCTTATCTGTAATCTCTAAGCCCAAATCCAACGCTTTATAAAACAAAAACGATGCTCCTAAACCTACTAAGTATCCAACCTGCTTATTTACATCAATACTACTCAGTAATTCCTTTCTATGTGCGACAAGAGTTTCTGCTCTTACTAGGTACCCCCCAAAAATGAATGTAAGCTGATATCCACAATATATAATTAGAGCAGAAGTAATACTGTACTTTAAAACAAGGAACGTGATTATGGTTAATAGCATCACAAACTCAACCAACAATGAAATTGCAAAAAAGCTCTTAATGTTCAGTAACCTTTCGTAGAATTTGGCAATTATGAGCATTGCTCCTGCTAGCACCATCCCCCCTACAGAATAAATTTCGGGATCAAGCGGCTCGTAGATAGTGAATAATATTCCCACTGATAGTCCTGTAAATGAAGAATTAAGGAGCTTGTAAATCAGGAAATTCTTCTCAACTAACTTCATTTGGTCTTAGGGTAAAAAGAAAGGTCATTGATGCAAAGGTACTCTCGAAGTCCCCCTCTTGCTTAACTTCGAGGCGTGGCAAAAAAAGCAGATATACAAGCAAACAAGAACGAAGACAAAATGCGTCTTCTGGTGGCGGACTTAAATCGCAAGCTTAACAAGGTTAAGAAAGGCGGTGGGACTGCTAAAATGGAAAAGCAACACGCAAAGGGCAAACTCACTGCTCGTGAAAGATTAGATAGAGTTTTTGACCAGGGTTGTGAGAGATTGGAAATAGCTGCTCTCGCAGGTGATGGAATGTATGATGAATACGGAGGTTGTCCTTCTGGTGGCGTTGTAGTAGAAATTGGAAGAGTACACGGAAGGTTGTGCATCTGCGTTGCAAACGACGCCACAGTTAAAGCCGGAGCATGGTTCCCTATCACAGCAAAGAAGAATCTGAGAGCTCAAGAGATAGCTTTAGAAAATCGACTTCCAATTATATACCTAGTAGATAGTGCAGGCGTTTTTCTTCCCATGCAAGATGAAATTTTCCCAGACAAAGAGCACTTTGGGAGGATGTTTCGAAATAATGCCAAACTAAGTTCTGAGGGCATTCCTCAAATAGCAGCTGTTATGGGATCATGTGTAGCTGGAGGTGCATACCTACCAATAATGAGTGACGAAAGTCTAATTGTTGAAGGCACAGGATCAATATTCCTCGCAGGTAGCTATTTAGTAAGAGCTGCAATTGGAGAGGATATTGACAACGAAACTCTAGGTGGTGCAAAAACCCAAACTGAAATAAGTGGCGTTATCGATTACCCATGTACTGATGACGAGCACGCATTAAAGACTATAAGAGACCTGGCATCACACTGGGGCAATACTCCAACAGATGCAGGTTTTTCAAGAGCTGAAGCAAAGGACCCGTCTGGAAGATCACCTTCGTCTATTCTACCAGAGAGTAGAACCCAACCATATGAGACAAGAGATCTAATTAAAGCTTTAGTTGACGATGGTTCTTTTACTGAATACAAGAAAACATATGGCAAAACCATTGTTTGTGGGTACGCAAGAATTGATGGTTGGAGTGTGGGAATTGTCGCTAACCAACGCAATACTGTAAAATCAACCAAGGATGGTTTGCAGTTTGGCGGAGTTATCTATTCTGATAGTGCTGACAAGGCTGCTAGGTTTGTTATGACCTGCAACCAAAAAAACATCCCTTTAGTTTTCCTTCAAGATGTGACTGGATTTATGGTTGGTTCAAGATCAGAACACAACGGCATCATAAAGGATGGAGCAAAACTGGTAAACGTCGTTTCAAACAGTGTTGTGCCAAAATTCACAGTTATTGTAGGCAATAGCTATGGCGCAGGAAACTATGCAATGTGTGGAAAGGCATACGACCCAAGGCTAATAGTTGCTTGGCCTACTGCAAAGATTGCAGTGATGGGAGGAGACCAAGCGGCTAAGGTTCTACAGCAAATTGAAGTAAGTCGATTAAAGAGTGCTGGCAAACCAGTAGATAAAAAAGCTCAAGAAGAACTATTACAGAAAATCAAGGCTAGGTATGACGAGCAGACAAAACCAGAGTATGCTGCATCTAGGATTTGGGTTGATGCAATTATAGACCCTGAGGATACAAGATCTTGGATTAGCAAGGGTATTGAAGCAGCTAACGCAGCTCCTTCTGAAAAGCCTTTTAGACCTGGTGTTTTACAAACTTGATTATTGAGCCCTTTCTAGTCTTTGCAGAGAAGCTAACATTGGCTCGTACATTGCCTTTAGGCTTTCATCTTCACAATTTTCAATTGCTCCTCTAACATTGAGTATTGCCTCGAGTAACACGTGTTCCTCGTCTATTGATTCACATTGCTCAATAATTGTTAGACCTTCCATAGCAGCTCTAAAATCTCCATTGGTAGCTATTCTAGTTATGAGATCCAACTTATTTGAAGGATCAAACCCAGAACTCCATATAAAGCCCAAAATATCTGTAGATATTGCCGAGCAATCTCCACTTTCTAATTCCTCAATATAAATTCCTTCTGCGCCACTTAGCTTTATAGTTGATAGCATTGTCCTCATTCTCTCCCTAAGTGCATCCTCAGGCCTATCTCTATACGCATAGAGCAAAGGCCTAATCCATTTAATATCACCATTCTTCTCAGCCCTATCCAGTTCAGCCTCAACCTTACTATTGTCCTTAGAGTTTAAATCTTTCATGTTGCAAAGGTATCTCTGAAAATATCCCTACAACAATCTGATATCTCCGCAAGCATCATTGCTGTAGCTCCCCAAACCACATTTCCATCCAATTCAAATCCCGGCACCTTATTCCCTTTTATCTCAAACTCAGCCCAAAGATTATCTGAACACAATCTCTCCAAACTAACAAACAACACTTCTCCTACTTCTTTTGGGTCAATATTGAATTGAGGTTTTGCATTCAAATAGGCCAAATATGGCCTAACGAAAAACCTACTTGGTGGAATGTACAATGGCGAAAGTGTTCCTATGATTTGGGCTTTCACTAAACTCACCCCTATTTCTTCCTCACACTCTCTAATAGCAGTTTCTAAATCGCTAGCATCACCTGGCTCCCTCTCTCCTCCTGGCATAGCAATTTGCTTCGAGTGTACGCCATCATAAGATGCCCTTTTAATCAAAACTCCTTCCCATTTATTGTCATGAGGATATATGATGAAAACAACTGATGCTTTTCTCGCTTCCATCACATCTTTATCCGTAAAAGAATTTACTCTAAAAGGAGGAGCCGCTTTTAATTGGGATTTCACCCCAGGTAATCCATTTGTGAGCACCTTCCTCAATTCATCAATCAATTTTTCTTCCTCAATTTTCACGTTCGCAAGATCGTGCCTTTCTACCTTCGTTCAATGCAAATTCAGCTTTTAGATGAAAACATAGAATTCCCTTCTGTAGATAAGGCGAATGAAATGGGGCTATTAGCTGTTGGCGGAGACCTTAGTCCAGCAAGACTAATTGCCGCTTATGAACACGGAGTGTTTCCTTGGTTCAATCCTGGGGAAGAGATTTTATGGTGGGCGCCAAAAACAAGGGCAATTATCCCACTTGACGAGGTTAAGATTCACAAAAGCATGCGTAACATTCTCAATAGAGAAATCTACAAAGTGACTTTTGACACATGTTTCGATGAAGTAGTGAAGGGTTGCGCTACTGCAGATAGAGGAAACCCAAACGAAGGAACATGGATTAGTTCAGACATCCACAATGCTTATTGCAATTTGCACGAGCTTGGTTTAGCTCATTCAGTTGAGGTTTGGGAAGATGAAAAGTTAGTTGGTGGCCTATATGGAGTCTCTATAGGGACAATGTTTTTTGGAGAGAGTATGTTTTCAAATTCACCAAATGCTTCTAAAGTCGCTCTTATCAAATTAGCCCAAACCCTCAAAAAATGGGATTTTGGGCCCATAGACTGTCAAATTATGAATGAACACCTAAGAACACTAGGTGCGAAAGAAATCAAAAGAGATGAATTTCAAAATATTCTTAATTATCATCTATCCTCATATCCGACAAAAAAGGGTTCATGGAAAAATGAAATAATCTAGGCATTAATAAAATAAGAAATTGTTAGGAGGTTGAAAGTTTAGAAACCAAGACCTAGATTCGTTTATGAGTTAAAAAAAACACATTCATTAATAAAATCAACAAACATTTCATTTAAAAAACAAAAGTGTTCTGATTTAAAATATGATAGAGAAAAATTGGATTTTTTAAGCGTATTCATCTGGAATTAAAATCATAAAAGAGTTGATTTTTCTAACAATTTAACAACTCCGCATAACAAAAGAAATCTTAAATGATTCCTTATAAAATTCTTAAATATTCAAGAGTACTTATTAGTATCAACAGGTTACTAACAATAATATTATATTCGTTAACAAAACGTTGATATCTGAGGAGGTTTGGATTGTTACTGAATTTCAGGACAACTTAAATTGCAAGAATCCTTTAACATCCAAAATATCCAAAAAATGCACATGGACAAGTATGACTTCATGATTCTTGAAATTATACAAAATTTCAAATTAGAGAATCAAAATCACATTAGACTTGGTGTACTAGAAAGAAACTTCTGGAAAAGAATAGAAGCCGATACTGATTTACATGTTGGACAAGCTAGAATTGGAGAGCGAATTACTAATCTATATCTAGATGGTCTAATCCAAAACAAGGACGGCTACACACTAACTAAGAAGGGACGAGAGCATTTAGCATTTGCTCCTTGGAATAGAGCGATGGTTTCATAAGAAATAAAAGTCTTTTAATTAAGTCGGATGTGTTTTGATAAAGAAAGGGGACGCAAAAGCATCCCCTTTGTGTATGTGCACCACCTTGCTATTTCTAAATATATACGAATTAATTTTCTTAAGATTCTTCGAGTATTTCAAGATTTGGATATTTCTGTTTCCAAAAATCTAATTTACTTTTATCTTTTATAGTAATAACAGTCCTTCGGTCTAATCTAACTTTTATGTTAGGTTGTAACTCTTTTTCCTTTTTCTTTCTCGCCATTAGATATTAGTTAGATTACGAATGAACGCAACATAGGACAAAAATTTACTTAATTATCTATTTTATTTAAACACTTTAAGTTTAATTATCATTTGGTATTGAAAATTTACCTCATTAAATATACTGTTCCTCTTATTTCTTCAGCATCTACATCATAGCCCTGGACTTTAATAACCCAATTGTATAATCCATCTGGTGCGAAATGACTTCCTCCGTTGACATTTCCAATCCACGGCTCATTTAAAGTTGTACTTGTATGTACTATGTCACCCCATCTATTATATACAAATAGTTCATATGATTCGACCTGTCTTGCAATGATCTCCCAGGCATCATTTTTACCATCGTTATTTGGAGTAAAAGCTGTGGGGATATAAACGATTACATCACCATATATGTGGACTGTAGCAACATCAGAACAACCGTTATTAGTTGTTGTGGTAATAGAAGCATCATACTCATCTAATCCGTCATATGTATGTAACATATTCTTTTCATATCCCCAAGTATCGTCCCCAAAATCCCATAGATAGTTAAACGCTCCTTCAAAAGGTTCCTCAGGTGAGGTTATTACATCAAACTCGTAAGTACCATCGCCTAGATTGTATCTTATTACTGTTGAAGATACGGTTTCAACATCTACCCGCGTTGTTTTGATTTCTTCGTAATTACAATTATCAATTACTGATACTGTGTAGTTTGTTCCAACAGTTGGAGCTACAGTATATGCAAATAGATTGGTTGTAAAGTTTTCCCACTCAAAAACGTATGGCTCCTCTCCACCTTCAATTTCAAGATTTAAAGTCGTGCTAGCTCCGTTGCAAAGCACTGTATCTGGAGGCAGAGTTACTACAAGTGGTTCATAGGGAACTTCAAAAAGTGTTTGAAGATATAATGTTCGTTCACATCCATCCTCTACATAAACCTCTAACAAATGATCTACTAAGGACGTATGCCAAAGACATGACTCATTTCCAAAATCAACCCCATTAATTGTCCAATTATACTCTACAGGAGGATATTCAAGATCCGGATTTTGAATTAATTCTATACAAACCTCATCACCTTCATCACAAGGAACTGTAACTACGTTTGGTGTGACTGCTTCAAGTGGAGGTGTGTCGTATATATAAATACTCAAATAACTTTCAATATTACCACTTATGAGTTTAAGCTTAAGTTCTTCAGTCCCCTCTTCTATAAAATCTTGGGGGACGTAAAAACTTAGTGAAAGAGTATATTCTCCTACTGGTATAGTAGCTGAGGTAGGCAAACCTTCAATATCATCAGCAAAAGAAGCTTCTGAGTCATCATCCTCTACTATTTGAAATTCAAAAGGATAAACAGATGGAACTAGACATGGCCTACTAACAGTAATTGTTGAAACACCACAATCCTCCCAAGAACAGTATATTACTACATCATCATCTGGATCTGGGTCACAAGCAGGAGCAGCAGTGGCCTCGTATTCAGTTGCAATTGGAGAACCAAAACTACCCTCTTCAAGTACGACAATTGATTCTAACCAGTTATCTGAACCATCAGCAATAGCAAGCTTTATATGGTATGTTAATCCACAACTAACTGGATGAGAAGCTGTAAATGCTTGAGTATATCCATTAATACATGGTGGATCAACAGCACCTGGGTTGTCGATATAATACTCTGGATTTGTTACATTATTCACTGAGCTAATGGTAATAGGTAGCACTGGATCTGTCTCAGGTACTTGTGCAATATTAATTGCCCCATCAGGAAATCCAGCAGGTGATGCATAAGGACCTGTAATTCCTGGACCAGATAGGAAGAAAGCGAATATATCATTGTATGCAGAGTTCACCCATGTTAGATATTCATCAGAGCCAAATACATAGTTAAACGAAACAAAATCACCAGCTGGCTGGAAATCAAATTCAAGTATACAAACGTCATTTACACTAGAAACTGAAAAAGATTGACCAATCAATGGTGGAACTGAATTTGCAACAGTAAGAAGATCAGGCTCACCTGTCACACCACCTAATCCAGCATCACCAGCACAAGTCTCTGGATTTGATGCGTTACCTGAACTAAGTACAAGTCCACTTTCAATTGAGAAACCCGTTCCACCTGTTAGATATCCTAATTGTATATCTAATCCAGTAAATTGAACATTAGTTGCAATAACTCCTTCACCCAATAAAACATCATTTACATATTGTTCAGGGGTCATTCCTTGATCAATATTAAACTGAGCATTTAAAGTATTAAAATCACTTGAGATTAAAGCAATTATAATTCCAAGAACTGTCGTGAACTTCCTCATAATAACCTGAAATATAGTTATATAATTTTCTGAGTTCAAACACCAACAATCTATTAAGTTTGTCAAATGGTAGAAATCATCTTCTTTTCTGATTCAAATTGTAGTCAATTATATCCATTAAATTTTGGTAAGTGTGAGTCATCAATTCACTTTGGGGCACGATCAATTGCTAACCAGTGGAAAGATGCTTTATCAATTTTTGATACTATTCGTATAAAATTGAATTCTAGACTTTTACCAACATCTAAATCAATTGATACTATAATAAAAATGAATAGTGGAGATAGATGGATTCAAGATGAAATTTTAATAGCTGAAATTGAAGGATTAGATGATGGAGAAATCATATCACCTTCTTATCCTGCTGACCTATTGAATTCTTCTATTGAAGTTTTTGAAAAATGTTCCTTTGGTATAGGTGAAGATCTTGAAAGAATGAAGGTTAAATGGAGGACCAGAACTCTAGCAGAAGATGAACGTTCAACTTGGGCCAAAATAGGAGTTTTTATTAGCGGTCCTATGGAAAGAATTCACATTGGTTCTGGTGTAATAATTAAAAATTGCTCTTTGAATACTGAAAATGGAGACATCATACTTGGAAATGATTCTGAAATTATGGAGGGAGTAAAAATAAGGGGTCCATTTGCACTCGGAGCAAATAGCCAAATCAAAATGGGAGCTTTAGTTTATGGACCTACCACCGTTGGGTCATACTGTAAAGTTGGTGGCGAGATAAATAATTCTGTAATTCATGATTATTCAAACAAAGCACATGAGGGTTTTCTTGGAAACAGTGTAATTGGACCATGGTGTAACCTAGGAGCTATGACAACAACAAGCAATCTAAAGAATAATTACTCAGAGATTAAAGTTTGGAATGCAGCAAAGAATGGCTACTTAAATAGTGGCAAGATATTTTGCGGGTTATTAATGGGTGAGCATAGTAAAACAGCTATAAATACTTCCTTCAACACAGGAACGGTAGTTGGTGCATTTTGCAATGTTTTTGGTTTTGGAAATCCAGAAAAACACATCTCATCATTCACTTGGGGTGGAGTAAATAACTCTGTGCCTCACGATTTAGACAAAGCGATAGAAACTGTTAAAAAAGTTATGGGTCGTCGAGGTATTAAATTGTGTAAAGAAGAAGAAGTAAGAATCAAAGAATTATATAATTCCAGTACATTTGGCATATCGTAGTATGACACCCTGTCATAGAAAAGCTGTTATTTGTATTGGCACATAAATTGCCAATACAAAGCGAATCGAAGAAAAAGACATGATTGATATAGAAAACAGCCATCATCTCCTATCTGACTCACAAGATCACGATATCATACCGTTGATCTCTGAAGAGGATGAAAAGGCCATTCATAAAACTGACCTTCCAAATATCATTCCACTACTTGCATTGAGAAATACTGTACTATTTCCTGGAGTTGTTATACCTATTACCGTTGGAAGAGATAGGTCAATTCGATTAATGAAAGAGGCAAATAAGAAAAAATTAGCCATAGGTGTAGTAAGCCAAAAAGATGTAGACGTTGAAATTCCTTTAGGAGAAGACTTAAATAAGGTAGGTACAGTAGCTAGAATTATGAAAATTCTTCGCATGCCTGATGGAACAAATACTGTGATTTTACGAGGTGAAAGAAGATTCACTTGGGATACAATTGTTGAAGAAGATCCATATCTAAAAGCAAGCATTAATCCTTTTGGCGGAATTGAAGATGTACCAAAAACTAAAGAAACACAAGCACTCAAAGAGAGTTTGAAGGAATTAGCAATTGAGATCATCACAATAAGCCCTGGCATTCCATCAGAAGCTGCAGGAGCTATTAAAAACATTAAGAGACTCAGCTTCCTTGTCAATTTTATTGGTTCAAATATGAATACTTCAGTAGAGGACAAACAGATGCTTCTTCAGATTGAATCAATTGAGGAAAGAGCAAATAAGGTTCTCGAAATGCTTCATAAGGAGAAGCAGATGATGGAACTTAAAAATGACATTCAAAGCAAGGTAAAGAGTGATCTCGATCAACAGCAAAGAGAATTCTTCTTGAATCAGCAAATGAAGCAAATTCAAGAAGAGCTTGGCGCAAACCCTTTGAAAGAGGAGATAGAAGAAAAAAAAGCAAAAGCAAGGTCAAAAACTTGGCCTGATTTAGCCCAAGAAGCATTTGATAAAGAAATTCAGAAGCTAGAAAGAATGAATCCTCAAGCTGCTGAATACAGCATGCAATCAAGCTATATAGATCTTTTGCTCGATTTACCTTGGGATGAAAAATCAGATGACAACTTCGACTTAAAGAATGCAATAAAAGTGCTTGATTCAGACCACTATGGACTTGAAAAAGTAAAAGAGAGAATTGTAGAGCACTTAGCAGTTCTTAAAATCAAAGGCGATTTAAAAGCGCCAATAATCTGTCTATACGGTCCTCCTGGAGTTGGTAAAACATCACTGGGCAGAAGTATTGCAGAAGCTCTTGGCAGGAAATACGTTAGAATGAGCCTTGGAGGGTTAAGAGATGAGGCAGAGATAAGAGGACATAGAAAAACCTACATAGGTGCAATGCCAGGAAGGATTCTGCAGAATCTTAAAAAGGCTGAAACTTCTAATCCACTTTTTGTTTTAGACGAAATAGACAAGCTAGGATCAGATCATAGAGGCGACCCCTCTTCTGCCCTACTTGAAGTTTTAGACCCAGAGCAGAATAGTGCATTCCACGACAATTATTTGGATTTGGACTACGACCTAAGCCGAGTGATGTTTATCGCAACTTGCAATGATCTCAGTACAATTCAACCTGCACTTAGAGATAGGATGGAAATAATTGAAGTTAGTGGATACACGATTCAAGAGAAAGTCCAAATTGCAAAGAAGCACTTACTTCCAAAGCAGATAAAGGAAAGCGGTCTTGCTAAATCTGACATTCAACTTCCTATGGCAACAATTGAAAAGGTAGTTGAACAATACACTAATGAATCTGGCGTTCGTGGTCTAGAGAAAAAGGTGGCAAAAATTGTTAGAAATAGAGCTAAGGAGATGGCTATGGAGGAGCCATATAAGACAGAGGTAAAACCCGACGATCTTAAGGACATCCTAGGAAGGCCTAGAGAAAAGGATAGATATCAGAATAACGATGTGGCAGGAGTTGTTACAGGTTTGGCCTGGACTCCTACTGGTGGAGACATTCTTTTTATTGAAACTTCTTTGACTCCAGGTAAGGGTAAATTGACTCTAACTGGCAACTTGGGAGATGTCATGAAAGAGAGTGCAATTATTGCTCTAGAGTATTTGAAAGCTCATTCAAAAGAACTGGGAATAGATCCTAAAGTATTTGATAAGTGGAATGTACACGTTCACGTTCCTCAAGGAGCAATTAAAAAGGATGGGCCAAGTGCTGGAATAACTATGCTTACTGCCCTAGCATCTGCTTTTACACAGAAAAAAGTAAGGAAATACCTTGCTATGAGTGGTGAGATAACTCTGAGAGGTCAAGTACTACCTGTAGGCGGCATCAAGGAAAAAATTCTTGCAGCAAAGAGAGCTGGGATTAAAGAAATCATTTTATGCGAGCGCAACAGACAGGATATTGAGGAAATTGACCCTAGATACTTAAGGGGCATGCAATTCACCTATGCAAATAAAATGGATGAGGTTGTGAAGAGAGCACTTTTAAACCAAACCGTTGAGTCACCTTTAGATTTTAAAATTGAAGAATGAGGAAAAGCAAAGCAATAATCTTACTTTTAAGCTTATTGATAAGCTCATTTATGATTGGTCAGGTTAACTATGGATCACCTGCTTTAGAAATTCCATTAGACGCGAGGTCTGGTGGTCTTGGGTTTAAAATTACTGCAGATCTTAATCCAAACGTATACGCATCATTATATAACCCTTCATTATCCGATAGTGTCGATATAAATTGCGTAAAAATGTCATATGTTAGTTACCTTGATGGCGTACAGGGCGGCGGAATAAATACGATTGTTAAAGCATCTAATAAATACGCTTTTCAAGTAGGTGCTAGATTTTTTTCATTCGGAAAATTTAGAGGATACGATCCTTCGGGAGTTGCAACAAACATTTTTTCAGGTGGTGATTATTTTATTCAAGGAGGAGTGTCATATAAATTAGACTCAAGCATAACTTGTGGTTTAAGTGTTTGGGGTGGATTCAGGAACCTTGCTTCGGAAAACGTTAGCTCGATAGGATTGGATTTTAATTTAATGAAAAGGTGGAGTGACAAACATATGGCTGTGGGAATACTTGTTTCTGGTGTTGGAGTTCAATTTGCCAGTACAGGATCACAGCCAACAGGAAGCACACCGGTTAACATTCAGGCTGGTATTACCAAAGGTTTTTATCAGGCACCTTTTGTATTCTTTTTGAACCTTCAGAATCTTCAAACGTGGGATTTGGCTCCCGATGGTACATATGATGACACTTTAGACCCTCTTACTGGGGAAGTCATCCCAAACAAAAAGTGGAAATTCGGAGATCAACTTGCAAGGCATTTGAACTTCGGTGTAGAGCTTAGTTTCGGCACAAATTTCAAAGCCCAAATCGGTTATGATCACAGGCGCAGAGCTGAAATGATAGCTAATGGCTTACAAGGAATTAATGGGATTTCGTTTGGCCTAGGTATGAAGGTGAAAAACCTAGATGTAAATTTTGCTAGAAATACTCATCATTTTGCAGGAGGGTCAACACATTTAAGTATTGGCATCAACCTACCAAGGTAGTATCTTAGAGACATGGCAAAACGTAGAATAACAATTGCAATTGACGGCCATTCTTCAGCTGGAAAGAGTACTATGGCTAAGGCCCTTGCAAATGAATTGAACTACGTTTACATTGATACTGGAGCAATGTATAGAGCTGCGACTTTATACGCTATGAAAGAAAGGCATATCATCAATGGGCAAATTGATATTGAGTCAATCGTTGCGAGTTTAGATCGATTATTTCTTTCATTTAAATACAATCCAGCAACTGAAACTTCTGAAATCCATCTTGGAGGAGTAAACGTAGATAAAGAGATCCGAACACTCGAGGTTGCAAGGAATGTTAGTTTAATTGCTAAAATTCCAGAAGTAAGAAAGAAGCTTGTTTCTGCTCAACAAAGGATGGCTGAAGGTGCTGGTGTTGTAATGGACGGTAGAGATATAGGCACAGTAGTTCTTCCTGATGCAGAACTTAAATTCTTTATGACAGCTGACCCAGAAGTTAGAGCTTGGCGAAGACTAAAAGAGCTGAAAGACAAAGGCAAAGAGACTACGTATGACGAAGTTTTAGAAAACGTGCTGCATCGCGATAAAATTGATTCCGAAAGAGCAGTAGCTCCTCTAAAAAAGGCAGAAGACGCTATAATAATTGACAACAGTAATCTTGGCATGGAAGAACAGTTTGATTTTATGCTGAATGTAGCATTAAAGAGAATGGAAATATGAGTTCAAAAACCTTTCTCTCTACTCTTGCTTTCTCTTTTGTTATTATCGGATGTGCTCAACAGTCAAGTGACGAAGCATTGGTTAAATCACCTGATTTTTTAACTAATCAAGATGCTAATAATTATGCTGACTCAGTTTTAATCACTTTAAATACTGAGCAGCGAATAGCTCAACTACTAATGGTTCCAGTTTACTCACAAACTGACACTGCAGGTTGGCATGAAGCTGAAGATTGGGTTGAGGATTTGGGCTTGGGTGGAATTATCGTCATGCAGGGCGGTCCTGAAAATCAAAGAATTAGAATAAGAAGAATGCAGGACCTTGCGAAGGTTCCATTACTAGTTGCATCTGATGCAGAATGGGGATTAGGTATGCGTTTGGATTCTACAAGGAGTTTTCCTCGAGCAATGACATTAGGTGCAACAAACAACCCAAATTTGGTAAGAGAATTTGGTAAGATTGTAGGCCAAAGTTTAAGACAAACAGGAGTGCAGGTTGATTTCGCCCCTGTTATTGATGTGAACTCCAACCCTATCAATCCTGTAATTGGATCTAGAAGTTTTGGGGAGGACGTGGAATTAGTTTCAGAACTGGGCTGGGCTTACGCAGAAGGACTACAAAGCCAAAACATCCTTGCAACTGCTAAGCATTTTCCTGGGCACGGTGATTCTGATTCTGATTCTCACAAAACCCTACCAGTTATTAAGCAAACTGCTGAGAGGTTGGATTCAGTAGAATTAGCCCCATTCCAATATTTGTTTGACAAAGGAATTGGCTCTGTTATGATTGCGCATTTAGATGTTCCTGCTCTTGATAGCTCAGTAGGATCACCATCTACCCTTTCGCCAAACATCGTTGACACTCTGTTAAGGCAAAATATGGGCTTTAAAGGATTGGCATTTACTGATGCTCTTTCTATGAAAGGGTTTGCAGATTTTGTAGGTGATAGACCCAGG
>CACHDD010000007.1 GCA_902578505.1 uncultured Bacteroidota bacterium | reverse complement strand
CATGTATACAATTACGAGGGAGGCGGAATTGCAAGGTTGGCAGGAGCTTCTGTAAAATTGATGAATGGTGATAGAGGAAGATTTACTTCTGAAGATGTTTTGGAGGCGATAAATCCTGACGATAGCCATTATGCAAACACTTCTCTAGTATGTCTTGAAGACACTTGTAATAAAGGTGGAGGTGCGGTTTGGGATTTAGCCCAAATCAAATCAGTGTCATCTGCAGCAAGACATAATGGATTAGCAGTTCATCTTGACGGAGCTAGACTTTGGAATGCTTTAGTTGCTAGGGGCATCCAAAACGACACCAAAGCGTGCTCAGAATACGGTTCTCAATTTGATAGCATTTCACTTTGCCTTTCTAAGGGTTTGGGTTGTCCAGTTGGATCAGTTCTCATTGGTTCAAAAGAATTCATTTCAAAAGCTCACAGGCAGAGAAAGGTTTTTGGAGGTGGAATGAGGCAGGCAGGAGTGATTGCCGCAGCTGGGATTTACGCATTAGATAATCATATAAACAGGTTGTTTGATGACAATAAAAATGCCAAGGTCCTTGGAGAAGCAGCCTTGAATTATCCAGGCGTGAAATCCTACTCAAGTATTGATACTAATATTGTTATTCTTCATCTTGAAGAGGGCGTAGACTCAGCTGAGCTGGTTGAAAAATGGGGTGAGTTGGGAATCCATTGCTTTCCTTTTTCTAAATCGAGCATAAGATTTGTGACTCATTTAGACTTGACTCAAGCCCAAATCTCTCAAGCTTGTGATTTATTATGCAAGAAATAAAAGTTGGCGATAGGGTTAAATTCCTCAATAATGTGGGGGAGGGTGTAGTGCTCGAAATAAAAGGCGACATTTTCGTTGTCGAAGATGAGGATGGATTTGATCGAGAGTATAAATCAAATGACTTGATTAATGTTGGCGCCGCAGATGAAGAAAGGGAGATGTATGGTAATAAGCTTCCTGATTTAAGCGAGTTATTAGCAAGGGATATTAGCGAAGAAAGGCAGAAAAAGATTCAAGAAGATTTCGAATTGAAATACGCTAATGCTAGAGCAACCAACCAAAAGAAGAGGGGTGAGTACATGGAGGTCGATTTGCATTTTCACGAATTAGTTAAGGATATGTCTGGTCTAAAGGATAGAACTAAACTAGACATACAGCTAAATCACTTCGAAAGGATGATGAAAATCGCTACTGAACAAAGAATACGCAGAGTAGTATTCATCCACGGAGTTGGCCAAGGCGTACTTAGACATCAAATAAGATCAAGATTAGATATGTACTACCCAAATTGTACTGTGAGGGATGCAAATCCTAGAGAGTACGGTTATGGTGCAACTGAGGTGTTTTTAGGTCAATCTTCTTTTTGATTCATGCGTCCCTCGTAGTACTCTTTTGCAATTTGCTTTAAATCCCTACCAGGTACATTTATCATGATTTTATCCAGCGCAATTGCAAAATCCTCATCCATTCCCCACTCGACTATCCTAAATTTCATTCCCTCTTCGTCTATCCCCAACACAACCCAGTCTTCATTGTATTCAGAGCCAAACACTTGAAGTCTTTTGGGTTGATTTGAAGCCCAAACTCTAACCGCACGTTTTATCACCTCACGCTCTGATTTCTTAAAATCACCCTTCTTACCTACCCAAAGCGTAGTAAGATCAGTATTTTCCTCGCTCATAATCGATGTGCCACCCTTGCACTCAACACCTAATATTTCAAGTTGAGGACAATCCTTCAATATTTCATATCCAGTTGAAGCAAGACTATCGTTATAATACCCAATTGCAGCCATTAAATCGTTGTTAAGCTGTGTACCTTGGTTAATGCCAGGAACGATTGTTACGATTGGATCAATAGGAGAGGCGCGATAGAATAATGAGGATGACCTATTCATATCGTCTTGCCAAATTGATGCCGAATCACCTTTGGTAAATCTGATTATTCCAGTTCGTGTTTTACCTCTTTCCTCAACAGTAAACTTCACCCATTGCTTGAGGATTAAATCTCCTTCTCCTAAAGGTGACCTTGTGAGATTTGCTAATTCAGTGCTTAACTCTCTTAATCTGTCATTTTTTGTTGAATCTGTCTGAGCCCAAACCCCAACACTAATCAACCATAAAAGTAATCCGATTATGGGCCTCATTTCCTTCTTTGATTCTTTGGCCTTGGATCGTTGTAGGGCTTTCTGTCCTTTCTGTTGCCTTCATTTTTAACGTCGACAAATGAATTCATAGTCCACTTTCCCCCATCCCAAGTGTATTCGTCATATTCAAGAGTAGGCCCGTAAAATGCGGTTTGACCTTTTAAAGAAGGGTCATTTGGAGCTAATCTGTCAAGAATAATTCTATCCTCTTTTTCCTCGTACTTAAGAGTTACTTGAATAATGTCTCCATATTCAAGAACATGCCTTTTTTTCAATCCGTTCTCTCTCTCAATACAAGGAACCCCAATTCTAAGTCTTCCATTGTTTATAGTCATTGTCTCAATGACTTTCCTAGTAACTAGTCCATTAGCTCCATCCCAACCAAGCATAGTATATACAGGAGTTTTATCATCGTATTTAAGGATCATTGAATAGTAAAGCGCACCCGTCCAAGAGCTTGGCTTATAGCTCCTCTCGTCGTCTATAATGTCATCTTTCTTACTGTGTTCCAACTCAACCCAACCCCAACCCAAGTCGCTTTTGTCATTATTGAAAATTACAAAACCGCCATATGTCTGCTCCCTCGCAACGCTCTCCACATTCCATGTAAGTATAATTGCCCAATCCTTATCCGATCCAGCTGAAGCAGCTCCAAAAGGCCAATCTCCAATCAAAGTCATTACATCCTCTTTGGTAGCACATTCACCAAGGTTTACTCTCATTTCTTCTGCTAAATCAAGGTGTGCGATAAGTCGCTCTTGATCAGTTGACGCAAGTTTAAGAGCATCTATAGCTGTGGTTTGGGCTTGAGTAAAAGTTACAGATACTAAAAAGCAAAAAACTAGGAAAATTCTCATAGTATCTGTACGTAAACTCACAACTCTAAATTGCAATTAGAGGTGCATGAAGTCCTTCTTTGCCAAAAGGACGTCCTCTGTTTCTACATTATCATCGTCAGGCACACAGCAGTCTACGGGACAAACTGCAGCGCATTGTGGCTCTTCGTGGAATCCAACGCACTCAGTACATTTTTCAGGAACTATAAAGTAAAGCTCCGGATTAATAGGTTCGTTTTCAACGTCAGCATTAATAGACCCAGCTGTTGGGTGATCTAATTGGCCAACAATTCCTGTTCCATCGGAAAATTTCCATTTAGCTGCACCCTCGTAAATGGCAGTGTTGGGGCATTCTGGTTCGCATGCTCCACAGTTTATACAGTCTTCGGTAATTATGATTGCCATATTTTTGCCCTTCTAAATTTGACTTCGCAAAAGTAAAGTGAATAATCTGCAACATACACTAGTTGAACTAGGAAAATGGTTTAATGAGGAAGCAATTCTCAATGAAGATTTGTTGAAATCTGCTGAAGCCCATAACGGATGGTTCACAAAGGACAGCGTTGCTACAGCAATGAAAAATCATGCTTCGATGTTGAGTTCAGACTCTGTTTCAGCATGGTTTGCTGAAAATGGAATTAATGATTCATCTCTAGAATCAAATGGAAAAACATTAGGCTTAATTACTGCAGGAAACCTACCACTTGTTGGATGGCACGATATATTATGCGGATTAGTATGTGGTTTTAGTATTTCTGTAAAGGCTAGTAGAGATGACCAGATACTTCCAAAAGAAGTTGTGTCTAAACTCGAAGAAATTGCTCCTGAATTAAAAGGCCGAATCACATTTGTTGAAGGCAAGCTAGGAGAGGTAGATGCTTTAATTGCAACGGGAAATGCTAATACTACTAGATACTTTGAGTCATACTTCAGTCATATTCCTCATATTTTTAGGTCGCAACGAACTGGAGTAGCTGTTTTGGATGGTAACGAAAGTGATGAAGATTTAAGTAAGCTTGGTGATGATATGTTCACTCACTTTGGTCTCGGCTGTAGAAGTACTACAAAGATTTTCTTACCAGAAGGGTTTGACTTAGATAGATGCTTTACCCAATGGGTGAAGTGGGGAGAAATTGGCAATCACAATAAATACGCTAACAACTACGACTACCACAAAGCAATTTGGCTTTTAAACGGTGAAGACCTTATAGAAAACGGATTCCTTTTAGTGAAGAAGGATGCAGGATGGGTTAGCCCTGTCGGGACAATATTTGTTGAGTTTTATAAAGACTTAGATTTGATAACTACAAGAATTGCAGATTATGCTGAAGGTATTCAAGTAGTAACAGCAAGAAAGGGGTGGGGTGAATTTGAGAATATTTTAAATAGCAAATCGTCAGAATTACCCATTTACGAATTTGGCCAAGCTCAATGCCCACAAGTTGATGATTATGCTGATGGAGTTAACACAATAAAATTTCTTCAAGGAATTGATTAGTATCTTAGCGAAATGCAAAAATTGAAACTCAGTAATTTAATGATAGTTATTGCTTTAGCAATGGCAATTACATTTGTGTTTTCTAGGTGTTCTACCGATGTTGATCTTAATGCACCTTATATGAGTCAACCAATAGTTTTTGGCTTATTAGATGCTGAACAGGATACGCAATGGGTAAAGATAAATAGGACTTGGCTAGGTGACGGTGATCAAAACGTTTATGCTCAAGTCCAGGATTCATCTGAGTATGAAAGTCATAGAGTTCAAGCTTCCATTTACAGTGAGAATGGTGTTGAATTTGAACTGATAGAAACATTACTTGATAATAAGGATGATGGGTCATTTTGGGGCCCTGAGTATAAGGCTTACTATGCCTTAACTCCAGAAGGAAAACGATTGGAGACAGATTCTTTGTACACACTTGAAGTTCTTATTGACGATACATTAAAGGTTTCATCGACAACAGATTTGATACACACTGGAGTAGGAAATATTACTCAACCTCCACTTGGAGATATACCAATGAGTTTTGCAAATGTTGGACCTTCTCAAGTAACATATCCTGATTACACTTTCAAATGGTACACAACAGAGGGTGCTTCTAGGTATGATGCGGTATTGTCCGTCCATTACAAAGAGATTTATTGGGTCGATGAAGATCTGACTATAAAAGAAGATAGTGCATACAAAACTTTAGAGATCCCAATTGGCACAATGGAGCCAAACAACAATGAAGGGGGTGATCAAATAACAAAGGTTTTTTCAGGAAGTTCATTTTATTCATTCCTTTCGTCTAGTCTAGAGAAAAATCCAAGAATCACCCGAGTTCTTGGTGAGTGGGATGAGGAAGAACAAAGAGTATTTGCTTTTGATTTTGAGCTAATGATTGCTAATGAAGATTTAGCTATTTACCTTGATGTTAATGCTCCAACAACAAATATTCTGCAGGAGAGACCAAATTATAATAATATTGATGGTGGTTTAGGCCTTTGGGCTTCAAGATCTATTCAAGGAGTTTATAATTTGGGATATACAACAGATACAATTGAGCATTTGCAAGAAGGTGATGAGACTGCAGAACTCAATTTTTGCTCTCCAAATCCCTTCTCAGATTACTACTGTAATTAATTTTATTTTATCACGAAAAGCAAAGGTCGTGAAATTAAACCGTTAGAGCTTCTTTTTTGAATTAATAAGTATGCTCCAGACTTAAAGTTGTCAGTATTTAGAATCGGACCTTGACCAGTTTGACAGATTTGGCCTGCAGCATTTCTAACCTCCCAAGTCGAATTAGCATCAAATCCTTGAACAGTAATATTTGAACCTGTGCTTGCAGGGTTAGGGAAAATATTCACTCTGTGCTGAAGATCTTCTTTAACGCTTTCTGTGTTTGAATTAGGAGTACCTTGGTAGCGAACTCTAAATGGAACTCCAAAAGCTGTTTGAACTTCTAAGAAGGGTAGTCCGCCATCACCTAGCCATTGATATATAGTAAGCTCGTAATCGAATGACATTTCTTCCATTCCATCCGGAGTTATTACGTCTGAACTTTCAATTGTAGTAGCAAGTCTAATTACTTCGTGAGAATCACCATTTGGTAGGTTTAATGTTCCCCAGCCATCAACAGAGCCAGTTCTTGTGCCTGAAGAATTATAAGAAAATATGGTTGGTATATTGACAGTGAATTCGTACGAAGAGTTTATGATGTCTCCATAATTTAATGGAATTGGGTGAATCTCATCAATATCATCAAATGGAACTGAAATACCTTCTTCACCGATTGAAATTCCAGTTATATTATAGCTACTACCATTAGTTTGATAATAGTTATAAAAACCACCTGCTTCAATAGGTAAATCAATTTTCATTTCACTTATGTCTGGAAAATCTCCAGGTCCGAAGATGTCACTGTCATAGAAATATATTTGAGCAAGAATTGGAGCTTCATCAATATTTCCAATTGAAATTGAAATCTCAGATAATGATCCTAAATCACTAAAATCCCATATAAATCCAGCTCCAGTCGAAGCATAATCTTGCAAAGGATCAGGATTAGATTCTTGAAGAATATAAGTGGTTCCGCCTTGGGGTAAGTCGCTAGAATTAATGGTTATTTGTGCCCAAGAGCAAATTGTAAAAAAGAGAAAAGAATATAGTGAAACGGTAGCTTTTATAAGAGATATTTTCATTTGAATGTATTGGAGTTTGATTATGACTCTGAAAGTTAATCTTTTTATTGCTATCGTTTAAACAAATCCCATATCCTTTCAAAAATCTCTGCTGATTAAAGATACTAAACCTTGCTTGCTAGTTTTATTCCATAAATAGAGTTCGCAAATTATCATTTTAAATTATCAAGGTTTGTGGATTTTATTTGGACTGAATTTATTACGAAATACCACACATTGATTTTAAGAGATATCCAACTTGCATCAGTTATAAAACAACTGCATTGAATTGAGTCGAATGAAAGCATTCTTGACAGTATCTTAAATAATACTTTTTTTAAAATTAAATTAACGCTATACTCCTAATAAAAGTGGTTTAATGTCTTCAAGGTAATTGTCTCAGCATATATGGAAATTTCAACAATATCAATAATAACATTACTCCAGCATGAATATTTAGAATAGATCTAGTTAATATTTTTTGGACCCTTTGTATAGTATTTGAAGGTTACCCAGAGAAGGTAGTTGTACTTTTGTCTTCTAAAATTTTATTGAATTGGAAATACCTCACCATATAGTTTTGGCCATAGAGTCTTCTTGTGATGACACAGGAGTAGCTGTTCTTCGAGGAAATGAGGTGTTGAGTAATCTTGTTGCAAATCAAATGGTGCACTCAAGGTTTGGTGGGGTAGTACCAGAATTGGCTTCAAGAGCTCATCAAAGCAATATTATACCAACAGTGACCCTTGCTCTTGAAGATGCAGGTGTCAATCCAGAAGATATTGATGCTGTTGCGTATACAAACGGTCCTGGACTTAATGGTTCTCTTTTGGTTGGAGCATCTTTTGCTAAATCTTGGGCTTGGGCAAATGGTATACCTTCGATTCCAATCCATCATATGAGAGCTCATATTTTAGCTCACTTCATTAGAGATACAGAATCTCCATCTTTCCCATTTTTGTGCCTAACTGTATCAGGAGGTCATACTCAAATTGTAAGAGTTGATTCTCCCTCAGAAATGGTGGTCATAGGCAACACTCTTGACGATGCTGCAGGAGAAGCTTTTGACAAGGTGGCTAAACTAATTGGTTTGCCATATCCAGGTGGTCCTCTAATTGATAAATATTCAAAACTTGGATGTTGTAATAGATTTATTTTCAGTCATTCTAAGGTAGATGGATTAAACTATAGCTTTAGTGGATTTAAAACTCAAGTTTTAAGATTTCTTCAAAAAACATTATCTGAAAACAAGGATTTTTTTAGTACAGGAAATGAACAAAATTTATACGATTTTTGTTCTTCAGTTCAGCATACAATTATTGCTATGTTGATGGATAAATTAATTCAAGCTTCATCTAAAACAGGTATAAATAGCATTGCAATTGCAGGTGGTGTAAGTGCGAATTCTGGATTAAGAAATGCACTAGAAAAACTGGCTCATAGTGATGGTTGGAAAATTTTTGTTCCACCTATTAGATACTGCACTGATAATGCTGCAATGGTTGGTATGGCAGGAGTTTTTGATTTTGCAAATAAAAAATTCGGGAAATTATCTGATGTCCCAAGTCCAAGGCTTCCAGATCTTTGCCAATCTGTGGAATAATTTTACCAAAATATTCTATTGATTATCTCTTGATATTGCTTCTTATTTATAAAATAAACAGCCAAGTCGAGTATGTTTCTAATTTTCGTCTTGAAAATAAGAAATATTTGCAATCTTAATCTTCGTCGTTGAACGAATGCCTTAGCTCAGTTTTTAATCTTCTAGTGTATTCTTCCTGAAGCCAAGTTCTGTAGTTGTCTGTAGTTTTAGCCATACACTTAGAATATTGTTTAACTCTAAAATTAATGTCATCACCTAATTGATCAATTAATTCGACAGCATCCCAATAATCAGTTGCTGCATATTTGATGATCATTTTATGCTGTTCAAGGCTTAAATCAACAGCTTTTTTTGGTCTTTCGGCTTGCTTCATCACCTCATTGTAGACCTTCATCATATCAAATTCAACTTCTGGCCCTCCCTTGAATTTTTTAGCAAGATCTTCAGGCATTTGGTAGACGAATTCGTTTTCAATTTCCTCATCAGAATAAAGCCCGTCTATAAAAGCCTGTGGAGCTCTAAATATATCCTGCCAATTGATATGTGCGTCCCAAAGCCCAAACCTTCTGGCATTATTTCCCAAATCAATTACGTTGAATTCAGGCTTATTTTTAAGGAATCTTGATCCACGGCCAATCATCTGATGGTAGAGAGTAAGAGATTTAGTAGCTCTGTTTAGAATAATAGTTTGGACTGTTGGCTCATCAAAACCAGTTGTCAGGATACTAACTGAAGAAAGAATAGCATCAGGCTTTTTGTGGAACCACTCTAAAATCTCAGCTCTTTCTTTTTCACTATGAGTATTGTCGAGGTGTTTGCACTCGTAACCCTCTTCTTCAAACATTGCTTGAACTTGCTTGGAAGTATTAATACCGTTATTGAAGATTAGAGTTTTTGTTCCCTTAGCCTTTTCTTCATATGCATAGAGAAGCTTTTCTTGCATTAAGTAATTTCCATAAAGTCTTTCAGAAGAACTAACAGTGTAGTCTCCGTTAATCCCAACTTTAAGAGCTTTGAGGTTAACGTCATAATTATATGTATGAGCTCTTGCTAGGTAATTTTGATCAACAAGAGAAGAGATGCTCTCTCCCACAATAAGCTCATTGTAGTTATCGTGTAATGGAAGTTTAATGTTTGAGCTCAATGGAGTCGCTGTAACGCCTAAAAGAGCTTGTTCATTGAAGTGCTTAAAGAGCTTTCTGAAACTATTGTAGTGTGCCTCGTCGACAATAACTAAACCTAAATTCTCAAACTCCATTGCCTCCTCATTGATACGATTATTAAGTGTTTCAACCATGGCAACATAACACCAATGATCTTCTCCATCGTCAAGGTCTTTAACCTTTGCATTAATCACCTTGTTTGGTACGCCAATTTCAGTGAGCATGCTAGAGGTTTGGCTTAAGAGCTCAATTCTGTGAGTTAGGATTAGGACTTTTTTTCCCTTTGCTAGAATGAATCTCTTTGTCAATTCAGAAAAAATCACAGTCTTACCACCTCCTGTTGGAAGCTGGAACAATAGATTGTAATTGTCTCTATTGTTATTGAAAGTGACTAGAATTTGATCAATTGCAGTCTTTTGATACCCGTATAACTCCTTACCTATACTGCACTCTAGATTTGATCTGAATTTAGGATCCATGAACGAATTGGTAGTTGTATTCAATTTGAATGGGAAAGCGCAAAAATACCTTGTACTTTGCTTACTAGGAAATTATAGCCCATCGATTATTAAGTTTTAATGAAGAGTTTATTTGAAAATATAGATTTCGAACCACCTGAATCACTAAAAATCAAATCTTTAGCTTCTTTGGTAGAGAATCTCCCAAAATCTTCAAAATGGATGAAAATCTTGGGATCGTTTTCTGAAACTGAGGATTTTTCGAGATTAGAGGATTTTTTAATTTCTGAATATTCGTCTAATTACTGTTTTCCCAAACCTGATCAAATCTTTAGGTCCTTGCAGTTAACACCATTTGAAAATGTTAGGGTAGTAATACTTGGTCAAGATCCATATCACGGTATGGGGCAGGCAGATGGTTTGGCCTTTTCAGTCCCAAATGGAGTTAAGACTCCTCCTTCATTAAGAAATATTATCGTTGAGATGGGTAATGATATTGGTGGGGAGTTAAGGTCAACAGATCTAAGCAGTTTGAGTGCTCAAGGAATATTACTTCTCAACACATGTCTGACAGTTAGAAATTCAGCTCCAGGTTCGCATAGGGGAAAAGGATGGGAAACATTAATCAATTCGATACTAACAGAGCTTAATAATGGGCGTAATAGAATTTGCTTTGTTTTATGGGGCAAGGATGCAGAGATTCTAGGAGGTAAGCTAGATGCACAAAAGCATAAAGTCTTTAAATCTGCGCATCCAAGTCCACTTTCTGCTCATAGAGGATTCTTTGGATCTAAGCCATTTTCCAATGTTAATAAGGCGCTTATAGAACTTGGTTTTGATGAAATTAATTGGTTGATGTAGTCTTAACTTTGGGCATGATGAGTAAACCCTCAATTCCAAAAGGTACTAGAGATTATGGCCCAAAAGCTATGGCCAGAAGACAGTGGATTTTTTCAATCATTAAAGATGTGTTTGAAAAGCATGGTTTTCTTCCAGTTAACACGCCTTCATTTGAAAATCTTCAAACTCTAACTGGAAAGTACGGAGAAGAAGGTGATAAGCTGATTTTTAGGATTCTAAATAACGGTGATTACTTAGCTAAAGCAAATTTAGATGCGTTTGAAGCTAAAGATAGTAAGGCTTTAATTCCGTCGATTAGTAAGAAAGCTCTTAGGTACGATCTTACAGTTCCTTTTGCTCGCTTTGTCGTAATGAACAGAAATGATTTGATCTTCCCATTTAGAAGATATCAAATTCAACCTGTTTGGAGGGGTGATAGACCAGGTAAGGGTAGATATCAAGAATTCACTCAATGTGATGCGGATATTATTGGTTCTACAAGCACACTTTGTGAATTAGATCTAATCCAGGTTTTTAATGAAGCTCTAACCAATTTAGGTCTTCCAAATTTCACTATCCATTTAAACGACAGGAGGATTTTATCTGCATTAGCATCTTCATTGGGTGTAGATTATTCAATGCTTAAAGATTTTACCATAGCAATCGATAAGTACGACAAAGTAGGGGTTGATGGAGTGATTGAAGATTTAGATGCGAGAGGATTTAGCGATAAGGTAAAATCTGGTGTAAAATCTATATTTGAAGCAAACCAAGCAGAATCAAATTCTGCTGTACTTAATGAGATCAAATCAATTATTGAAGATAGCGAAGAGGGAACATCAGGCTTAAAAAATGTTGAGACTCTTTTAAACAGATCTAACACATTAGGTATTAATGAGCCAAACTTGAAGTTTGATGCAATGTTAGCCAGGGGTTTGGACTACTATACTGGTGCGATTTTCGAAGTCAGAGTTAAGGATGCTCCTGTGGGAAGTATTTGCGGAGGAGGCAGATACGATGATCTGACAGGAATTTTTGGATGGAAGGGTATGAGTGGAGTTGGGATTAGTTTTGGGGCAGATAGAATTGAAGATGTGTTAGAGCACTTTGAACTATTTCCCGAATTCTTAGATAAAAGTACTGATGTGCTAATCGCCAATATGGGAGAAGAGGAATTAGATTTAGAATTAAAAATTTCTTCCCAATTGAGGTCCAAGGGCTATGCAGTTGAAATTTACCCTGATTCCACAAAGCTTAAAAAGCAGATGAAATACGCAGATGATAAAAACATTCCATATGTTGTTATCATTGGAGAAGAAGAGAGGAGTAGCAATAAACTCACACTAAAAAATATGAAAAATGGAGACCAAAAATTAGTTAAACAATCAGATTTAGCTTTACTATTAAACTTGTAGATCTAATTCGAAAAAAGCTTCTCTTTTTTTATTCCTATGACACGCCCTTTAGAAAGTAATTTTATGAGCTAAATTTTAACTCTACATTAGTTTCAATAATATGTTATGAGCCGAGTATGCGCCATTACTTTTTTGATTTCGCCCAAGACCAAGCAGCTGAGTAAGCACTAATTTCTCCTTTTTCAACACCAATCTTTAGCTCATTCCAAATCTTTTGTGAACCTGATGAATTCATGTGAGTACTCATCAAAATTTCCATTGCGTGTACTTTCATCCTCTCCACTTGTTGCAATGATCTTTGGGTTGAGAAATATTCATTCTCAATCCATAAGTCTATTAGACCTTGAAGCTTAGATCTGAATTCATTGTGACCATCTCCAGTGTAAGAACTAGCAGTCAATACTTCTACAGTGTGTTCGCCTTTAGGTTTTGGGAAGAGGTGTATTGAAGATCTATACGCTGATGCAGTCTCCTTACAAATATATTCATTGCCACTATCTGCCTTATGAACTACAACCAAATCAGCCATTTCAACGATTCCGCGCTTTATGCCCTGTACTTCATCACCTGCTCCTCCTATCAATAAAAGGCAAAACACATCTACCATTTCTCTAACAGAAGTTTCACTTTGCCCTACGCCAACAGTTTCCACAATAATTCTATCATATCCAGCAGCCTCGCACAATATGATTGCTTCCATTGTTGCCCTAGCTACACCTCCCAAAGCATCTGCGGCAGGAGAAGGACGGACAAAAGCATTGTTGTTATTAGCTAGTTTTTCCATTCGAGTTTTATCGCCAAGTATACTTCCTCCAGTTCTCTTAGAGCTTGGATCAACTGCCAATACCGCAACTCTATGTCCTTCATTAACTAGGTCTAACCCCAACTTTTCAATAAAGGTACTTTTGCCTACTCCTGGAATTCCAGTGACACCTATTCTCTGACTTGAAGAAGGATTGCCAATTTCTTTAATTGCTTTTAACAGCTCGTGAGAAAGTGGTCTGTCCTCATCTTTATTGCTTTCAATAAGTGTAATCCCCCTAGCCAAAGCCTCTGTTTTACCATCAGTAATCTCCCTCGCTAAATCTTCAACATCACCTATGATAAACTTGTTAGATCTAATTCTTTCTTGAGCTGCTTTGATTGCTTTTGACTTAGAGGTATTGTTAACAAGCATAACGTGAAGTTAACATTGTTTCATTTTATGTGCCATATTAAACCGTGTAACTTGCGCTCATGATGATTTACAATAGAGTGTATTTCTGGTCGATTTCAATTTTTTCTCTTTTGTACTCACCATCTTTTTTAGCCCAAAATCCCTGTGATTCAGCTCTAGTAGTTAGTGGTTGGATATTTCAAGGAGATAACCAAATTGTCCCAGCATCTATGGTTGTAAATAGAAATTCTGGAGGTGGAGTATTTGTAGAACGTGACGGTTCTTACTTAGTTAGGGCTTGTGCAGGTGATACTTTGGTTTTTGGCGCTTTGGGATATTACTCTGTTGAGAAAGTTGTTGTAGAATCTATGAGAACTGAATCTGTAAATATTCAACTCAAGAAGCTTGAAGTAGAACTCGGAACAGCTGAAGTTTTTGCTCCTAGAACTCTTAACCAAATCTTAAGAGAAATAGAAACTTTAGGTTATGATGAGAAGGATTACAGAGTAAGTGAAATTGATGCTGTGCAAAGCCCTATAACTTTCTTATATCAAAAATTCTCAAGAATTGAGAAATCAAAAAGATTAGTTGCTGAGTTAGAAAATACTGAAAAAAGGAGGGATCTTCTTCAAGAATTATTCGTTAAATACGTCGATTACGATATAATTCAACTTGACCCAAGCGAATTTGATGATTTTGCTGAATTTTGCGACCCAGGGGATCAGTTATTAAAGGAATGGACTCAATACGAGTTTATCACGTATGTGAAAAGGCAGTTTGCCATTTATAAAATGATGCCTCGCAAACTTGACGAGTCAGATTATCATTACAATACTGATTAACTCAAGTAAGCTGAGTGCAGGAAAAATACGAAGGCTTTGAAAATGAACCCACATACACAAATGCCTACACCAATAACTTGAAGAGTTCTAAGTTTTTTACTTATTAAATCGTATCTCAGAACTAGGTCTACAAATAAGGTTCCTATTGCTATAAACTCAATTATTGTAAGTGGAACCCTAATTGACTCTAATCCATTGTCAAGCCATACAATAAAATCCTCACCTAAGTTTGGGAAGAATTGACTCCAAATAAAGACTAGATTTAGTGTTAGTATAAGCCAAAGCACAAGTGCAATTTGTCTAGAATTATTTGATTTTAGTTCAGCCATGTTGCAAAAGTAGTAGTAGGATGGAGGTTCTTAACTTTTTAATTTGAACAATCTACTCACTATTGATACTATTCTCTAAAACTCTACGTTATTTTAGCGTTATGAAAAGAAATTTCTCGTTACTAGCAATTCTTTTGGCCTTATTTTCTCTTTGTCTAGCTTCATGCGCATCTAAGAATAAAACTTGCGATGCATACCAATGTGTTGAACTAGAAACAGATAAGTAAAATTAGAATTGGAAGTAGATAAAAGGTTGAGGGGCTGAAGTGCCTACTTTCCAGAGAATTACGGATAAAACGCCCGTAATCACCCATAGGCTTATTGTATGCATAGAGGTAAATTTCTTTATGATTTTATTGCTTAATTTTTCAGGGCAAAGGTGTGTTGTAAATCCAAGTGCCATAACTCCCAGCACTAGACCATGTCCTTGAATTACTTCAAGAATGGGGATATCATTAAAGTGTTTAAAAAGCTGATAGACCAAATCATTCGCTGTAAACCATTCGGTTAAAATGTTGTGATCACCTGGCACAGTTTCCCACCCTGTTCCTGAACCGGCTCTAAACCAAATCCTAGTAAATGTGATAAAATTGAAGGTGAGAATCACACCAATTCCTCTTGCCCACCACTTTTCAATTTGGCCCCAGGGTATATAACTCCTTGAAAATTTAAAAACCATTAAGCCCAAACCATTCAATGCTCCCCAAAGTAAAAAATTCCAAGATGCTCCGTGCCAAAGACCTCCTATCACCATAGTGGCGAAAAGGTTCATATAGGTAGCAGCTTTTACTCCCCACTCAGGGTACATAACGGATATAGCCCATGCAAGGAGTAGTATGCCAGTCCCGATGAGAAATACTCCCATGTTTTTAAGTGCAAGTGCAGCAAATAAGACAAGAGCAAATGAAAAGATCGAAGTAAAAAGTGATGCGCTTCTATTACCTCCCATTGGTATATACAAATAATCTTTAAGCCAAGTAGATAAACTAATATGCCATCTCTGCCAAAACTCCCCCACATTCCTTGCCTTGTATGGAGAACGAAAGTTTATAGGCAATCTAAATCCCATTAGCAGAGCAACTCCTATTGCTATATCGCTATAGCCGCTGAAGTCAGCAAATACTTGTAAGCTATACCCATATAATCCCAAAAGGACTTCAAATCCACTGTGGCTAGTAGGGTTGGCAAAAACTCTATCTACGAGGTTAGTAGCTATATAATCTGCAAATACAATCTTCTTTGTAAGTCCTGCGAAAATCCACCAGATAGCGTGATTAAATTCTTTGGGCTTAAGGTCATAGGCCTTATTTAATTGTGGAATGAATTCAACAGCTCTTACAATGGGTCCAGCTACAAGCTGTGGGAAGAATGTTACATAGCATCCAAAGTCCAAAAGTGACTTTACAGGAGCTATTTTCTTGTTGTATAGATCAATTGTGTAGCTGAGAGTTTGGAATGTGTAGAAAGAAATTCCAACAGGAAGTAATATGTCGTGAACCCTAATTGATGTGCCAAGGTTTTCGTTTAGCCAAGCCGCTCCTGGCACTACAGCTTCCCAAGTTGTCCCAAATAAATCAGCACTTGCATCAGCAAAGAAGTAAGCGTATTTAAAGAAACAAAGAAGTCCTAAATTGATGAATAAGCTTGTGATTAGCAGGGCCTTCCTTTTTACACCATCACTTTTATTCATTATAAGACCTATTCCCCAATCAGAAACAGTAGAAAAGAGTAATAGACCTACGAACCAAGCGCTTGTGTTCCAGTAGAAAAATATGCTGGCAGCAAAGAGAAATGCATTCCTCAGCGCAACTTTCTTTTGCAAGAAGCTTAGCCCCACCATAACTGCGAGTAGGAAAATCCAGAATGCAGGTCGAGTGAACATCAATGTCTCCATTCTACCCAGCTTTTATATTCAGCCCTAATGGAAATATCAAATTTTTCGCCTACTATTCTAGCACCTTTTGGTGTGAAGTGAACAAGATCGGGGGAGGCAAGTTTGGGCTTCTCCTCAGACCAAATCATCATAGATCCTTCTCCACCCATAGCACTCCTCAAATCCCAAAACAAACAATCAGATTCAATAGCAGCAACCTCAAGGCTCTCCACAACTTCAGCCAACATTGGATAAAATCCTTTAGATCCCATGTCAGATGGCCCAATTACAATTATTGCTGCATCAGGCACTATTGATTTCAAGTAATCTAGTTGCTTAGAAAATCTATGAGCATATCTCTTGGCAGAAGCTTTGTCCTTTATGTAGGGCACTACATTCCCCCCAAATTGCAATATCATCAGCCCAATCTTCCTGTCATTCAACGATTTTTGAAAATGACCGACATCGAGTTTTGTGAAAAGCATTCCAGCGCTTCCTCTCATGGGGATGTTGTGAAGCTGAACACCGGCATTGCTTCCAAGTTCAATACCTGTAACTTCTAGGTTATACCCCTCGAAACCTATTGAAATACTGGCTTCACCTTCGTGGAGTTTGGCCTCAATTTCTTGGTGATTTCCGCTTTTAGCTGGCCTGATGTTGAATGCTTTGTAAGGTGTTTTGTTGCCAGTTAATGTTATGTTTCCACCTAATGGAGCGCCGCTGATATAGAATTTTACTCTAGGCCAAACCTTATTCAATTTGAAGCCGCTTGGGTTTGTGTTGACTATAGTTTGACCTTCACCCTTCACTGTGCAAAATGTAGCCATCGGGCCATATGCGCTGTGTGTTATGGTACTGTCTAATTGACCAAACCTTGTGTGCCTGATCATATTGCCAGAATGTTCTTGTCGCACTGATAGAGATGGAATTGTTTGGATTGCTGGGATTAAACCAGGCCCAAAGCCCCCCCAACTCTTTTGCCAACTTGATCTAAGAACGCCTGAAATTCGGTCGCCTTCAATTTGAGAATCTCCCCAATGGAATACTTCTAAAGGAACATTGTCACTATCGTTAATAGATTCAAGCTTTTCAAAAAATCCATATAACCGCTTAAATGCAATTTTTGACCCTTTTAGTTTAAGTGAATCGGGTAGAGTAGAGGCATTGTGGGTTGCGTAGCTTGGGCTAAACCTATTGACATCAATGATTAAAGTGTCAATACTATCAATAATAGTGTCAATAGGTAATGGTTCTACAACTCCAACAGAATCTTCTTCCTCCTCTAAAAGCTCAGACCAACTTGGAATTTCTTCCTTCACAACTTCGTCCTCTGATTTAAAATGTTCTTCGACTTTAGGAGCCAAATACATTAAAACTAAAAGAGGCGCTAAAAATAGTATTGTCCGTGATGGCTTGTGATTCATAACCTACGGCTAAGGTATCACCAGAATGCTACCGCTGTTTATTTGAGTGCTATTACCCAAGCCATTTGCTGCCTGTATAGATTCCACACTTACTCCGTAAATAACTGAGAGTCTGTAGAGTGTTTGGCCTTCAAGAACAGTGTGAGTTTTTTTCAACCTTTTACAATCAGATGGGAGTTCAAAATTTTCAATCAACCTCATTGAAATTCTGTATTCATAAAGGAATTCTTCAAAACCCTCGTTTTTACCCCAAATTGATTTGAGAAGCTCAATAAATTTTGAAGGTTCACCATTGAACTCGCTGAGCTTAGAAAATATTGGAGTTGCTTTATCACAATCAATATGATCCCCATTGTTCAAAGCAATTGGAAGGTAGAGAGCAGACTCTAGCAAGTCGTGTTTATTCAATTGAATGCGCCATTTATCTTCACAAAGACATAGACAACGGTTGTATTTCAGCAGTCGCGAATATTCATTTAACCTAAAACTATCCATAGTGGTTTGAACAATGGATTCGTCTTCTGTAACAGTCTCGATAATAAGTTCCCATTTATCTGGAACTCTTATATTTTCCCTTAGCTGAGGTTTGAATTTGGCATAGTCTTGCGCATTAATGATGCTTGTAGAAAGCCAAACGATAGCAATAAATATGTTTGGCCTCATTCCCAAGCTTGATCAATTAAATGTCTAATATGAGATCTGTGCGCTTTAGTCATACTATCTGGTGATCTGCCATCTCTTTGAAGAATATCAATCCTCTTTAATTCAGCTAGAATAACTCCTTTTGATATGCTGTCATAGCTATTGCTCTTATATGCTTTGATAAGAGTTTCGGTGTAATAAACCTGAATCTGCTGACGGAATGTATTTACCTTCTTTCTGAAATCTTCAATGAAGATTGCATTAGTTAGGTCAACTAAGTATGAATCTATGTCGTATTCATTACCATACTTTGTTGCATCAGTCAATCTCTCGAGAACATTTGGGTGTAGCAGGTGTGAAAGAGCAGTTTGTTGCATCGAAAGAATATTTGCATGGATCTTTGGATCCTCATTGCTTCCGTAGTGATTCCAGCCTCTACGTTGGGCTTGAAGGTATGCGTATGCGCTAGCTTGAGCGTCAAATGCGTGTGGATCGAAGGCGTACTTTGAAAGTGCATCTAGAGCAGCTTTTTGATCTTCTTTACTCACAGGTGTAAATGGCTTTTTATTTCCAATGTTGTTTGGTCCAGCTCTATTGAATCTAACACCGCCAATTTGACGAGTCATTACTTTAAGTTGGATTTCATATTCTTTAAGTAGAGTGTAGAATGATCTTCTTAGATCGTGGTAGCTATTTCCATCGCTTGCGTATTTATCAATCAACCCTGGGTAAAGGTCATTAACCAATTCACACCTTTCAGAAGCATAAGCTACTGGGTCATCTGAAAGGTCGTAAATATTTACATCTGGATTAATTCCGCGTCCAGAACTCCTCATGTCGTCAGCATCATTACCAAATTTTAGTAATTCAGATGTAGACTTTGATAGAATTTCCTCGAGCCTAACATCTTCTGCTTCAGGATCTTCAAAACCTTCACTGTATGCGTACTCAATTACCCAGTAATCATAAGGACCTGGGTTGTCGTCGTAGAATAGGGTTTGGTCTTCTTTATTGCGAGCAAAGTTTATTGCTGGGTATTCCATAACAGTATTACACATACCATTTTCTGCAACAACAGAAGGGTTCTTTAACTCTTCTGGTGAAAGCATAGTACTAGCATGCATATTATGACTTAGACCTAGAGTGTGGCCAACTTCGTGTAGACATAACCTATGCAGGGTTTGACGTACAAATTCCTCGTGCTCTTCATCGTTAAAGTCCAAAATATTCATAGCAGCTAAACTGAATAGAGTGTTATGAGCGGTTGCCTCACCAACATCACACCTGTGCATCATTTCAGCCGCTCTTTCTCTAGAACTCAAGTTGTTTTCGTTATAAAATACACCCGATTTCCATAGTCTTCCAGACATACCTCCAAATTCAAGCATAATGTCTGCTCCAAGAATTTCTCCAGTCCTAGGATTCACAAAGCTTGGACCATATCCACTAAAGGGAGCAGTAGGAGAGGAAGTCCAACGCAGAACATTGTATCGAATATCACCTGCATCCCAATCGGCATCGTCAGGCTGCACTTTCACCACAATTGCATTTTTGAAACCAATCTTTTCAAATGCTAAATTCCACTTCTCAACTCCAGTTTTTATATAATTTCTAAACTCATATGGAGTTGTGTTTTCAATCCACCAAGTAATTGGCTCAACTGGTTCAGACAAGTCAGCTGTATGATCTTTTTTTTCTAGTCTCCACCTATGAATTACATCATTCCAAGGAGTAGAACTTGTGCTTGTCATGTCATTTACTTGAGTCATAAAGAACCCAATCCTAGCATCATCTTTTCTAGGTCTAAATCCATCTTCTGGCATTTGTAAAATGCAATGTCTGTATTTAACCGTAACATAGCGCGCATCAGTAATCGCAGTTGTGTAAACAGTAGGGTTTGAACTTTCATATACATAGTCAACTACAACTTCTAAATTCTCAGGGTAGTTATTTATATGAGTAATGCTAGTTTTATCTTTGCTTAGCTTTCCAAGAGCACTTTTACTACCAGGACGAGTCGGTGGCTTGATGCGGTTAATTTTTTCACTCTTGAATAAATCATCTGATGATACAAGGAACGTAGAGTCTTCATCGCTTGCAATAATCTTCATTGAAGCAAGAATGGGAAAATTGATATTTGCCTTTTCTGTTTTTGATAGTGGGCTTTCAGGATTATAGTAAAAGGAGGTGTTTTCACCTATTACTTCAATCCTTTTATAATTCTTCCTGAAGCTTATGATTTTTGAACCTCTGTATGAACCTCTGTGGTTTCCAGTTTGTAATACCCCATCCTCGACTTGTGAAAAGTAGATGTATTCATTTTGAAAAGCTTCTTGTGGTATAGCCATCCATGTTTCACCACTTAGAGTATCTCTGTACATAGTAAAAAGGCCTTTTTCCGCAACCGCTTTTTCAGTTAGTTCGCTTATTGATTTGCCTTCCTTATTTTTTTTAGGAGCAACTTCATTTTGCTCTGTTTTATTGTTTTTTCTCTTAAAGAACTGAGCGTTAGATTCAGATGGTAAACATATAATTGTGCTAAGTAATATTGAGCTTGCTAAAAGTAAAATTCTTGACTTCATGGCAGATTAAAAGATAGGCCACGAATATACGGTTATTTAAATCCTCGTACTTTCTTTATCTGCTCATAAGCTTCCTGAATTTGGATAAATCTCTCTTTAGCTTTTTTTCTAGGCCCTTCTCCTAGATTCCCAATTTTGTCAGGATGGAATTTAACAGCAAGTTTCCTATATGCTTTTTTAACGTCCGTGTCTGTTGAATCTCTTGTGATCTCTAAAACCTTATATGGGTCTGAAACTGAGTGATATGCCTGTTCAATACTAAGTCTATCCTTATCGCTAATGCCCAAATACTTCGCAATGAATCTTATTATATCAAGCTCCTGCGGATGCACTTCTCCATCTGCATTTGAAATGCCGTATAAATATTGAAGAAGGAGCATCCTCTTTGGGTGATCCATGTGGAATCTAATTTGAGAAGCCACCTTTCTATAATCAATATTTTCTTTGAGAACTGACCTCAATAATAGAGTGAGTTGTTCTGCTTCTTTTGGCCCAAAATTGACTTTTAGAAAACTCTTCACATACTTGAGTTCCGACTTCATAATCTTGCCGTCTGCCTTCATTACTGCAGCGCTTAAGACTACTAAAGCCATAGAAAAATCACCCCGTTGAGTTCTTTTTTCGAAAACGCTTGGCTCACCATCTGACGATGTAAAGCCTTGGAACATTTTACCAACTTGATAGCCAAGCAAAGCTCCGATTGGACCTCCTAAAGCCCAACCTAAAGCACCACCAACCCATTTACCGTAATCTGCCATATTTAAAAACTTCCTCCAGCTCCACCGCCTCCGAAGGAACCACCTCCAAAACCGCCAAATCCAGAACTACCACTACGAAATCCTCCGCCACTAAATCCTCTTCTTCCTCTTTTAAAATTCTTGTAACTATTGTTTTGACGATTCATATCGGCCAAAACGATAATTAAAGATGTAATCCATGATGATCCACTGTTTTTCCTCATTTGATTCTTAACAGCTATCATTATTACTAAAACTGGCATAATGAAAACCAGAAACATAACAAACAACACTATTGGCCACTCCGGACCGCCTGTGCCGTTATTACGCATATAATCTGCTTCTGTAAATTCACCAGAGGCCAAACCCATTATTTGCTTTATCCCATTCTCTAATCCTCCACTCCAGTTTGCATTCTTGAAATAAGGAATCATGCTATCAACTATTCTTCCAGTTAGAATATCTGGAATAGCACCTTCTAATCCTTCTCCAATTGCAATAAAGATTTGGCCTTTGCCACTATTGTTTCTTGGCTTAATTGCAATTACAACCCCATTGTCAAGATCAGATCGTCCAACTCCAAGCCTGTCGCCTGTTTCTATTGCAAAAGTTGAAGGATCGTATCCGCAAAAGTCTGGATGTGTAACAACGACTATAACATTGCTTGTTGAGTCTACAAATGACCTTAGAACTTTTTGAATGTCAACTTCTTCTCCTTGCGTTAAAAGATCTGCATTATCGTATACAAATGTCCCATTCTTAGGCGTAGGTAAACACGAGTCGATTTGGGCTTCAACAACCCCAAACAATGGTGAGATCAATAAACCAAATAAAATTATTAATCTCCCCATGACACACTATTATCAAGTTCATCAACATCACCGTCTACATAGGGGAAATAAGATTTTAACTGTTCACCACAAGACTCAACAGTCCTACACAAAGCCTCAGTCCAATCCCCATCTTTAAGTAGTGGAAGTGCTACATCATAAGTCGCTTGCCAAAACCCATCATCAACTTTAGCGTTAATTCCCATGTCGCCAAGTATTGCAAACTTTCTGTCCTCAGTTGACAGATACACAAGCACACCATTTCTAGCTTCAGTTTTATGCATTTTTAGAGCAGCAAAGACTACAGACGCCCTGTCCATAACATCACCCTTACAGGTCGTTTCAATGTGCACCCTTAGTTCTCCAGAAGTCTGAAGTTCTGCAGTTGCAATTGCCTTCTCAATGGCTAATGAGTCAATAGCCATTATTCAAAGTTCACAGCAGGGGCTGCGGCTGCTTCAGATGTAGATTCAAAATATGACTTGCCCTCAAACCCAAACAATTCAGCCCAAAGCTTCCCTGGGAACATCTTAACTTTCTTATTGTAAGACTTTACAGTTTCATTGTAGTCAGTTCGGGCTTTTGAAATTCTATTTTCTGTACCTTCTAGCTGTACTTGAAGATCGCGAAACCCTTGACTACTCTTTAAGTCAGGATATTGTTCAGTATACCCAAATAATCCTCGCATTGCTCCGCCAAGTACCATTGTGCTCTTATCGAATTCTGCAATATCACCAGTTTCTCCAGCCTTTTGCATAGCGCCAAGTGCTGCTGCTCGTGCCTCAGTTACAGCAATCAAAGTCTCCTTTTCGACATCAGCATAAGCCTTAACTGTAGATACTAAGTTGGGAATAAGATCAAATCTTCTTTGGTATTGGGTTTCAACATTTCCCCATTGTCCATCAACGTTTTCAGAAGATTGAGTCATGCCGTTGTATGAAGACATTCCGTTAAAAGCTAGTAGAACTAAAAGACCTACTAGTACCAGCATTATTATTTTACCTTTATTCATGATTGCAAGTTCTTAAATCCTCTTGTTATAAATGCAAAAAGTTCTTCCCCTTCTAAAATACCTTGGGATAGACGAGCTAAATCTGCCGCTTCCTTAGCAATAGCACTTCTCTTTTCTTCGTCCTTTTCACTAAGGAGTTGTGAGGTAAGAGGGTGGTTAGAGTTAATTGTTACTTCGTATTTATTAGGCAAGTCCCCAAACATTTGGAATCCTCCGCCACCAACAGCTTGCTGCTCCTTCATACGTCTCATCCATTCGCTAATTGTAATAGTTATCGGAGCAGAAGTTGGAGACATTGCTGCGAATTTGATTTCATAACCTTCAGATGGAAATGCACCTTGAAGGACAGGTGTTAAAGTTTCTTGTTGCTTTTCGTTTAGTAAGCTTGTTTCAGTATCATCCTTTTCAATAAGCTTTTCAATAATATCTGAATCAACCCTCTTGAATTGTACGTCAGAATGAGTTTGCTCTAGCTTACTAACAACGTGTGCAGTTAGAGGCCCCTCCATTTCAAGAACTTTATATCCCTTATCAGTTGCTGCATTTACAAATGAGTGTTGTGCTGAAGCATCAGATGTATAAGGAATGATGATCTTGTCATTTTTGTCTGTTTGGGCTTCTTTTACAGACTTTATTAATTCTTCGTGAGTCTTAAATTTTCCTTCAGTATCCTTGTATAAGTAGAACTTCTGCGCTCTCTCAGCAAATTTTTCATCAGTCAAAATACCGTAGTCTACGAATACCTTTAGATCTTCCCAAAGTGCTTCGAATCCAGCCCTATCCTTTTTGAACATAGAAGCTAGTTTGTCTGCTACTTTTTTGCTGATGTACCCGCTAATTTTCTTTACGTTTGCATCCTCTTGTAGGTATGAACGACTTACGTTAAGTGGGATGTCTGGAGAGTCGATAACTCCGTGAAGCATAGTGAGAAAATCTGGAACTATGTTTTCTACATTATCAGTAATAAAAACCTGATTTGAATAGAGATGAATTCTATTCCTTTGAAGGTCCATAGTTTTCTTTAAAGGAGGGAAGAATAATATTCCAGTTAGGTTAAAAGGATAATCTACATTTAAGTGAATATTGAAAAGGGACTCCTCCATATTCATAGGATATAATTCTCTGTAGAAACTTGTGTAATCCTCATCCTTTAAATCAGCAGGCTTGAGCATCCAGGTAGGAGTAGTGTTATTTATGACGTTTGGAACCTCTACACTAATCTTCTTAATGTTGCCCTCATCATCCTTCTCACCATTTGGGTCGTCTTGCATTTCACTCTTGGTGCCAAACACAATCTCCACAGGCATAAACTTGCAATACTTATTTAATATTCCACCTAGCCTTGCTTCTTCTAGGAATTCTAGGCTATCCTCAGCAATGTGAAGAACGATGTCAGTTCCTGGAGTTGCTTTTTTTGAATCTTCAAGTGTGTATTCTGGAGAACCATCACAGCTCCACTTAACAGCTTTCGATTTGGGCTTTTGGCTTTTTGAAATGATATCAACTCTATCACTCACCATGAATGAAGAATAGAAGCCCAAACCAAAGTGGCCAATAATTACCTGTTTTGCATCGTCATCCTTGTATTTGTCTATGAATTCTGTTGCTCCTGAAAATGCGATTTGGTTGATGTATTTATCTACTTCTTCAGAAGTCATCCCAATCCCATTATCAGAAATAGTAATGGTTTTAGCCTTTTTGTCAATCTTGACTTCTACTGTAGGATTTCCTGAGACTTTCTTTAGATCACCCGCATTCAAAAGAGTTTTGCACTTTTGTGTTGCGTCAACTGCGTTTGAGACTAGTTCCCTTAAAAAGATTTCGTGATCTGAATAAAGGAATTTCTTAATTATTGGGAAGATGTTTTCTGTAGTAACATTAATTTTCCCCGAGGTTGTTTTCTTTGCCATCGATTTATTTTATGTATTTAACTTTTCAGTCAACTCTCATGCCATTATCAATTCAATCAAAAGATCTGACAGCTTGGCATTATATTCATGCCAAAATGTAAATAAGACTATCTATAAAGAAAAAATGTTATTAATCAATAACTAATTTTATTGGTTTACTGTTTTTTGATGAAACAGTATAAACACCCTTGCTAAAAAAGCTAACATCAATGTTAAGATTCTGATTACATGTATGTTCTTGAATTTTTTTTCCTGACAAATCTTTTATTTCAACTTGATGTATTGATGTGTCAGAAAATTTAAGATTGAGAATTTTGGAAGCAGGATTAGGATATATAATTAAGTCAGAAATGCTTATTTCGTCGATATTGATTATTGGTGCAAGATCGTATCCAAATTTATAAACTTGTCCATCATCTGGCCAATTAGAAAGACCTGGAAAATTATTATCAATTTGAAGTGAATCGTATTCAACATCAATATACTCGATAAATTCTGGATTACTTGGATTTCCAGTTCCCCACAAAAAGTTTGCACTCAAATCGTAAAAATCCCAATAACTAGAAATACCTAAGGATGCTGTTTCCCAAAAACATACATCATCAAGCGAGTTTATTGTGTTTGGTCCAAATCGAATCTCCATATCCCCATTTTCGTATAACCAAAATTGAAAATTAGCTGTTGATACATCATTTGAATTCATCATTTCCCAATCAAAACCAACATTTTTGAATTCAATTTTAAATATTCTATTTGGCTCATTCCCAATTGTTTCATAACTATGAATAGAACCTTCATTAGTTGAAGAATCTAGGACAAGAAGGACATCATTTAAATCTGCATTAGTTGCAGATAAAAGATGTGTATATCCATCTTCCATTCTCAATTCGATTGCACCACCAATATCGCTAAGCCAAACCATATCAGCAGTATCCTCAAAACAAGGAAACTCAAATTGTAAGTTTAATGGTACCATTGGGACATCCCACATTGGATCAATATTTGGTAAAAAACCATTTTTAATAGGCACATATGTGTCATAAAAAGTAGTAAGTGTGTAAGGCATAGGTTCTTGAGCTAATATGCTTATTGAAAATGCCATATTAAACAGATAGATGATTTTCTTCATTATCTAGAAGTTTGGAGTTAATGAGGCATTAGAATGGAAATCTGTGATGACTTTTACCGCTTCTTCTGGTGTGTCAACTATTGAGAATAGATCAGGATCGACGTCAGAAATGGTTTGGTATTTGTCGAGTAATATTTCTTTAAACCAATCAACTAATCCAGTCCAAAACGTTGAATCATAGAGTACTATAGGCCTCGAATTTAATTTTCCAGTCTGTAAAAGTGTAAGAGCCTCGAATAACTCATCCATTGTGCCAAATCCTCCAGGCATTACAATAAAACCCTGACTGTATTTTACGAACATCACCTTTCTCACGAAGAAGTAATCGAAGTCTATACTTTTATCTCTATCGATATATGGATTTGAGTATTGTTCAAATGGAAGTTCAATATTTAGCCCTACTGAAGCTCCTCCAGCCTCATGAGCACCTTTATTCCCTGCCTCCATAACCCCAGGACCTCCTCCAGTAATTACTCCGTAACCAGCTTTAGATAGGAGGCATGCTGTTTTTTGTGCGTCTTTATAAACCTTTGTTTCTGGTCCAGTTCGTGCTGATCCATATATAGAAACACATGGACCAATTCTGTGAAGTGCTTCATAGCCTTCCACAAATTCACTCATAATTTTAAAAATTGACCAACTGTCTTTGGACATAATTTCGGTCCAAGTTCTTCTCTTATATTCTTTATGCATAACTCAAACTTACCTAAGCTTAGCAAGTTATGCTAAAATCTTAGCAAGAAATTTTCCCGTTGGGCTATTTGGCTGACTGGCAACTTGTTCCGGAGAGCCAATTGCTACAATTTGGCCTCCTTTTATGCCTCCTTCAGGACCCATATCGATAACATAGTCTGCAACTTTGATTACATCTAAATTATGTTCTATGACAATAACTGAATTACCTAAATTGACGAGTCTGTTTAATACGTCTAATAACATCTCAATATCTTGAAAATGGAGCCCAGTAGTAGGTTCGTCAAGAATATACATAGTGTTGCCAGTATTTGCTCTACTTAGTTCCGCAGCTAGCTTAATACGTTGTGCTTCACCTCCGCTAAGTGTTGTTGAAGGTTGACCTAAGGTAACATATCCAAGTCCTACATCTTTTAACGTGCTTATAATTCTTTTAATCTTTGGATAGGATTCAAAAAAGTCAAAAGATTCGTTTATAGTCATATCCAGAATATCGCTTATGCTTTTTCCTTTGTACCTTACCTCTAATGTTTCTCGATTGAACCTTTTGCCTCCACAAGATTCACACTTTACATGAACGTCTGGTAGGTAATTCATTTCTATCGTTTTGAATCCAGAACCTTTGCAATTTTCACATCTTCCTCCCACAACGTTAAACGAGAACCTACCTGGTTTATATCCTCTGATTTTGGCTTCAGGAAGTAGTGTAAATAGCTTTCTGACATGGTCCATTATGCCAGTGTAAGTAGCTGGGTTTGAGCGAGGAGTTCGTCCAATGGGGGTTTGATCTATAGCAATAACCTTGTCTAAATTATCCAAGCCCAAAATCTTATTGTAAGGCAACGGATTCCTTATTGGTTCATGAAGATGATTTTGCAACGCAGGATATAGGGTTTGGTTTATCAAAGAACTCTTACCTGATCCGCTGACTCCTGCAACACAAGTAAAAGTTCCCAAAGGAAGACTCAGATCGACATCTTTCAAATTGTGACCTGAAGCCCCTTTAATAGTTAGTTTCTTTTTATTGCCTTTCCTTCGCTTGCTTGGAGTTTGGATCTTTTTAATACCCTTGAGATAATGCGCCGTTGTTGATTCAGAGGTCAAATGTTCCTCAGGAGGACCAGCAGCCACAATTGTTCCGCCATGTTTACCTGCTCCTGGCCCAATATCAACCAGGAAATCTGAGGCACGCATCATATCCTCGTCGTGTTCAACAACAATAACTGTATTGCCAGCATCTCTTAGTGCTTGCAGAGATTTTATAAGTCTTTGATTGTCCCTTTGGTGTAGGCCTATAGATGGTTCGTCAAGTATATATAGGACTTCGGTAAGTTTGGAGCCAATTTGGGTTGCTAGTCTAATTCTTTGGCCTTCTCCTCCTGAAAGCGAACGAGCAGGTCTATCTAAACTCAAATAACCTAGCCCCACATCAACCATAAATCCAATTCTCTCACGAATCTCCTTTAGCGGATCCTTTGCTATGGTGTTTTGCTTTTCAGTAAGTTCTGATTCTATTCCTTCAAAGAATTCAGAAAGTTTGATGAAATCTAATTCGCCTAATTCTGCTATGTTCTTTCCAGCTATTTTAAAGTGAAGACTAATGGGCTTAAGTCTACTACCATTGCAGCTTGAGCAAAGAACCTTATGCATGAATTGGTTCGCCCAACGCTTGAGAGGGATGGATTTGGCCTTGGCCGCAGCATTTTCAACTATAGAAACCAA
>CACHDD010000006.1 GCA_902578505.1 uncultured Bacteroidota bacterium | reverse complement strand
AAAGGAATATGCTAGTGATTTGTTTGGCCTTTTGGACTTACTTCTTTGTAAGAATCTTAAAAGTGATTTTATGGCGTAGAATTGGTTCAGAGGTAATTAGAATAAGTGCCAAACAGATTCTCATAAAGAACGCTTTCAAAAAGAAGGGAAAAGAAAGATATTTCTCTTTAACTGGTGTTGGGGAATTTAGTGCTGTAGAGAGATCAGTAACTTCTTTTTTAGGAAACTTAGACCAAAGCTTTTGGATACTCGGTGGTGACAACATCCATTTTAATTACAATGGAAAAACCCATGTACTTGGCAAGCAGCTATCATTTAATGATGCTATGCAATTATGCAATTACATGAATCGAAGTGTTGAGAAATTTCTAAAGAAGAAGTAAATTCATCACATGGAAAGTAAAAGGCGTTTAATTCTTTTAAAACATTTAGAATTGATGAGTTCTAAAAGAAATTCTATACAAAGATTTAGCCTTCAACTAAAAATTTCAGAGCAACTGAATAACCCCTTGCTCCTAATCCAGAAATAACGGCTTTACAAGCACCTCCAGTAATTGTAGTGTGTCTGAATTCCTCTCTCGAGTGAATGTTGCTTATATGCACTTCAATTACTGGAACTGAAACTGAAGCTATAGCATCTCTTATCGCTACTGAAGTATGAGAATAACCACCTGGATTGATAACAATGCCATCTAAAGACATACCCCATTTTTTGAATGATATCTATTAATTCACCCTCGTCATTAGATTGAAAATCTAAAATCTCATGCGAATTAAATAAAGACTTTAAATCTTCAATAATTTTGTCTAAGCTTAAGTCTCCGTAGACACCTGGCTCGCGTATTCCTAGCATATTCAGGTTAGGTCCGTTTATCACTCCAATTCTCATTATTTAATGATTTTGGCGTTGTTAGAATGAACAAACATTGTTTCTCCTAATCCGTGATATCTCTCAAATAAACTTCCATGATCTGCTACTGAATTTCCATCTAAGAAACCTAGAATTACTAAATCAGCGCCACCACTTTTGTTGATGATTTTCTTAGTTACTTCAGATTCATTTTCAGTTTGGATAAACTGAATGTTTTGCTCAGCAATAGGAATACGTCCTTCTAATATTTGGTCCCGAATTTGGGTTGCATGTTCATCATCCGATCCTTGGTATATAAAGAACACAGAGATGCTCGCATCATTCCACTCTGGGTGAGATTGAATGATGTATGCAAGTAAAATCATTAGACTGGCATTTTCGCTATCCTCAGGAGTAATCCAAAGATGTATATCGTGCTTATTGCCATAAGTTCTTCCACTACTTTTTAAAAGAATATGGTCTAAATCTGCTGCTTCTAAAATTGCCAGATTATCTAAAAGCTGATCTCTATTTTCTATGTTGTTGGGGTCGTATTCCATCAGGAATAAATTGTTACCCTTTCCACTTAGTCCTGGTAATTGAACGCATTGAGCTATTGCAGATGTAAATGATGGAGAAATAATGGTATCAAGGTGTACCCTACTCCTACTTCCCCTTGCCCAATCAACAAGTTCTTTCTGTGACTTTTGGGCTTCCTGCTTAGTGTTAGAATCAAGGAAACCTTTAATAAAGTGCATGTAGGTTCCAAATCCATGTCTATGAGCTAACCATCTAACCATATCATAACCTTCTTTCCTCTGGAAACTATCTGGAGAAATCGCTAAAACAAAAGGCCTCCACCCCGCTTCGTCTTCGAAATCATCATCATCATTCATTTGAAGAGACAACTGAAGAGAACGAGTGATTTGAAAAATTATACCCTTGAAAAGTCTAACCATACCGCTTTGATTGCCTTTGCGAGCAACCCAAGCATGGATAAGAATCATTATTACAATACTCGCAATGGCATAAGGGGTATTCATCCCAAACATTAGTGCAATACACAACATAGCTCCAACTAAACTAATTGCCCAATGCGACTTAAATGTCGGTCTGTAACTGGGGTCTGCTGCCATGTATTCTAAGAATGACACAAGACAAATTGCTCCATATGTCACCATGAAGAACATCGAAATAATCTCTGCAACTGCATTTATGTCTCCAATTGAGACAAAAGCAAATCCTATTAGGCAAGTGACAAATGAAGCTCTTACTGGCTCGTTTGCCACCCCCTTACCCTTACTCAACCAGCTTGAAATATTTTCGGGAAAAACTCCATCTACTGCTAATGCTTGAAGAGTTCTTGGCGCAATCATCACAGATCCTAGAGCTGAACTTATTGCTGCGGCAGCTAGTCCAATTGCAATCATTGGAGGCCAAACAGAAATCTTCTCCATGTACAACTCATCCATAGCCAAATGCTCTAGAGGTGCTGACCACCACAGCTTAAACGACACTGCTACATAGACTAAGATGCCAACAATCGTTGCATAAATGGTCCCCTTTGGGATACTTATCCTAGGGTCTTTCAAGTCGCCACTAAGTCCTAATCCAGCAGCTATACCAGTGAATGCTGGAAAGATGAAAGTAAATACTTCAAAGAATCCATATCTGTTTATCACGCCATCAGCTGTGTTTATCACTTTAGGAATTGTGGCAGTTGGATCTAGGTTTGGGTTTCCGGGGCCTGAGCCAATAAAAAAACTGATTAAAGCAACTACGAGTGCTGCAACAACAATATAAAGTGCTTTAACCCCGACATTGGCTCCCTTGGTTAGCATTAGCAATGTGAGCAATCCCATCATTCCTAAATTCACCCATATAGGCTCCAACATAATTCCGTATTGCAATTCAATCCAGGCTAGAAGACCTCTTATTGAAACTGTAAATGCAATTATGTAGAATGCAACGCTTATAGCTTGTGATAAGAACAAAGTAATACCAATAGACCCTCCTATATTTAGCCCAAACGACCTAGATATCATGAAATAGGCTCCTCCTCCTTCTACCTTTTGGTTTGTTGCAATCTCAGCAACTGCAAGAGCTGCAGGGATAGTAACCATATGACCAACGAGAATAATAAGAAGAGTTTGGATCAGACCAACGTGGGCAATTGAATATCCAAACCTCAAAAAGAGAATAGCTCCTAAAATTGTTGAAACAGCGGTTAGAAAAACCGGCCATGTTCCCATCGTCTTTTGTTGCTCTCCTTGAATCATATCTGCACAATATACGCCGTCAAATTCTTACCACATAAGCGAAGTATGAACAGGAAGGTGGTCGCTAATGTAGTATCCATTTTTTATGAATTCATCAGCACAAGTCCACGCTCCAAGCACTCCTTTTACCATGATATAATCAATTCTTGACCTTCTTTTACTAGCTGGGTCAAAAGTCACATATGTGCCAAACCCTCTTCTACATCTTACGTCAGAATGGTAATAAGTATCAACTAATCCATTTTCTATAAGAGTTTGGATTTCTGGAGTAGTATCTTCTGCATTAAAATCCCCTAACACTATTACCGCATCAACATTTCTGCTATTTGACCAACTATTGATCAATTCAGCAGATCCCACCCTTGCCTCAGAACTAACATGAGACCAATGAGAGTTAATCACTTTTATAACCTTTCCAGTTGACCTTTGATAGAGTGTAACAATTGAAGCTATTCTGGGGAGCTGTGCATCCCAACCTATTTCTCCTTCTTCTTGCCAAAATTCAGCTAGCCATCGTGTTTCCGAGTGCATAAGGTCGTACTTATCCCTTTGCCAAAAAATAGGGCATGCTTCTCCGCTTCCATCTGCCTCCCTTCCCCTTGAATAATGCGCCATCCATGGCATCAGGGTTTGTAAATCTTCTAATTGATTTGGCAACACCTCCTGGAACCCAACGATGTTAAAATATGCGACTGCATTTGCCACCTCTTGCTTCCTTTCATTCCAGGTAAGAGGGTCATTTGGGTTATCGTACCTGATATTGAAGGAAGCTACAGTCCACTCGCTATCAGTTTGGACTGATATAAAAAAAGAGAAAAGTATTAGAGTTAAAATATTGAACATCGTTGACAAATTTAGCTGTTTGAGCTACAACGAGCTTTACATTTACAGGTGAAATGGGTAGACAAAGAATGTTTAGAAAAGGGCATGTCCTAGAAGCCGAGATTAATGGACTTGCATTTGGTGGTAAAGGAGTCTCTAAAATCCCAACGGATAAAGGTGATTTCACAATTTTTGTCCAGAACACTTTCCCAGGCCAAACAGTAAGAGCACAGGTCAGCAGATGTAAGAGAAGATATGCAGAATGTCGCTTGATGGATGTCATTAATCCCGCTTCGGAGGAAATTGAATTACAATACCAACCAATCCCAGGAGCGCCTTATGCAACATTCCCAATTGATATACAACACAAGTACAAAGAGGAGACTACTCTTGAATTGTACAAGAGAATAGCTGGATTAGAAAATCCAGAGAAATTATACAAGGGCTTTGTGCGTTCACCTAATTCTTGGCATTACAGAAATAAAATGGAGTACAGCTTCTCTTCTATTTTGCACAATATTGAGAGTCGTGAAAAGGAAGATGGGTTTGGGCTTGGTTTTAAGCACAGAGGTACTTGGTGGGCAGTAGAGAATTTAGATTCAGACTCTGGATTGTTCGATAAGCAAGTTGAGAGTGATCTAATTAAAATTAGAAAGTGGTGTGAGGCTACTGGTCTTCCAGCTTGGCACCCTCCCAAAAGAGAAGGTTTTTATAGATTTTTAGTTGTTCGACGCTCTTTAACAGAGGACTCACTTCTCATCAACATTGTAACGACATCAGGAGGTAAAGGGCAGTTTATGCCTGAAGAATTCGTGAAATTCATAAAAGGGCTTTGGGGAGATAGAGTTGCTGGGATTCTACACACTATTAATGACGATATCGGAGAAAGAGTTGAGGCAAGGGATGGAGCAAGTACCCTTATATACGGGAGAGAGAGAATTACTGAAACCCTTCACGGATTAAAATTCGACATTAGTCTTAGCAGCTTTTTCCAAACAAATCCCCAAAGTGCTGAGAGGCTTTATGCAGAAGTGCTAAACTTTGCCCTTGGTGAAGACCTTGGAGGTAAAGATGCTGTTGTTTTAGACTTGTTTTGCGGAACTGGAACCATTTCTCAACTTATAGCGAAAGAACACTCTGGCAAAGTCATTGGTGTCGATATTGTAGAGTCAGCAATTGAAGATGCAAAAATTAGTGCCCAAAGGAATAAGTCTTCAAATATTGAGTTTTACGCTGCTGATGTAGGGAAGTTTCTACTTGATTATCCAGAGTATAGAGGAAAAATCAGAACACTAGTAATGGACCCTCCAAGAGCTGGAATCTCTTCTAAAACACTAAGAAAGATCATTAGGCTTCAAGCAGATAGAATGGTCTATGTAAGTTGTAATCCTGCAACCCAAGCTAGAGATATAGCAACACTTGCAGAAAATGGCTACAAATTGACTCAATTCAAATTAGTAGATCAATTCCCACATACTTCACATGTAGAATCTGTAGCTTTATTTGAAAGAATTGATGGATTTATTCCTAAAATTGACCTCAATAGATGAAGAGAAATAAAATTCTAAATAACGAACAGATTAAGCGCAAGCTTGAAAGGATGGCTCGTCAAATGCTTGAAGACCACTACATGGAAAAAGAGTTGGTTCTTTTAGGAATTAAAGGCCAAGGTGTTGAGGTGGCAAAAAGGCTAAACGATATTCTCAATTCAATTGGAAAGCTTAAGTCTAGAAATGAATCAATTGAGCTCAATAAGGACAATCCCCTGGGAAGTGAGATAAAGTGCAGTATCAACTCAGAGGATATTTCCAACAAAGTAGTAATTGTAATTGATGACGTCCTGAATTCAGGCAAAACGATGATTTACTCTGTTAAGCACGTACTTGATTCAGAACCAAAGGGAGTATATACTGCTACTCTTGTTGACAGAATACACAGATCATTCCCTGTTAGAGCCGATTATTGTGGGCTATCACTATCTACTCACGTCGACCAACACATAAGCGTTGTTCTAAACAAAAAGACTGAAGGTAAAGACGCTGTGTACTTAGAATTATAGTACCTCTCGCATCCTCCAACCTATAGACTCAAGCTTTGCGTCTAAAAGTTCTTCGTCGAAATATTCTTCATCCCACTTCGTATTTGCTCCAGAGTAAGAAGATGCTCTAACTAAAAGCTGACGTCCTATTGTCCTTTCTAAATCTTCAGGTTTTACTCCATGAAGCATAGGTCTATTCCCACAATTTCCTTTTAATCTTTGGGCCAAAACTTTTGGTGTTACGCTCAAATGCACAACCACTCCATGTCGTCTCATCCACTCCATAGCTCCCTTTGAACAGGGTGTTCCACCACCTGTTGCAATAACCGAACTGGGGCCTGACATTATTTCTCTTAAAAGATCGGATTCTTCAGTCCTAAATGACTCCATCCCATAGTCCTCAATAAAGTCACTGATTGTACAACCAAATCTATCTTCAAGGACATTATCCATGTCAATAAAAGGCTTGCCCGTTTTATCTGCTATCCTTTTACCGAGCGTTGATTTTCCGCTCCCCATATATCCAACAAAAATCAAATGCATAACATACAATTTGAATTACAATTCTACTGAATCATTATCGAACTCTCACATCAAACATGTGATTTCCTTCAAGAGTACCTGTTAACAAATCACCATTTTTTACTGTTCCGACTCCCGCCGGAGTACCTGTGTAAATAAGATCACCTGTTTTAAGTGTCATGTACTTAGACAAATAGACAATTAAATCGTCCACTGAGAAAATCATTTCACTTGAGTTTCCACTCTGAACAACTTTTCCGTTATTTTTCAATTCAAAATTTAAATTCTGAACATCTCCTCCCAAGTCTTGCAATGGAATAAACAAATTAGACACCACAGCAGATCCGTCAAATCCTTTTGACTTTTCCCAAGGGTGTCCTTTTGACTTCATTTCATATTGTACATCTCTAGCTGTAAAATCTATACCAAGCCCCACCATAGAATAATATCTCGGAGCAAATTTTTTCTGTATCCCCTTCCCCAGCTTTCTGATTTTGATAACAAGCTCAACTTCGTGTTGTACATCATCAGTCCAATCTGGCAGATAAAAAGCGTGTTTTCTTGGAAGGATTGCACTATCTGGCTTTAGAAAAAACAGTGGTTCGTCTGGAACCGTATTACCCAACTCTTCAGCGTGAAGTTTATAATTTCTACCAATACAAATAATCTTCATTTTCCAGAACCCTTAATGATTGTTCGAACCGTATAAATCAAAATTTTCATATCTAATGCTAGATTCATGTTTTCTATGTACATAATGTCGAACCTAAGTCTTTGAATCATTTGGTCTACATTTTCAGCATAACCATATTTCACTTGGCCCCAAGAAGTTATACCTGGTCTTACTTTTTGCAAGTGTGTATAGTGTGGTGCTCTTTCCTTGATTTTATCAATAAAGTATTGCCTTTCTGGTCTCGGTCCCACCAATGACATTTCACCAATAAGAACATTCCAAAACTGTGGTAGTTCATCAAATCTCAATTTCCTCATCCACTTCCCTGAACTAGTAATTCTTGGATCATCTTCAGAGCTTAATTGAGGTGCACCACTTTCTGCATTTACAATCATTGTTCTAAATTTAATTATGTAAAATGGCACACCAAATCTTCCAACTCTTTCCTGCCTATAAAATACAGGACCTTTCGAAGAGATTTTAACTACACAGGCTAGCCAAACATAAATCGGAAAAAATGATAATAAAGCAATAAGAGAAAAACTTATATCAAACGCTCTTTTGACTACACGTTGCCAATTAGGCATTACCAATCTATCAACGTGAATCAAAGGAGTGCCATAAACTGCACCAGTTCTGACATTACCACTAAGCATGTCATAAAGATTTGGAACAACTTTAATATTTACACCCTTACCTTCAGAAAGAACAATTAAATCAACAGTTTTCTTTCTGTCTTTTGGCTCAATTGCAACTATAACCTCTTCAATGTTATAATCTTCTATAATTTTAACTAAATCATCAATACCGCCAAGTCTTTTTAGCTTTTTTGAAAGCTTTGGATAAACATCACTTATTTGAATAAAACCCATTAATTCAAAAGTTGAATTAAAAGAATTTGTTTGAATATCATCAACCAATTGAACGGCAGTATTAGAACCACCAATAACAAGGGTTTTAAAAGCCCAATCTCCTTTTGAAATTAATCTTAGAGTTCTAGAAACAATAATTAATCTTGAAGCAAGAGTTAGTGAAAGGTGTGAAATAAACAACACACTTAAAGTCATATAAAATTGATAATAATCAACGATATAATCATCAATTAAAAGGGTAAAAAAGAGTAAAAGAGAACCAAATGATGTTGAAATTAAAACATTTAAAAACTCTTGAATTTTATGCCTGCTTCTTGTATTTGAATACATCCCCATAACAGCATATAAACCCATCCAGAAAAGTGGGACAAAGAATACTCCTAAAATATAATTGACATCAAAAATTAAATTGTCTATACATGAATCCCAAAGCTTTTCAATTTCAATCTTCCTAAATATATACAAGGCAGTCCAAGCAAGTGCTCCAGCAATAAAATCACCAATTGCATAATGCCATGGAAGAAATCTCGCTACTATTTTTCTTCCCTTCATTAAAAATGAACAATTTTGAAATTATCAACTACTACATATCCAGAGTCTTCACCTGGATCCAAAATTGCATCTAAAATAATTTCATAACCAACTGAACCTGGAGTAGTCCAAACTATTGGCCCTAGCTCTAGATACATTTTTTTCCATTCTCCTCCAGTTGAATTATGCACGTAGATAGGATATCTACCATCTTCTGACCCTCCTATAGCTTCTAATCCTATAGAAAATGTATTATCGCTTTTATAATCATATTCCAACCATATTTCACCTGAATTAGACGGTAGGTTAATAAACTCAACTTGAGTAGCAGAAAACAACTGATTCATTGTGTCATTCAATAAAATCAAACCTGAACCAACGCCATCAAGAACGTATGCGTTATTAGTTGTTCTTACAATATCTGCTGAGCTAATATAATTGGGATGGAATAGATTTGAACTTTGTTCAAAATCTTCAATCATGTCGACATATGCAGAATTTATATACTGAGTCTGAAATGTTTCAATTACCGTAGTGTCACCGCCAATAAATTCATTTGACAAACTCTCTGCTTCATATAAATTATATGGAGTTCGTGTAGCTGCAATCCCATTTGCTTTAATACCAGCAAGAATTGTTAAATCTACTACACCGTTTCCATCCTCATCCAAATATGGAATAGTAGCCGGTAATGGAAAAACACCTAGAATATCTTGACTTGAATAAACCCAGACCTCTTTTACATCATAAGTGTCTGATCTTTCGTCTTGAAGCTGACGTAGATCAAAATCGTTCACTTTAACAATGTGAGGTATCCCAGAGCTATTGTCTTTAAAATCGCAGCCTCCAAAGATTAAGGCTAGACTCAATAATAATATTCCATAAAGTTTCACGTTGCACAAAGTTACTGCTTTGATATAGCACTACGAACATCTAACACATCTTAATGCTCCAGGCATTAGATGAATTCTAGCAGTAGGTATTTTCTTTCCACAACTAACACATCTCCCAAACTTATCCTTTTTTAGTCTACTTAATGCGTTTTCGAGACTTTTGTATTGATTTTTCAACTGCCTAAGAGCTGCTTCATTAACACTTCTGTTGTTAATCGCATCCATCCTGCTTACTCTTCCAATTGATGCAGAGGGTGGGATAGGTTTAGTGAGTTGTTTATACTCATCCATCCTTTCTTGAAGATCAGACAACTTTTTGTTAATTCTATCTTGAATATCTCTCTTCTCTTCTTGTGTCAACATGAGCTTAAGATGGTTATTTTTGTCCAAGATTGCATTAATATAATTAATCTTATTTCATAAATGAAATTTTTCATCGACACAGCTAACCTAGATCAGATTCGCGAAGCAGCAGAGTTTGGAGTATTAGACGGAGTAACAACTAACCCATCATTGATGGCAAAAGAAGGTATTTCGGGAGATGAAGCTGTATTAAATCATTACAAATCTATTTGCGAAATTGTTGATGGAGATGTAAGTGCAGAAGTAATTTCTACTGATTATGAAGGCATGATTGCAGAAGGTGAAAAGCTAGCTGGCCTTCACCCAAACATCGTTGTAAAAGTTCCAATGATTCAAGATGGAATTAGAGCAATTAGCTACTTTACTTCAAAAGGAATTAGAACTAACTGCACATTAGTTTTCTCTCCCGGCCAAGCTTTACTTGCAGCTAAAGCAGGTGCAACTTACGTAAGTCCTTTTATTGGTCGATTAGACGATATAAGTTCTGATGGATTAGAGTTAATTGAGTCTATTCGTGAGATATACGACAATTACGAGTTTAGTACAGAGATTCTTGCTGCCAGTGTTCGCCACACTATGCACATCATTGATTGTGCTAGAATTGGAGCTGATGTCATGACTGGTCCATTAAGTGCTATGTTAGGCTTACTTAAGCACCCATTAACTGACATTGGTCTTGAAAAATTCTTAGCAGATCATGCTAAAGCTAAAGGGTAAAATACAAGAATTTGATAATTAGGATACACCAAGAAGAACCAGAATTTGATAGAGTTAAACAGGTAGTATCCATTCTTGAAAAGGATGGTTTAGTGGTTTGTCCTACTGATACTGTTTACAGTTTTGCCTGTCTATTAGGTAGCAGTAAGGGGTTTGAAAGGATATCAAGATTAAAAGGTCTAAGGCCAAATAAAGCTCACTTTTCCATTCTTTGCTCAGATCTAAGCAACCTAAGCAAGTACTCGCGGCCAGTGCCTAACGAGATTTTCAAACTCATAAAAAGAGCTTTACCTGGGCCATTTACATTCATACTTCCTTCCGGAGGTAATGTTCCTAAACTATTTAGGAGTAAGAAAAAAACTATTGGCATTAGGATTCCTGACAACGCAGTAGCCCAAGCTATTCTTAGAGAAATAGGAAAACCTCTTGTAGTCTCTTCTGTTCACGATGATGACGAAATTCTAGAGTACACAACAGATCCTGAATTAATTGAAGAAAGACATGGACATGCGGTTGATGCTGTAGTGCATGGAGGGTTTGGCGAGTTATACGCATCAACAATTATAGATTGTTCGTCAGGCATCCCTGAAGTTATTAGAGAAGGAAGAGGCGATATAGATTCTATACTCTAATCTCTGGCTCTTGATGCAAGCATTGGAACAAATGCTGCATCACCGTGGTCATTCTCAACTAAATCACCTCCTTTTAATTTGTCAAATGTGAGCATTCTTTGTTTTCCGTCAGAACCAACAGGAATAACAAGCCTTCCACCCACTTTAAGTTGACTTTTTAAAGCATCGGGAACGAATGGAGCTCCACAAGTAACAATAATTCCATCAAATGGAGCAAATGACTTTTTCCCCTTATATCCGTCACCATAATAAAGAAATGGTTTATACCCAAGATATCGCAACAAAGGCCCCGCAGAATCGAATAGATCTTTTTGCCTTTCAATTGAGTGTACCTTCATCCCCATTTCACATAGCACAGCACACTGATATCCAGAGCCTGTTCCAATTTCCAAAACCAAATCTCCAGCTTTACATCCTAATAGCTCAGTTTGATTTGCAACAGTGTGGGGTTGCGAAATAGTTTGACCTGAAGCAATTGGAAAAGCCTTATTAGTATATGCATGCTTCTCAAATGTAGAATCTATAAAAAAATGTCTAGGAATTTTCTTGATAGCATTAAGTACGTTTGGATTTGAAATTCCCATATTTACAAGCTCTTCAGAAAGCTTGCGCCTCATTCCTTTGTGGCGATATTCATCTACTCTATTCACATATGTAATATATATAGCTAATTTCAATCAAGTGTGAAGAATATCTATCATTTCTTCCCACATAAGGTGTGAATAAGACTCTTACCTTCGCTTCATGAAAAAGAAGAAAATCACTTTCTTCTTATTTCTGCAGAAGATGTTAAGTATGCTTTTGAAAAAGTAAAAACCTAAATGAATGCATTTTAAGTGGGCTATCTAATTCCTTCTGTTGTGTATCAAAAGATTACTAAAGTATTTCCTATTGATGAGTGGACGCCTACTAAAAAAGTAAAGTAAAAACTTAATTATCTATTTATTGTTAGAATTCCTGTATAAGTAGTCCATTCATCCTGGTTAATCATGCTATTATCTTGGCAACAGTCTATATCGAATCCACCATTTTGACAAGGACAATCTTGATCAACTACAAATAGTTCTTCCCCTTCAGATTGGTATACTTTAACAACATAATAATAAACTCCTTCTGCAACTGTTACATCTTTAAATACTGGGTTCTGTATTTCACCATTCCACTTTGGATTGATTCCTTCACTGCCAATTTTATAAGAATGGACTTCAACCCCCCACCTATCGTAGATATATACTTCGCTGCCAAAAAATGATCCGAGACCATCTACATACCATTCATCGTTATGATCATCGCCATTTGGTGTAAATACATTCGGTATAGTTATTTCACAAGTTTCAATTTCTATAAAGTCGCTATTAATACATGTTTCACTAGAACTAGGTATATTGTATGATACTTCTAAAGTAAAAGTTGTTGGATCTTCCATCTCATTTAAATAAGCTGCAGTATCAGATGGAGGGAAGTTTGCAAAAGGAACTATATCTACATCTCCAGAACTAGAGGTATAGGACCATTCAAAATCACAATCTTCTAGAGAAACACCAAAATTATTAAAAGTAGCAATAATTGGTAAAGGTTGACCACAAAATTGCTGTGGTGTTGCTCTTAGATTGAAATCAACACCTTTTACTTCAACAATAAGGGTGTCCTCATAATGACAACCAAAGTTATTGATAGTGTGAAATATCAATGTATGAATTCCTGTAGTATCTGGATTTATTTCAACAGTACTACAATCACCGTCGTCTTGAGATTCTTCTAGAATATATTCATATTCAATATTTTCTGGTGTATCGAATGTATACCAATAGGTAGAATCGCAATCTTCTAAATTAAAAACAGGAGTAAAGGAAACTACTTCAGGATATAGTTCTGGATCAAATTGAATTCCCCAATCAAAAATAAAGCCGTTATCTATGCCAAATAAATCACATACTTCAATTTGCCATGTTCCATTCAATGGACAACCGTCAAGATTCGAAAATGGTTGTTCTGATGCATAAGAGCCAGCAGGAAGTGTACCACCGAAACCAGCATTATCTGCCCATGTTCCGTTTGTTGATAATGGTTCCCAAGAATAATCATAACCTATTCCTGGAATTTCCTCAGTATTGTCATCAATTGGTTCACCAAGATAAGTTGAAGCTCCACCTTGCTGGTGAACATAAATTGATTGGCCATTTGGGCATTCAAGCATTATGGTTAGATCACCCATATAACTATGCTCCATATTAACGAAAAAACTTTCAATATCGACAGTAGCATCATCAATTACTGAACCTGGAGCAAAACTTGTAAATGTTAGTTCACTGTAAAAACATTGAGTCTGGTCATCTGGTATATAAAGACCATCACCAAAATCATTACTAGGTTCAGCAATGTAAGGCACACCGCTAATCGTACCTTCAATTACAGCAGTATCATTTACACAAATTGGAAAATCTGATGTTATAATCGGATTAGCATCTGTAGATACTAAAACTCTAAAATCAATAGTATTTTGATTTTGACAATCGTTACTGTCTTCAATAATTAAATCAATTGTGTATAAACCAGGATTATCATAAACATGGGTTATTGAGGGTTCACCTGAGTAAGTAACATTATCCCCCATATTCCATTCCCATGATACGATTGGATTATTATCACCTGCAGAAGTTGAAGAATCTGAAATCAATGTAAGTGAGTCTCCAAGACAAGCTCTGTAATATCCATCAACATATGGCAGCTGATTATCATTAGACCAATATGCATGGGCTAAAGGTGGTTCACATGGTTCGCCACATGAAACAAGTGCACCAAAATTACCACCTCCTTCGACTGAAACAAACTCAACTGTCAAACACCCAGTTGGATTTGTAGAGGTAATGTTTTCTGATTGCAACTCTGTCCCAGAAAAAATCCCAATTAGTGGGGCATCATTACTGTCACCATCATAAATAGTGATTGTAGAATTTTCAACGAGAGAGAAAATTGCCCAGTATAAATTTAGAACTGTTTCTGGATTTTGAGCACACCATGTTATCGAATGATTTTCATTTGCCCCATAACTACCACCATTACCACCTGTATCAAGTAAAACTCCTTCACATTGCTGTGTATCGTCAGAGTCAATGGTTATTTCAAGATCTTGCGAATGAATTGAAGAATATGGAATAAAAAATAATAGGGTTATCAATCCGAGTAATAATCTCATCACTTGTCTTTTTTAGCATCTAAATTGATTAAAAATCTGTCATAGACCTTTTTAAAATTTTCTTCTTTTGAAACAATTACTATTTGACCACTTGGAGTAGTGAAATACTGTTCTGTATCTATAGGTAGAATCCCTAATTGTAACAATTCAAATGCTATATCTTCACTATCAAGATCTTGTACATGAACTTCTTCAAATTTAATCTTTGACGTTTTGTGCCATCCATATGCGGCAAAGCAACATTTTTTGTAATCTAGTTCTACACTTTTACCAAATACAGCTTCAAATACAGTTTGACCTGGAATATCAGACTGTGAAAAGCACAGATATGTACAAGAAGAAAGAATAAAAATTAGAGAAAAGAAATGTTTCATTTTTTAAGTAATTGTCTTGCAAGATAAAGAACTAATGATTGTTATTAAAATTGACCAAAATTTATAGCTTATCGGCTTGCATAACATAGTTTATAACTATCTTTGCACCCCAAAACAAGGGTCATTGACCCGGTAGCTCAGTTGGTTAGAGCATCTCACTTTTAATGAGAGGGTCCTGGGTTCGAGTCCCAGCCGGGTCACATAATGCTTCTAGGGTTAAATCTAGAAAGAAATTTAGGAATTAAATTCTGCACTGCCCAGGTGCTGAAATTGGTAGACAGGCATGGTTGAGGGCCATGTGTCCGTTAGGGCGTGCGGGTTCGAGTCCCGCCCTGGGCACAATACTAAATTTAGAAATAAATCAAAAATTAGCTGAACTAATCCACTTTGGAAATTTGCAAGAAGAAAGTACCCTAAGCAGGTGAAAATCATTTTTTTATTAGAAATTGAGTGAATTTTGACAAGCATATACCCTTTTAATAAACTTTTTGGAACAAAGAATTATTGTTAAGATAAATGATTGAACAAAAAGGGAACCTAGTGAGCGAAGAACATCGTCCATCTAAAGTGATTGGTGATATAACCATAAACGTTTTACCAAAATAATGATTAGGTTGTTCGAGCTTATCGACACACTTCCATTTGAACTCTTACCTTTGCGAGGTGCTAAAAAAGCTCTTACCTATAATTTCATGGTTGCCAGAATATAAATCGGCTAACTTTTGGGCTGATTTACAAGCTGGATTAACCGTTGGAGTTATGCTGATACCACAGGGTATGGCATACGCCATGATAGCTGGACTTCCTATAGAATTTGGGCTTTACGCATCACTTATACCTCAAATTATTTATACTCTTACAGGCACATCAAGACAACTTTCGGTTGGTCCGGTTGCGATGGATTCTTTATTAGTTGCAGCTGGATTATCTGTAATTGCAACAATCGGATCTTCAAGTTATATAAATATGGCAATCTTGCTCTCATTGATAATGGGTTGTATTTTATTGATTTTGGGAATAATGCGAGCAGGTTTTATTGTCAAAATACTTATTAAACCTGTTATAAGTGGGTTTACATCTGCAGCAGCTTTAATAATTTCAGCTAATCAAATAGCTAACCTTACTGGAATACCAATTGAAAGAGATACAAAAATTCAGAATATTGTAAGTGAAGGATTAAACACAATTAACCAATTCAATCAACCAACAGTATTAATTGGAATTCTAACAATTATCATTATTTCTATGATATCTAAGGTTAAAAGTAAAATTAAGCTTCCATCTGCCTTAATAGCAGTATTACTAGGGATTATTTGTGTAAAATGGTTTAGGCTAAACTGGGAAGGAGTGAAAATTGTCGGAGATATCCCAAGAGGCCTTCCTTCATTTGGGGTTCCGAATTTTGATAGCACTATAAAGTTATTGCCCATTGCATTTACTTTGGCTTTGATAGCATTTATGGAGGCTTACTCGGTTTCGAAAGCACTTTCAGAAAAACACGGATATAAAATTGACCCAAATCAAGAATTAAGAGCATTAGGAGTTGCAAATATTATTGGCTCGTTTTTCCAGTCTTATCCAACTACAGGCGGGTTTTCTAGGACAGCAGTTAATGACCAAGCTGGGGCATCAACCCCTCTTTCGTCGCTTTTTGCATCATCGCTAATTGCATTGACTCTTTTATTCTTCACTCCACTATTTTATCATCTTCCACTTGCAGTTCTTGCTGCAATAATTATATCAGCAGTAATGAGCTTCTTTGACCCAAAACTTCCAATTAAATTATGGAAGAACAACAGAATAGAATCCCTATTACTTATTGCAACATTTTGTGTAACGTTATTTATGGGGATGGTTGAGGGTATTGTACTTGGAATACTTCTTTCATTTGTGCATATTATCTACAAAAGAAAGCGCTAATTTTACATCATAATTAATCCAAATATGGAAATTAAACAGATATATACTGGTTGTTTAGCTCAAGGTTCGTACTACATAAAATGCTGCGATGAAGCAGCAATTGTAGATCCACTTAGAGAGGTTCAACAGTATATCGATATGGCTGAACGAGATGGAGTTAAGATCAAATACATCTTTGAAACTCATTTCCACGCTGATTTTGTTTCTGGACACTTGACTCTAGCAGAGAAAACTGGAGCACAAATCGTATTTGGGCCCACTGCAAAAACTGGATTTGAGGCATTGATTGCTGAAGACGGGCAGAGATTTAAAATTGGGAAAGTAGAGATAGAAGCTATTCATACTCCAGGTCACACAATGGAGAGCACAACATATTTGGTATACGACAAGCAAGAACAACCACATGCCATCTTCTCAGGAGACACTGTTTTCCTTGGAGATGTAGGGCGACCTGACCTAGCCCAAAAGGCAACAAACATGACTCAAGAGGATCTTGCTGGAATGCTATTCGATAGCATTAGAAACAAGATACTTCCACTTCCAGATGATGTTATCATTTATCCAGGCCATGGTGCAGGTTCAGCTTGTGGAAAGAATATGAGCAAGGAAACTATTGGGACATTGGGCCATGAAAAAGAACACAACTACGCATTAAGGTCAGATATGACTAAGGAGGAGTTTGTGAAAGAGCTTTGCGAAGGGCTACCTAAACCTCTTGATTATTTTGGGTTTAATGTTGCAATGAATAAGCACGGTTACAAGTCTATAGACGAGGTAATTGCTAATGGCCAAAACAAGCTTAACGTTGAGCAATTTATCACAGCATCTGAAGTGGCTGAAGCATTAGTTTTAGACGTACGACACCAAAGTGAATTTATTCGGGGCTTTATACCTGGTTCAATATTTATTGGTCTTTCAGGGACATTTGCTCCCTGGGTTGGTGCTCTATTAGTAGATGTAAAAATGCCGCTATTAATCGTTGCAGAACCTGGGACTGAGATAGAAGCCATTACTAGACTTTCTAGAGTTGGTTTCGACAATGTTATAGGAATACTTGATGGTGGGTTTGAAAGTTGGAAGAATTCAGGAAGAAATGTTGACGCTATTAAAGCAGTTGACGCTTCGACACTTGCTCAAAAAGTGAATAATGATTCTTCTACAAAGGTTTTAGATGTTAGACGACCTGAAGAGTATTCGTCAGAACATGTAGAAGGTGCTAGCCATGCTCCCCTTAGCTTCCTGACAGATCATTTTGATTCTATGCCGAAAGGAGAATTCTACATTCATTGTGCAGGTGGTTACAGATCAGTAATAGCAAACTCAATTCTAAAAAAGAACGGGATACACAATGCTATTGAAGTCCTAGGCGGATACAATGCAATCAAAAAGACTGACACTCCAACAACAGATTTTAATTGTCCAGACTCTAATTAAGAGTCATTGTTCATCACGTCGGTTTGGACTTTGATACTCTCTTTGTGAACCTGTTCCAAAACTCTTAGAATAAACTCTTCACTTAGACCTAGCTCCTTAGACCAATTCATTCTAGTCCTAACAATCTCCCTCCATCTCTCAAGGTGTAGAACTGTTAAACCTTCCTCCTTCTTGAACTCTCCCATTTGCTTTGCGATGTCCATTCTTCCACTTAGCAATTCCATCAGCTGTTCATCTATAGAGTCCATCTGAATTCTCAATGCACTTAGGTCTCTATCTGAAGAAGAATCCTTTAGAGAAGATCTAATCTCTAACCCATCAATTAATTCAGATAGTTGTGAAGGAGTGATTTGTTGAGTCGAATCACTTAGTGCCTGTTCTGGCAAAACATGTGTTTCTAGCATCAATCCATCCATACCTAAGTCCATTGCCTTTTGGGCTACAAAACCTAATAAATAAGTGTTTCCACAGATATGACTAGGGTCGCAAAAAAGACTTACGTCAGGCAATTCTGATTTCAATCCGATTGGCAGCTCCCACATTGGTGCATTTCTATACTTGTGCTGGGTGAAGTTCGAGAAGCCTCTATGCAATGCTGCAACTTCTCCCGATGTGGATGATGAAAATCTTTCAATTGCCCCTAACCATAAGCCCAAATCAGCATGCATTGGATTTTTCACCATTACTGGCATTGATGTGCCCTTGAGTGCGTCTGCAATGTTTTGGACTGAAAATGGACTAACTGTTGTACGTGCGCCAATCCAAACCGCATCTAAACCATGCTTTAAAGCTAGTTCTGTGTGTTCGGCATTTGCAACCTCTGTCATTACAGGGATACCAAGTTCAGCTTGTACTTCCGAAAGCCAAACCATACCCTTAGAACCAACACCTTCAAAGCTATTTGGCCTTGTTCTAGGTTTCCACAACCCTGCTCGGAAATATTTAATTTTCTTGTTCTTTTTCAACTCCTTTGCCGTAGCAAAAACCTGATCTCTATTTTCTGCTGAACAAGGGCCCGCTATTACAGTTGGCCTAATATTTTCAAGTTTGAAAGACACTTATGATAAGGATTGTAAGTCTACAAGTTTAGCGTATGAACCACCTTTTTCCATGAGTTCACTATGTGTTCCTTCCTCAACAATCTTTCCGCTATCAAGAAGGACAATTTTATCTGCTTTACGAACAGTAGATAAACTATGCGCAATAACAAGAACCGTCCTGTCCTTCATTGCTTCGTCAAGAGCTTGCTGAACTTCATGTTCTGAAGCAGCATCTAACGCTGAAGTTGCTTCGTCTAGAATAAGTACTGATGGATCTCTGTAAAGAGCTCTCGCAAGTGCAACTCTCTGTCTCTGCCCTCCACTAAGTTTTCCTCCTACATCTCCTACCTCTGACTGTAAACCCTGTTGAAGCTGGTCTGAGAATTCTAGAACATGTGCAGATTTTGCTGCGCTTTGAAGTCTTGCAGGAGATGGATTTGAATCGCAAAGTGCAATGTTTGATTCAATACTCCCATTAAAGAGTATTGCATCCTGAGTTACCACACCTAAGCTTGATCTCCAAGCAGATAAACTCAAATCTCTAAGATCTACACCATCGATTTTTACTGATCCATCAGAGGGATCATCAAATCTTACAAGCAAATTACTAAGTGTAGTTTTTCCAGAACCCGAAGCTCCAACTAATGCTACCACTTCACCCTTTTTGATTTCAAGATTAACTGAATCAAGCACCTTTCCCTCTTGGTAAGAATAGCTTATATTTTCGAAAACTATAGAATTTACAAGACTAGTGAATTTTTCTGAACCGTCTTTGAGGATTTGACCTTCTTCCTGCTCAAACATTTCCTCTATTCTATCTAAGGAAGCAACTCCTTTGCTAACTCTAAACCATCCATCACTAAGAGCCCTTGCTGGAGGAATAATTTGAGAGAATACAACTAAGTAACCTATAAACCAATCACCTGTTAGACCAGTATTTCCTGTCAACACTATAGTACCTCCGTATCCCAAAAGAATAGCCATAACCGTTAGAGAAATCACCTCACTTAATGGCGAACTCATGTACTCTCTTTGGAACATTTTCCTCATCGCATAAAAGTGCTTTTGATTGCGATCCTCATAGCGTTTTTGGAAATCCTTTCGGGCTCCAAATGCCTTAATAATCTTCATCCCACTAAGAGTTTCCTCAAGGATATTACTCAATGAACCCAACTCCTCTTTGCCCCTTAATGCTGACTTTTTAAGTTTCTTTGCTACTCTGCTAATTACAATTCCACTTAATGGAAGGAAGAGCATTGCAAACAATGTTAGCTCCCAACTCAAAGCAAGCAAAGCGCCAAACGAAATAAAAATCAAAAGCGGCGATTTAAACATCACCTCTATAGATCCAACTATACTCACTTCAACCTCGTTAAGATCGACTGTAAGCCTGCTCATTATATCACCCTTTCTAGAATCGGTAAACCAATTCATTTGCTTACCTAAAAGCTTGCTGTAAGTACTGTTTCTCAAATCTCTACTCACACCAGTTCTTATTGTAGCTAAGCTGTACATTGCTAAATAAGTAGTGACATTCTTAAGGATGGCAAGGACCACTACAGAGCAACAAATAACAATTAATGCATGTGATGATCCAACTTCAAGCACATACGCATCAAACCAAGCGCCAATTTTTCCTGGAAGGTCTGAGGCAGTAGAATTCAACTCGTTGGCACCTCCCCCAAATAAAATTCTCAAGAAAGGGACTACACTTAGAAATGAGAATAGAGAAAGTACTGCGCCTAATGCATTAAGCAAGGCGTTAGCTAGAAGGTTCCAGCTGTAATTTTTTAATAGTGGAAAAAGTACTTTAAGCCTAGTCAAGTGCTAATGATTCAGAATACCCAGTGTATGATGAAGGTGTTATTGCTTTTAGTTCTGCTTTCACCGAATCGCTAACGTCTAATTTATCAATGAAATTACTCATCGTTTCAGCAGTAATTGCCTCTCCTGTCCTAGTTAGGGCTTTGAGAGCTTCGTATGGCTTAGGGTAGCCTTCGCGTCTTAAAATTGTTTGGACTCCTTCACTAACAACAGCCCAATTTGCTTCAAGAGCTGCCTCAAGCGCACTTTCATTTAGCAATAATTTACCCAGTCCCTTTTGTAGTGATCTTAATGCGATAATTGCATGCCCTAAAGGCACACCAACATTTCTCAAAACAGTTGAATCAGTAAGATCTCTTTGCATTCTTGAGATTGGAAGTTTCTCAGCGAAATGCTGAAGCATAGCATTGGCAACTCCAAAGTTCCCTTCACTGTTTTCGAAATCAATTGGGTTCACTTTGTGTGGCATTGCTGAAGACCCCACCTCGCCTTTTACAATTTTCTGCTTGAAGTAATCTAAACTTATGTAAGTCCATACATCCCTATCCAAGTCTATCATAACAGTATGTGCTCTACGTAGTGCATCACACCATGCTGCAAGATGATCGTAATGCTCGATTTGGGTTGTCACCTTAGATCTGTGAAGGCCCAAGTTTGCCTCAACAAAAGAGTTTCCAAAACTCACCCAATCTACATCAGGGTAAGCAACTTTATGTGCATTAAAACCACCTGTTGCACCGCCGAATTTGGCAGCGTATACCGAATTCGCAACCGCATCTCTTTGGATTTGAAGTCGCTCAACAAACACCATTATTTCCTTCCCAAGAGTTACAGGAGATGCCGCTTGGCCATGAGTTCTAGCCAACATTGGCACTGCATTCCAATCTGAAGCTAAGCTCTTTAATGTGCAAATAACTTCATCTAAAATTGGCAAGTAAACATCTTCAGTTGCTCTTTTAAGAGACAGAGGTATCGCAGTATTGTTTACATCCTGTGATGTAAGCCCAAAGTGAACAAACTCACTCCACTTCGCTAATCCCATTTTTTCCATCTCCTCCTTGATCCAATACTCTACTGCTTTTACGTCGTGGTTGGTTATTGATTCAATTTCTTTTATTCTAGATGCATTCTCCTCAGTGAAACCCTCGTAAAGTGTAGCAAGACTCTCCTTTTTATCCGATGGAAAGTCATTAAGCTGAGGTAGAGGAAGTTCAACAAGGTCGATAAAGTATCTAATCTCAACCTCTACTCTATGACGAATAAGCCCCCATTCAGATAGAAGTGGCGCTAGAGGTTCAGTGTGTCTACGGTATCGGCCATCAACTGGCGAAATAGCATTCAGTGTAGAAAGCGGCATTAGTTATAGAATTCAAAAGACAAAGGTACGAACCATCGCGTGGTTACTACCTTCGTAACATGGAGCTTTACACTATTCACAACGGGAATTTTAAACTTGATGGTGGAGCAATGTTTGGGGTAGTCCCTAAGAAGCTTTGGGAACGCACTAATCCTGCTGATTCAAACAACTTGTGCCCTTGGGCTATGAGGTCACTTTTGGTAGAAAACGGAGACAGATTAATCCTAATTGATTGTGGGCTTGGCGATAAACAAGATGAAAAGTTTTTCAGCCATTACCATCCACATGGCGAAGATTCTATGGACAAGAGTTTGGCTTCAGCAGGGTTTTCTAGAAATGATATTACAGATGTATTCCTTACCCACCTTCACTTTGATCATGTTGGAGGCGCTGTTGAATGGAACGTAGCTAGAGATGGGTATAGACCCACTTTTAAAAACGCAACATATTGGAGTAATAAGAGACATTGGAAGTGGGCCACAGAGCCCAATGCTAGAGAACGAGCTAGCTTTTTGTCTGAAAACATACTCCCACTTCAAGAAAGTGGCCAGTTAAAATTCATTGACGCTTCAGATGATGCCCACAGAATAGAAACCGGACTTGGTTTTGATGCATTTGTAGTTAATGGGCACACCGATGCCCAAATGTGCCCAATAATATCACACAAAGGAGAAACACTAGTTTTCATGGCTGACCTCCTACCCTCTGTAGGACATATTCCAATTCCATACGTAATGGGTTATGACACTCGCCCCATGCTTACTTTAGAGGAACGTAAAAGAATTTTCAACGAAGCTGCTGACAATGGATACCATCTTTTTTTGGAGCACGATGCATCAAATGAGATTTGTACTCTAAAACAAACAGAAAAAGGCCCAAGGCTTGATCGATTACTATCACTAAAGGAAATGTAGAATGCAGAGGGCATTACTATTAACTGCAAAAACGTGGAGTGCATTTAGTCTTGCATTCATGGGTTTAGCTTTGATAGGACAATTATTCGCACCAGAACCTGCTACTTTCAAATCTACTTTCGAGGTAATATTATTCTCATTCTTCCCTATAGGCGTATCAATTGGCTTAATTATTTCTTGGTGGAAATCACACCTAATTGGTGGAGCAATAACCACTTCATGTCTTGTGATATTTCACATTATGAGACCTGATTTGGGCTTTAACACTTGGGTTGAAGGACTATCAGCGCCTGGAATTTTATTTTTAATTTATGGAATCTTCTACAAGGCCAAATAACATCTTGATACTCTGCACTGGAAACTCTTGCAGAAGCCAAATAGCTGAGGGTTTGCTTAAAAACTTGCTGCCAAATGTTGGAGTTTATAGCGCAGGAATAGAAACTCACGGAGTTAATCCCAAAGCAATAAGGGTAATGGATGAGATTGATATTGATTTAAGAAGCAACACTTCAAATCACATTGAAGAGTACAGTGATATAAACTTTGACCATATAATTACAGTATGTGACCACGCAGCCGAAAATTGTCCTCACTTCCCTTCTAAAGTTCAAAGGCATCATTTTAATTTCCCTGACCCAGCAAAAGCTACTGGCAGTGAGGAGGAGATATTAAATCAATTCAGAAGTGTTAGGCACCTAATTAAGGAATACCTTGAAAAATTTGTCGCTGAACATTACTAACTTTTTCCCATGAAACATCTAGTGATTGTACTTGCAATTGGTTTGGGCTTAAATATTCAAGCCCAAGACACTTTAAGAGTTCTTTTCCTTGGAAACAGCTACACTACGTCTAATAATCTACCCAATTTGGTTAGTCAATTCGCTGCAGCAAATGGTGATGTTGTAATAACAGATAGTAACACTCCTGGCGGGCATACTCTTTACCAGCACTCTACTAATGAAACCTCTTTAGAGAAAATACAGCAGGGGAATTGGGATTATGTTGTTCTACAAGACCAAAGTCAAGTACCAACAATAGATTTCCTGAGGTTCAATTGGATGTATCCAGGTGTAGAAAGTCTTCATGAATCAATAACAAATTCAAACTTATGTGCACAAACAGTAATGTACATGACTTGGGGAAGGCAATACGGTGGAATGCAGTGTACAACAAATGGGGAATATTGTAGTGTTGATTTTGTTGATTTTTCGCATATGACTGACACTCTTGCTAGTGCATACAATGAAATTGCAAGCATGGTGGGTGCAAAGGTTGCTCCTGTGGGCAAGGCTTGGGATTACGCATTGACTTATTCTACAACAGACCCAGCCTTAGTCCTACATTCAAGTGACGAAAGTCATCCAAATTACAGCGGGAGTTATTTAGCTGCAGCAGTATTTCATGGACTTATTTGGGGAGAATCTCCTGTTGAAAATTCATTTTTTGGTTCATTAAACCAAAGCCAAGCAGCATATCTTCAAGAAGCAGCACATGCTGTTCTACTCGAGTACAGCGATTACAATTCTACTATTTCAAACGATTGTACACTTCATATTGAAGGAAATGAAATCATTTACCAACCTCAGGGCTATTATACATATCAATGGTTTGATGAATATGGTGAAGCAATTCAAGAAGCTAACAACAACTCATTTGCTCCTACTGAATCAGGCACATATACAATTGAAGTGTCTGACGCACTTGGATGTACTATTTCATGCTCTGAAGAAATAGAAATTCAAGGAATAGAAGAAAATAATATTGAGTGGGTTTGGGTTGGATCAAGGACTTTAAAAACAAGTGAAGTCGGTCTCTTCAACATACAGATTTTCAGTGGCTTGGGCAGATTAATTCACGAAACAAAAGTCTTGGGGGATTCTTACACAATTCCTGAGTTATCCAAAGGCTTGTACATGATTGCAATAGAAAACGAACATTCTAAGTTCGTCAGCAAATTCATCAGATAGACTTTAGGCCTTTTACAATTTCCCTGGCCAGACCAGGGCCTTTATAAATCATACAACTGTATACTTGAACAAGTGATGCTCCAGCTTCAAGTTTTTCGCGAGCTGAATCTGTACCATCTATTCCTCCAACTCCTATAATTGGGAATGCTCCTTTAGATCTATCACTCAGGTATTTTACAACATCCGTTGCCCTCTTTCTGACTGGGGATCCGCTCAAACCTCCTTCTCCAATTTCTTGTACTTTATCATTTGAAGTGTTTAATCCCCCTCTATCAATTGTAGTATTTGTAGCAATAACTCCATCAACACCTACTGATGATACAATTTCTACAATATCGTCTAATTGACCATCCTCCATATCAGGTGCAATCTTTAAAAAGATGGGTCTCTGAATATCTTTTGACTTGTTTGCCTGAACAACAGATGAGAGCAAATTGGTCAATGGCTCTTTATCCTGCAACTTTCTGAGTCCAGGAGTATTAGGCGAGCTTACATTAACTGTAAAGTAATCTACATAAGGATGCAATGCCTCGAAGCAAAAGAGGTAGTCGTCAACTGCATTTTCATTTGGAGTTACTTTATTCTTTCCAATATTTCCACCAACGATTAATCCCTTTGGTCTTCGCTTTAATCTCTTTACCGCATCCTCTACTCCACCATTGTTAAATCCCATACGATTGATTAAACCTCCATCTTGTGGAAGTCTAAAAAGTCTTGGCTGTGGATTACCTTCTTGAGGTTTTGGAGTAACCGTTCCTATTTCTACATGACCAAAACCCAAAACATTCAACTCCCTCAACCATTTAGCATCTTTATCGAATCCTGCAGCAAGTCCTACTCGATTTGGAAATTTCAATCCGCATACTTCTATAGCGTCATTTTCCGCGCTTTGGTTAAAGTATCGCTTTAAGAAAAATTCCATTCCAGGTATTCGTACTGCAATGCTCATCAACCCCATTGCGGTATAGTGAGACCTCTCCGGAGACATTAGGAAAAACAGGGGTTTCAGGACTTTTTCGTACATCACCACAAAGATAGGTCTTGAAATTCTAATGCCAGCAAATTGTGAATAACCCTGTTGATAGCGACCTGTAATTAACCCAGAATAACCCTAAAACTCTCGTTTAACTTTGATATCCAAGTATGAAAAACTTGGGATTACTTAGCTGGCTTTCTAAGCGAAAACTCACTGACGAGCAGGTGGCAAACATCTTCGTCAACACGTCTTTCGAGACTGTAGAGCTCGGCTGGCCAGAGGTAGCTTCCCTATTGAATTTAATGCCGGAGTTTGAAACTGCTCCAGAATTGGATTCTGAGGATTACGGTAAATTCCTAATGATTGTAGTTGCAGCAAACTTGAGCCATGTGCCCAAGCATTTTGCAAATGGTGTGGATAGAGCGATCATTAAAAGATGTATAGCAAAATTTGCAAGAGCTCTAGGAGTCCCAAAAGACAAATTCGCCAACAAGATTAAGGAGTTTAGATCGTTCATGAATGAAATAAATAGACCTTCAAAGAACACAACGACAGCAATGACAAGGGCTGTCATTTATAAGTACAATCTCATTGAATGCCAAGACTCATACTTTAGAGATATGAATGTCCCCAACCCTATCATTCAAAAAGCTTTGAGAGATCTGATGGTAAATTTTATTTGGGATTGGGACGAAATCAGCGACAATTACAAAATTGACATCACTGAAGAAGAGGAAGTAACAGCTTCTTAACTGAGAGATCTATCTAGATCCCTCGCAACATCTCTTTCCTTTATAGACGCTCTTTTATCGTGCATCTTTTTACCCTTCGCAATGCTGAATTTGAGTTTAGCATAACCGCTTTTGGCAATAAACAATAGTGTTGGAACTAGGGTAATACCTACGTTCTTCAACTTCTTGTCGAGCTTTTTAATCTCAGTTTTTGTCAGTAAGAGCTTACGTGCTCTTCTTGGATTCTGTGGAGTATAACCACCATTTGGATAAGCTTCAACGTGCATGTTTATCACCCACATCTCCCCTTTTTCCATTTTGCAATAGGCTTCAGCTATGCTTGCCTTTCCATTTCTTATGGACTTTATCTCACAACCATTCAATTGGATACCCGCAGTGAACTCATCTTCAAGAAAATAAGTAAACGACGCCTTTTTATTCTTTATCTCCACGGACATATTGCGAAGGTAAGTTAACTTCGAATGATGATTTCAAGGGAGACTCAAAGACATTTATTCAACATTCCTAAAGTTGAGCTACACTGCCATCTTGAGCTTGCGTATAGGCTTAATACAATGAAGTCTTGGGCTATTGAAGATGGGGATTTGCCAAAGGGATGTAGCGATGATGAGTTTAAGGCCAAATACATGGTCCTTTCTCCAATGAATGACCTACCAACCGTTCTTCAGAAATTTCTAGTCACTAGAGATCGAATTAAAAGTCTAGAGAGGATAGAAAGACTTGTCTTTGAAGCTTGTGAAAACATGTACCTTATTTCTAATGTTAGACTATTAGAACTTAGGTATGCACCGAGTTTTGTCCTTGAAAAATACCCAGAACTTGGAGCCGATAGAATTCATGAGGCAATAATGAATGGATGCAGAAAAGCTGAATCAAAGTATCCAATCGCAGTGGGATTAATATGCCTATTACAAAGAATCAAATCTGTGAGGGAAAACGAGTTTTGGGCTGACTTTGCAATAGATAAGGGACAAGAAATACAGGGTCTAGACTTGGCTGATGACGAAGTGAACTTCCCTCCTGATCCCTTTACACACATATTTCAAAAGGCCAAAACAAAAGGCCTTGGCATAACTGTCCATGCTGGAGAACCAAATTCACCTGACGCGCCGCTTAATATTATTACTTCTATCAAAAAGCTAGGAGCCGACAGAATTGGACACGGTGTTCAAGCAATTAAGGATCCAAAAGTCATAGATGTTTTAGTCGAAACTGACACACCACTTGAGCTTTGCCCTACATCTAACGTTCTTACTAAGGCAGTGGATAGCATAGAGGATCATCCCGTCAAAAAACTAATGGAATTAGGTGTTAAAACCACGCTAAATAGCGATGACCCCGGTGTAATGGGAATAACGCTTATGACTGAGTATGAAAACGCCTACAAGGTCTTAAACATGTCAATAGAACAACTTGAACAATGCAACCGTTGGGCAGCTGAAGCGTCGTTTATTTGCAAAGAGAAAAAGAATAAAGTTTGGTCTTTTTAATAATGAGAAATCTATTAGTTACAATACTTGCTTTTACTAGCTTTTATGCAGGCATTGCACAAACTCAAACCGTAGGTGTTTTCACTAATTCTGAAAGCAGTTTTAATGGATACACGCTGTTCGCTCCTATTCCAGGATTCGATACTTATCTAATAAACAACTGTGGTGAAGTAGTAAACCAGTGGAATAGTGATTATCGTATTGGGCTTTCTGCATATTTGCTGGAAGACGGTTCTCTATTAAGAACTGGCCAATTAATCTCAAGCACGCAATACCCTTTTTCGGGAGGAGGACTAGGCGGAATGGTTGAACGTTTTAATTGGGAAGGAGAGCTGATTTGGAATTTGAATTGGACGAGCGAAGACAAACACCATCATCACGACATAGAAATGATGCCAAATGGCAATATCCTATTGATTGCTTGGGAATCACATAGCTATGAAGAGGCCATTGCTATGGGGAAAGACTCAACACAAACTGAAAATCCAGTTTGGTGTTGTCAAATAACAGAAATTGAACCAACTGGTAGTCAGGGCGGTAATGTGGTTTGGTCTTGGAGCGCTTGGGATCACTTGATTCAAGATACAGACCCAAACAAACCTAACTATGGAATAGTCGCAGATAACCCTAGGAAATTCAATATCAACTTTACAAATGGCAACGGTCCAAACCAAGGAGCTGGATCTTCTGACTGGATGCATTGCAATTCTGTTGATTACAACGCTGAACTAGACCAAATCATGATAAGCTCAGCAAAATTCTGCGAATTCTGGATTATTGACCACAATCTCAGCACTGAAGAAGCTGCAACAGACGCAGGTGATTTACTATATCGTTGGGGAAACCCTAGAGCATATGATAGAGGAACTAATGAGGATCAAGTTCTGTTTCACCAGCACGATACTCACTGGATGGATGAAGGCGTGATGCTATACAACAACGGAAAGAATAGACCTGAAGGAGAATACAGTACTGTAGAAATTATCGATTTACCAGAAATGGTATATGGAACATATCCTATTGATGAAGAGCAACCCTTTATGCCAGAAAGTTACTCTTGGAGATACCCTCAAGCATTTGACGCTGATTTCTATTCTCAAAACATAAGTGGGGCTGAAAGGTTACCAAATGGCAACACATTAATATGCGAGGGGTCTTCAGGACATTTATTTGAGGTAACAGCTGAGGAGGAAGTGGTTTGGGATTATATAAGTCCTATTACAGCTTTTGGCGCAACAACTCAGGGAGAAGATCCAGGAAACACATCAGTATTTAGAACTTATAGATATGCCCCAGACTATCAGGCATTTGAAGGAAGGGATATGGAAGCAGGAGATGTAATTGAGCTAAATTCTTGGCTTAACTGGTGTTCAATATCTGAGGTAGAAGAAGAAAGTCTATCAGGTCTTATCATCTACCCAAACCCCACAATAGATGGATTTAATTTTTCCTCTCAAAGGGAAGGTATTATCAGGGTGTACAATAGCTTAGGCCAAATAGTAGAAACAGTGTATGCGCAGAAGAGGTTTGGGCTTGAGCTAAAACCTGGATATTATACTGCAATATTTACAGACTCAGAGACGGGCAAAACTGTTGCAACTCACTTAATAAAGCAATAAAGATGGCAGATTCAATTATCGTAGAGGATTTAGGAGCAGTTAGACAAATAACTCTCAACAGGCCCCAAGCATTCAACAGCTTTGATAGAGAAATGGGAGCTTCGTTTCAAAGCGCCTTAGACAATGCAGGCAATGATGATGGAGTAAGATGTATTGTGATTAGAGGTGAGGGCCGAGCGTTTTGTGCTGGGCAAGACTTGAAAGAAGTAACAGCACCTGACGCGCCCAATTTCAAGGTTATTGTGGAGCAGACTTACAATCAAAGCATCAGAAGAATTTGCTCAATCAAAAAGCCAGTTATTGCAGCTGTAAATGGCGTTGCTGCTGGAGCAGGAGCAAATATTGCACTTGCCTGTGACTTAACTATTGCAACGGAAAGCGCATCATTCATACAAGCCTTTTCAAAGATTGGTCTAATCCCTGATAGTGGTGGGACTTGGTGGCTACCACGCCTTGTGGGAATGCAAAGAGCAAAAGCAATGGCTTTCTTTGGGAATAAAGTGGGAGCGTGTGAAGCAGAAAATATAGGCCTTATTTACAAGTGCGTTAGTGATGACGAATTTGACGGGGTAGTAAAATCAACTGCGGAAAAACTTGCTGCTATGCCAACTCTTGCGCTGAGTCTTACTAAGGCCGCATTCCACGAGGGAATGAACTGTGATTTAAACGATCAATTAGCTAGGGAACTAGACTACCAATTTATTGCTGCAGAATCTGAGGATTACGCAGAAGGCGTTGCTTCTTTTTTAGAAAAGCGAGCGCCAAATTTCAAAGGCAAGTAAATTAATTCTGAAGAGCTCTAAAGTAGGTGGTTGCTACTATTGCTGCTGTTTCTGTACGCAATCTACTTTCTCCAAGTGAGATCTCCACTCCTCCTTTGCCAAGAGCTAATTCAACCTCTTCCCCAGTAAAATCTCCCTCTGGGCCAATTGCAATACATGCATCTGTGTTTCGCTTAATTGAATTGAGCAAATGCACTTTTTCACCCTCCATGCAATGAGCAATGTAAATGGGACTCTGAGCCTTCGCAATCACTTCTTCTAATGAGCATGCTTCTTCTAAAATTGTAAGCCAAGACCTACCGCTTTGTTTCATCGCTGAGACAATCACTTTTTGCCACCTTTGGTGCTTTTCAACCTTTCTTTCTGACCTCGAAGTCCAAACTGGAATAATTCTATCCACCCCTATTTCAACCGCCTTTTCCAGAAACCACTCGAACCGTTCAG
>CACHDD010000005.1 GCA_902578505.1 uncultured Bacteroidota bacterium | reverse complement strand
GCCCAAGGTTTTTGGCTAGTCTTATAGATATGATATTGTCATTTATAGCAGGATCTATTCTCGCTTTTACCAAAGTATTCTCTTTTATTGACTTATCGAATTCAGCTTATTTTAATTCTCAAAATTTAAAGGACATAGAAATATCATTAGAGATGGTTGGTTCAGATATCAGCTTTAGTAATATCCAAGTTTGGCTTTTGGGTTATGTAGTAGGGTCAATTCTTTATTCCTTAATTGAAGGGATTACAGGAGCAAGTCCAGGAAAGAGAGTTTTGAAAATAGTAATTGCAAATCAAGATGGAAGCGAGGGAAATTATATTCTGTTTATGTCTAGATGGGCAATTAAAAACATCTCTAATTTGATGTCTTTATTAATTATTATAACAGGTTCGCTTTCGATTCAATTCCTAAGCTCACTTTTTGGATGGATAATTTTCTTAGGTTGCTTTTTAGTTCTTGCATCTCACCGCCAAGCTCTTCACGACAAGATTGTAAAAACGGCAGTTTTTAATTCCTAAGCAATTGCTCCGTCAGACATTCTCAACGTTCTATCTGCTCTAGCAGCTAGTTCTTCGTTGTGTGTAACAATTACAATTGTAACGCCTAATCTTTCTCTAAGCTCGAAAAACAAATCGTGTAATTGAGTGGCGTTTTCTGAATCTAAATTTCCAGATGGCTCATCTGCTAAAAGAACCTTTGGCTCATTCATAAGTGCTCTAGCAACAGCAACTCTTTGCTGCTCTCCTCCAGAAAGCTCAGAAGGAAGGTGATTAAGTCTTTCTCCTAACCCCAAGTCGCAAAGAATTTTTTCTGCTCGTTCTGTTGGGTTACTTTCTCCTCCAATCCAAGCAGGCATCATGACATTTTCTATGGCAGTGTATTCAGGAAGTAAACGATGGAACTGAAATACAAATCCAATATTGCTATTTCTGAAATCTGCAAGACCATTTCTACTTAGACTACCAATTTTAGTAGAATTGATTTCTAGTTCACCACCTGATGCTAGGTCTAGTGTTCCCAGTATTTGAAGCAAAGTAGTTTTGCCTGCACCTGAAGATCCAACAATGCTAACAACCTCGCCCTTTCCTATCACAAGGTCAATACCCTTGAGTACTTCGAGGTCGCCAAATGACTTGCTGATATTTTTTGCTATAATCACAAGTGCAATCTACCTAAGCACTACTAAAGTTGCCTAACTTTGCACCTCAAATTTTAGCTTAAAAGCGATAAAATGAATCTTCACGAGTACCAAGGGAAATCAATCCTTAAAAGTTTTGGCGTAGCAATCCAGGAGGGAAAGGTTGCTGATACACCAGAAGCTGCACATGCAGCAGCAGTTGAACTAGCTAAAGAAACGGGCACCGAGTGGTTCGTTGTTAAAGCCCAAATCCACGCTGGAGGTAGAGGTAAAGGAACAGTTACAGAAACAGGTTCTCACGGCGTAGTTCTTGCAAAGGGCCTTGATAAAGTGAGGGATATTGCAAATGGTATTCTTGGGGGGCACCTTGTGACAGCCCAAACCTCAGCACAAGGAAAAATGGTAAACAAGGTGCTTATCGCACAAGATGTTTACTACCCTGGAGAAAGTGAGACTGAAGAATTTTACATGAGTGTTCTTCTAGATAGATCATCTGGTAAGAACATGATTATGTACTCGCCTGAAGGAGGTATGGATATCGAAGCAGTAGCAGAGAATACTCCAGAGCTAATTTTTACTGAGACTATTGATCCTGCAGTTGGCCTTCAAGGATTCCAAGCAAGAAGAATTGCATTCAATTTGGGTCTAAGTGGGATGGCATTTAAGCAGATGGTAAAGTTTGCTTACAAGCTGTACGAGGCATACGTTGGTTGCGACGCTTCAATGTTCGAAATCAATCCAGTACTTAAGACTTCTGACAATAAGATCATTGCAGTTGACTCAAAAGTTAGCTTGGACGGAAACGCATTATATCGCCGCCCAGATTACGCAGCAATGCGTGATAAGACTGAAGAAGATCCAACTGAAGTTGAAGCAGATGAGGTGGGTCTTAACTACGTTAAGCTTGACGGTAATGTTGGGTGTATGGTGAACGGAGCCGGTCTTGCAATGGCAACAATGGACATCATCAAGTTAAGTGGTGGAGACCCTGCAAACTTTCTTGATGTAGGTGGTACAGCTGATGCTGCAAGAGTAGAACAAGCTTTCAGAATCATACTTAAGGATCCTTCTGTTAAGGCAATCCTTGTAAACATCTTTGGAGGCATTGTTCGCTGCGATAGAGTAGCCCAAGGGGTAGTAGACGCTTATCGCAACATGGGTAACATCGATGTTCCAATCATCGTGAGACTTCAAGGAACAAATGCTGATGAAGCAAAGAGACTAATCGATGAGAGTGGTCTTGAAGTTACTTCAGTGATCCAACTTCAAGAGGCTGCAGACGCAGTAGCAGCAGTTGTTGCTTAAGAAATTTTTCTAGCTACCTGTATTCCATCCCAAACCGGGATTAGTACGTTCTCCAATTGGGGGTGATTTGTGATGTGTTGATTTAATCTGTGAATTCTCGATCCACCTGAAGTTGGTTTTGCAAGTTTCTCTTCGTCTAAAACAGCTCCACCCCAAATTACGTTATCGACAAGCAAGCATCCTCCTATATTGAGGTGCTCAACAGCAAAGTCTACGTAATCTATTTGGTGTTCCTTATCTGCATCAACCCAAATCAGATCATAAGGTCCTTCCAAGACTCCGCTAGCAATTATTTCATGAGCATGACCTATATGTCTTCGCACATTTTTCAATCCAGCTTCTTCCCAAAATTGATCTTGAATGTGTTCTAGTTCATCGTTTATTTCCAAGGTGTCAATTGATCCACCTTCTTGAAGTCCTTCTGCTAGACAAATTGTAGAATAACCTGTGAACGTTCCAAATTCTAGAATTTTTTGCGGCTTAACCAACGCGCTAACCATGGATAGAAAACGACCTTGAATGGGGTCGCTAAGCATTTGAGGTTTGGTTGTTCCAAGCCATGTAGCTCTTCTCAGCCTCTCTAAAACTTCACTCTCTTTGGAAGAATGAACGGTCGAGTATTCATTTGTTGCGTCCTCAAAATGTGCCATAGTACAAAGCTACCACGTACCTTGCGGAATAATGGCAAAAAAGAGAAAGCGAAATGACGATGGCATGGTGTTCAGCACAAATGCCAATTACGACTTTGAGGATGATTTCATCGAAGATGATAATTGGACTCCATCAGATTGCATCTTATATGTAAGCTTAGATAGAAAGCAAAGAGCTGGAAAACCTGTGACACTTGTAGAGGGTCACAATGGCCCATCTTCAGACTTATTATTCCTGGGCAAGGATCTCAAAAAAATGTGTGGTGTAGGGGGTACAGTTAAAGAAGGTTGCATTTTAGTGCAGGGAGATCACAGAGATAAAGTAGTTTCGCATCTCGAAAAAGTGGGATACACTGTTAGAAGAAAAGGAGGTTAATGAATTTACCAACGGCTAAATATCACGCGAAGACTCTTCAGGGATTAGAAGAATTTGTTGCTGAAGAACTAAAGCAGCACGGATCTACAGATATCCATATTGTTAGAAGAGGAGTGAATTTTACTGCTACTGCGGAAGCTATGTACAGGCACTGCATGCACGCTAGGTTTACTTTAAGAGTCTTGAGAGAATTACACAAATTCAAGGCAAAAAACACCGATGATCTATATAGACTGTCTGCTCGTTTTGCTTGGGAAAACGTAATTAAAAAGGATGGTTCATTCACGATTGATTCAACAATTTTTTCTGACGACTTCCCTCATTCTCAGTTTGCTACATTTAGACTCAAGGATGCAATAGTTGATAGATTTAAGGGAAAGACAGGGGAGAGGCCTTCAGTAAATAAAGTGAATCCTGATGCTAGAATTCACCTCCACATAAGCAGGAACGATGTCACTTTAAGCTTAGATGCAGCCGGTGATGCATTGTCAAAAAGAGGATATAGATCTCGCAAGGCAGTTGCACCACTTAATGAGGTACTTGCAGCCGGACTTTTAGCTCTTAGCGGATGGAGACCCGGAATGACACTCTACGATCCAATGTGTGGGTCGGGAACATTTACCTGTGAGGCTGCGCTTTGGGCTTCAGGATTACCTGTCCAAATGAATAGGGCCCATTTTGCCTTTATGGAGTGGCCGAGTTTCAATAGGGAGGCTTGGCTCAAGGTAAGAGACGAGGCGATGGATTATCAGCTTCCAATTAAGACGACTATCTATGCGTCTGATTTTAACAAGGATGCTATATCCCAAACCAAGTACGCCCTATCTCAGTTAGATCTCCCAGAGCACGATGTTCACGTAGACCAAATCGACTTCATGACAGCTGAGCCCCAAGCAGAAAAAGGAGCTATGGTCGTTATGAATCCCCCTTATGGTGAGAGAATGGAATTAGATGATATCGACGATATGTACACCAAAATCGGAGATAGATTAAAGTTTCATTGGGCTGGTTTTAAGGCGTGGATAATTTCTTCAGACCCAACAGCTCTAAAAAATGTTGGCCTAAGACCTAAAGCCCGAATCAAAGTATTCAATGGTCCTCTAGAGTGTAGATGGGTAGGATTCGACCTTTACGAAGGATCAAAAAATACAGAAAAGTCGTCCAAATATCAGAACAATAACAACATCCGTCGAGGTAGAGGTCGTCAAATTGGCAGGAAATAATTCTATTTTTCTTACTTAGTCTTTACGAAGTTTGACTTGCTTACTCCCTTGTCTGTAATGCACTCCATGTGGTAAGTGCCAGGATAGAAGTAACTCACATCTATATCAATTGTGCCTACGCTTAGCTCCTTCATAACAACCTTTCTTCCATTGTTATCATAGAAATTAAAAATAGCATCATGCTGTATATTGAACTGAATAATTCTCCTTGAACTTTACTAATAGTGTGACTTGGAGTTTGGACTTACAGAATAGAAGATGAGTATAAACCTAAGCTTAATATTAGTACTATTATTATAGAGTTTAATTAAGATTTTTTTATTTATCAATTTTGAATTTAATTAATTTTATAATTAGTCTAGGATTTAAAAAAATGAGAGCTTTTTTAACATATGTTTTTGCTACGTCGATTTTTCTTTCGTGTCATTACAAATCCCAAACTGCAGACATAGTATTTCACAATGCCCAAATTATTGACTGCGATGGTATAGGTGCAGAAGAGGCAAGTAGCGGTGCAATTGCAGTAAAGGATGGACGAATTGTTGCTGTAGGCCCTGAGCAAGCAATTCTCAACGCATATAGAGCTGATGAATTTGAAGACCTTAAACAAGCATTTATTTATCCTGGGTTTATCGATGCGCACTCTCATTTTTTGGGCTACTCTTTGAACAAGGCCAAAGTCGACCTTGTCGGAACCAAGTCTTACAATGAAGTTCTTGAAAGGATTGTTCAATTCGCCTCTTCAAATTCGGGCAGTACTTCTGAGTGGATCACAGGCAGAGGATGGGACCAAAATGATTGGGATGTTCAAGAATACCCAACCCGAACAGAACTAGATTCACTTTTCCCAGATAGACCAGTTGCAGTTCGTCGTATCGATGGCCACGCTCTTCTAGCTAATAAGGTTGCACTCGATCGCGCAACTATTTTTAAGCTTGCAGGCCAAGAAATTGTAGGAGGAGAAATCGTCCTTTTATCAGATGGCACACCGTCAGGGGTATTAGTCGACGAAGCAGCTGACCTTATTTTAGACATTATCCCAGAGCCAAATCTTGAAGTTAAAAGTCAAGCTCTTATTGAAGCCCAGAACGATTTATTCGCAGTTGGCCTTACAACTGTTTCAGATGCTGGCATAGACGTCAGCGATATTAAACTCATTTCTGAATTACATGAACAGGGTGACCTACAAATAAGAGTAGTTGCTATGGCTAGCGGAACTCAGCCAAACCTTGATTCAGCATTTGCAATTGGGCCATGGCGTACCGATAGACTCATTGCAGAGTCAATAAAGTTCTATATGGATGGCGCACTTGGTTCAAGGGGTGCAGCACTTCTCAAGCCATATTCAGATAGATCAGATTATAAAGGATATCTAATCCAAGACTCGTCTTTTTATAAAGACGCACTAATAAAAGCACATGAACTTGGGTTTCAAGTTTGCACTCACGGAATTGGTGATAGAGCCGTGCGTACAATATTAGAACAGTACAATGAAGTGCTAGGCGGAGTTAATGACAACAGGTGGCGAGTAGAACATTCGCAAGTTGTCTCATCTGAAGACCTTAAACTATACGAAAGCGCCAGTATCATCCCTTCTGTACAGCCTACTCATGCGACCTCGGATATGTATTGGGCTGGAGAGAGACTAGGCAAGGGAAGAATTAGAAGAGCTTATAGGTATTTAGACCTAAAGAATATTTTAGGTATGATTCCGCTTGGTACAGACTTTCCTATTGAGAGCATTGAACCTTTGAAGACTTTTTACGCAGCTACTATAAGAAAGGATTCAGAAGGGTATCCAGAAGGGGGGTATTATATGGACCAGGCCCTGGATAGAAATTCAGCCTTGTTGGGGATGACGGTTTGGGCTTCTTTAGCAAATAGAACGGAAGCAGAAACCGGATCTATAGAGGTAGGTAAGTGGGCAGACTTTGTAGTATTAGACAGAAACCTCTTAATCACACCCGAAGATCAAATCACAAAAACAGACATTCTCAAAACAATTGTCGCAGGCAAAACGGTATTTAAAAAAAACAACTAATGGGAAATTGGAAAGGACTTACAGCTTTCGCATTTATTACAATCGTGGCGATTGCTTTCACCTATATAATGTATCTCCAACAGGAGGATCTTCTTCCTATTTATCAACCTTATGATATAAACCCTGCTCTCGTTGATACGAACCTAATGCAAGTGGAAGATCACAGGATTTCAGATTTCAACTTGATAAATCATTTAGGGGATTCGATTTCTCTTTCTGATGTCGAGGGCCAAATCCTAGTAGTAGATTTCTTTTTTTCTCGCTGCGCGACTATATGTCCAGTGATGACTTCCAACCTACAATTGCTTCAAAATGGTCTTCCAGATGGAGTTCGAATACTAAGCCACTCAGTTACTCCAGTTGCGGATAGTGTGAGTGTCTTGAATGCTTATGCAGAAAAATATGATGCAAATCCATCTAAATGGTGGTTTTTGACTGGGGCTAAAACAGAGGTATACAGACTCGCTAGAAAGAGCTATTTTGCGTGTTTGGATGAGGGAGATGGTGGTTATCAGGACTTTGTTCACACAGAGAATGTTGTGCTAGTAGATACAGAAGGTAGGCTTAGGGGGTTCTATGATGGCACATCAAGCCAAGAAATTTCCCAGCTATACCGAGATATTCAGAGGTTATTGCAAGAAAAAATAAAAAAAAAATAGCAAAGTGTTTGGATAGGGAAAAACACGACGTACATTTGCACCCGCTTTCTAAGGAAGGCGGTTTTTTTTGACAAACGGAGGCATAAAAAAGTTGAAATAAAAATTACTTTTTCCTTGTAAGAACAAAAACTTACAATACCTTTGCCATCCTTTTTTTAGAGAAAGTAACATAGGAGGCTCTTCGGGGCCGAATTGAAATAAAGTTCTTTGACTTGATGCAGCAGCCCAAATCCTGTCTTTTATGCAAGACAGGTCCACCTCAAAAATTCCCATTTTTGAAGTGGTTTTTGACACTTCTCGCAAGAGAAGGGTCTTCCAACGTTATTTCTAATGAGAGTCAACTAAAGATTAAAACTTACAATGGAGAGTTTGATCCTGGCTCAGGATGAACGCTAGCGGCAGGCCTAACACATGCAAGTCGAGGGGTAACAGGAAGAAGCTTGCTTCTTCGCTGACGACCGGCGCACGGGTGCGTAACACGTATGCAACCTACCTCTTACTGAGGGATAGCCCAGAGAAATTTGGATTAATACCTCATAACACCACAAAATCGCATGATTTCATGGTTAAAGGTTACGGTAAGAGATGGGCATGCGGACTATTAGTTAGTTGGTGAGGTAATGGCTCACCAAGACTACGATGGTTAGGGGGTCTGAGAGGATTATCCCCCACACTGGTACTGAGACACGGACCAGACTCCTACGGGAGGCAGCAGTGAGGAATATTGCGCAATGGACGAAAGTCTGACGCAGCCATGCCGCGTGAAGGATGACGGCGCTACGCGTTGTAAACTTCTTTTATATACCAAGAAACCTTCGGACGTGTCCGAAGCTGACGGTAGTATATGAATAAGCACCGGCTAACTCCGTGCCAGCAGCCGCGGTAATACGGAGGGTGCAAGCGTTATCCGGATTTATTGGGTTTAAAGGGTCCGTAGGCGGATCATTAAGTCAGTGGTGAAAGCCGACAGCTCAACTGTCGAACTGCCATTGATACTGGTGATCTTGAGTACGGTTGAAGTAGGCGGAATATGACATGTAGCGGTGAAATGCTTAGATATGTCATAGAACACCGATTGCGAAGGCAGCCTACTAAGCCGTTACTGACGCTGAGGGACGAAAGTGTGGGGAGCGAACAGGATTAGATACCCTGGTAGTCCACACCGTAAACGATGATTACTCGGTATTGGCATTTGTCAGTGCCCAAGCGAAAGTGATAAGTAATCCACCTGGGGAGTACGGCCGCAAGGTTGAAACTCAAAGGAATTGACGGGGGCCCGCACAAGCGGTGGAGCATGTGGTTTAATTCGATGATACGCGAGGAACCTTACCAGGGCTTAAATGCAGAACGATCGGGGTGGAAACACCCCTTCTTCGGCGGTCTGCAAGGTGCTGCATGGTTGTCGTCAGCTCGTGCTGTGAAGTGTCGGGTTAAGTCCCATAACGAGCGCAACCCCTATTTCTAGTTGCCAGCGGTTCGGCCGGGGACTCTAGAGAAACTGCCAGCGTAAGCTGAGAGGAAGGTGGGGATGACGTCAAATCATCACGGCCCTTACGTCCTGGGCCACACACGTGCTACAATGGTGGGGACAACAAGTTGCCAACCCGCGAGGGTGAGCTAATCTCAAAACCCCATCTCAGTTCGGATCGGAGTCTGCAACTCGACTCCGTGAAGTTGGAATCGCTAGTAATCGCGCATCAGCCATGGCGCGGTGAATACGTTCCCGGGCCTTGTACACACCGCCCGTCAAGCCATGGAAGCTTGGGGCGCCTGAAGTCGGTAACCGTAAGGAGCTGCCTAGGGCGAATCAGGTAACTAGGGCTAAGTCGTAACAAGGTAGCCGTACCGGAAGGTGCGGCTGGATTAACTCCTTTTTAGAGAAAAACGACTTTCGTTAATAAATATTCGTTGGAAACGGGCTGCTGCATCATTCTTCTTTTTTTTCCGTTTTTGTCTAGTCCTGTAGCTCAGTTGGTTAGAGCACTACACTGATAATGTAGGGGTCAGCAGTTCAAATCTGCTCAGGACTACGGTAAAGATGGGGAATTAGCTCAGCTGGCTAGAGCGCCTGCCTTGCACGCAGGAGGTCATCGGTTCGACTCCGATATTCTCCACTAAAAAGAAGTTCTTTGACGTACTGGTAGAAGATAGAGTAAATCATAAGCAAACAAGGGCAGTTGGCGGATGCCTTGGCTCTCAATAGCGATGAAGGACGTGATAAGCTGCGATAAGCCAATCTGAGGTGCAAATAACCGTTTAAGATTGGATTTCCGAATGGGGTAACCCGGCATGTTGAAGACATGTCACCATTTTTGGTGCTAACCCGGTGAACTGAAACATCTAAGTAACCGGAGGAATAGAAAACAATTAGTGATTCCCCTAGTAGCGGCGAGCGAACGGGGAACAGCCCAAACCAATCTTGTTCCGGCAAGGTTGGGGTTGTAGGACAGACATAAATCTATCGAAGGTCAACAGAATCACTTGGAAAAGTGAGCAAAATAGGGTGATAGCCCCGTATGTTGATTGGAGTGTGACGGTCTGTATCCTGAGTAGCGCGGGACATGTGAAATCCTGTGTGAATCTGCCAGAACCATCTGGTAAGGCTAAATATATTGAGAGACCGATAGCGAACAAGTACCGTGAGGGAAAGGTGAAAAGTACCCTGAACAAGGGAGTGAAATAGTACCTGAAACCAGCTGTCTACAAGCGGTCGAAGCCTTCGGGCGACGGCGTGCCTTTTGCATAATGATCCTACGAGTTACTCCTCTCTAGCAAGGTTAAGGACTTAAGGTCTGTAGCCGAAGCGAAAGCGAGTCTTAAATAGGCGCAAAGTTAGGGGGGGTAGACGCGAAACCTGGTGATCTACCCATGGTCAGGTTGAAGCCTCGGTAATACGAGGTGGAGGACCGAACCCGGAGATGTTGAAAAATCTTGGGATGAACTGTGGGTAGGGGTGAAAGGCCAATCAAACCAGGAAATAGCTCGTTCTCCCCGAAATGCATTTAGGTGCAGCGTTGGAGTTGAGTGTCATAGAGGTAGAGCTACTGATTGGGCTAGGGGGCTTCACCGCCTACCAAACCCTAATAAACTCCGAATGCTATGACATATATCCAGCAGTGAGGGCATGGGTGCTAAGGTCCATGTCCGAGAGGGAAAGAACCCAGACTATCTGCTAAGGTCCCCAAATCAAAACTAAGTTCATCTAACGTGGTGCAGTTGCATTGACAGCTAGGATGTTGGCTTGGAAGCAGCCATTCATTTAACGAGTGCGTAACAGCTCACTAGTCGAGCGACTGTGCGTGGATAATAATCGGGGATAAGTTTTGTACCGAAGCAGTAGATTTTTATAATGGTAGGGGAGCATTCATGCGACACTGAAGGCGGATCGTAAGGTCCTCTGGAGTTTCATGAAAAGAAAATGTAGGAATGAGTAACGATAAAGTGGGCGAGAAACCCACTCACCGTAAGACTAAGGTTTCCTGATCAACGCTAATCGGATCAGGGTTAGTCGGGACCTAAGGCGAACCCGAAAGGGGTAGTCGATGGAAAACAGATTAATATTTCTGTACCTGCTACACACTAAAAGTGACGGAGATACGTAGTGGTTACGTGCTGACGGAATAGCACGTTGAGCTTAGCCTTCTGGGCGAAGCGAAATCATGAAATAGCTTCCAAGAAAAGCGAGTGTAGCGGCCCGTACCGCAAACCGACACAGGTAGTCGAGGAGAATATCCTAAGGTGCTCGAGTGATTCATGGTTAAGGAACTAGGCAAATTAGTCTCGTAACTTCGGGAGAAGAGACGCTCTTTAATTAGAGCCGCAGTGAATAGGCCCAAGCGACTGTTTATCAAAAACACATGGCTTTGCTAAATTGAAAGATGACGTATAAGGCCTGACACCTGCCCGGTGCTGGAAGGTTAAGAGGAGGAGTTAGCTTCGGCAAAGCTCTGAATTGAAGCCCCAGTAAACGGCGGCCGTAACTATAACGGTCCTAAGGTAGCGAAATTCCTTGTCGGGTAAGTTCCGACCTGCACGAATGGTGTAACGATTTGGGCACTGTCTCAACCATGAGCTCGGTGAAATTGTAGTATCGGTGAAGATGCCGATTACCCGCAACGGGACGAAAAGACCCCGTGAACCTTTACTATAGCTTTGCATTGATGTTGATTATTTGATGTGTAGGATAGGTGGGAGACTTTGAAGCAGTGTCGCTAGGCATTGTGGAGTCGTCCTTGAAATACCACCCTTTAAATAGTTGTCATCTAACCCCTTCGGGGACAGTGCATGGTGGGTAGTTTGACTGGGGTGGTCGCCTCCAAAAGAGTAACGGAGGCTTCTAAAGGTACCCTCAGTATGGTTGGTAATCATACGTAGAGTGTAATGGCATAAGGGTGCTTGACTGCGAGACTTACAAGTCGAACAGGTACGAAAGTAGAGCATAGTGATCCGGTGGTTCCGCATGGAAGGGCCATCGCTCAAAGGATAAAAGGTACTCCGGGGATAACAGGCTGATCACTCCCAAGAGCTCACATCGACGGAGTGGTTTGGCACCTCGATGTCGGCTCGTCACATCCTGGGGCTGGAGAAGGTCCCAAGGGTTGGGCTGTTCGCCCATTAAAGTGGCACGCGAGCTGGGTTCAGAACGTCGTGAGACAGTTCGGTCTCTATCTGTTGTGGGCGTTTGAAATTTGAGAGAACCTGATCCTAGTACGAGAGGACCGGATTGGACATACCTCTGGTGTATCTGTTGTGGCGCCAGCTGCACTGCAGAGTAGCTACGTATGGACGAGATAAGCACTGAAAGCATCTAAGTGCGAAACTCATCTCGAGATGAAATTTCATTGAGGGTCGTTGTAGACGACAACGTTGATAGGTCACAGGTGTAAAGGCAGCGATGTCAAAGCCGAGTGATACTAATTACCCGAAAGCTTATGAGTACACAATCTTCTACCAGTATGTCATCCCATTAGTGGATGATTCAGATGAAAGCATTTGATATTATCTATTTGAACGATAGGTGTCTATTGCGGTGAGGTCCACCTCTTCCCATTCCGAACAGAGAAGTTAAGCTCACCAGCGCAGATGGTACTGCTACGGCGGGAGAGTATGTCGACGCCACCCTTGGGGCCCTTTGGGGCCCCTTTTTTTATCTCTAAATTTGAACCATGGATTTTTTAGTCGCAATTGTCGGCAGACCCAACGTAGGAAAGTCAACTCTCTTCAATCGTTTAACTGAAACGAAGGAAGCAATTACTGACCCAACTAGTGGTACAACTAGGGATAGGAAGTATGGAAAGGTATACTGGACTGATAGACAGTTTACTGTAATTGATACTGGAGGTTGGATTACAAATTCTGACGACACATTTGAAGAAGCAATCAATGCTCAAGTTGAGGTTTCTATAGAAGAAGCTGACTTGATCTTAATGATGGTTGACGTAGGAGTTGGAGTTACTGATTTGGACTTGGATATAGCAAATCTTCTAAGGAAATCTGGTAAGAAAGTGATGGTGGTGTGTAATAAAGTAGATACATCAGCTCACGATATTGGCTCTTCAGAATTTTATTCTCTTGGTATAGCAGATCATATTTATTCCATTTCTGCAAATAACGGATATGGTACTGGCGAATTACTTGATGCTTTGGTTGATACTCTTCCTGAGGAGCCAGAAGAACCTGAGGATAAGTTGCCAAGACTTGCTGTTGTTGGTAGGCCCAACGTTGGTAAATCAACCCTTATAAATACTCTACTTGGAGAGGAAAGAAACATCGTAACTGATATTGCAGGGACTACTAGAGATAGTGTTCATACGCGATACAATATGTTTGGGTTTGATTTCGAAATTATTGATACTGCTGGACTTAGGAAGAAGAAGCAAATTGAAGATAACCTAGAGTTCTATTCAACTGTTAGGACGATTAAGGCCATAGACCAAAGCGATGTATGCCTACTTCTTCTCGATGCAGAGGATGGAATGGAGAAGCAGGATCTGCATATTTTTTGGCAGGTTGTAGAGAGCTATAGAGGAGTAGTGATAGTTGTAAATAAGTGGGATAAGATTGAGAAGGATAACAACACTATGACTGCTTTTGAAGAGAAAGTTAGAGAGAGGATTGCACCATTTACCGATGTACCAATCATATTTACTTCAAATTTGAAGCGCCAAAGAATTTTTAAAGCTCTAGAGTCAGCATTAGAGGTTCATCAAAATAGAAGCAGAAAGATTTCTACTAGTCAATTAAATGACTATTTACTCCCTATTATCGATTATAATCCGCCTCCGACTTACAAGGGAAAATACTTGAGAATTAAGTATGTAACTCAACTTCCATCTCAAACTCCAACTTTTGCCTTCTATTGTAATTTACCACAGTACATAAAAGACCCCTACAAAAGATTCCTCGAGAACAAAATCCGAGAGGAATACGACCTTGCAGGGGTTTCAGTGAGATTATTCTTTAGAAAAAAATAAGATTTTTTTATTGCGATTAAGGGTTGAATGGGAATGATGAGTGATGTAAATCAATTTTTAAGTTTCCAGCATCAAGTTTATATCCAAAAGTATATTCTACTTTTACCTCATTTCCTTCTGTGTCTGTAAAAAAGTAATTGCCCATTGCTAAAGCACGATCATTTTCTAAAATCATTCCTGAATTTTCAAATCTGACCTTAGTCCATGGTTGGATAGCAAACCCTTTATCTTCTTGACAAGCTCGATTTTCTCCAGCTATAAAATATGATAGAGCTTCTTTTTTTGTAGCTCTAAATTGTTCATGAGCACATTTAGTTGGCTTAAATAAAACAGTACCATTTTGGAAATTATATAACTGTTCTAGAAAGCTATTAGTGTAATTTTCACATTCATGAAAATCATTTTTTAGACTTCCAATTTTAACTACTCCATTACCCCAATTAGATTGTGCTTTTTCAACGTGATCTTTTGTAATCATAATTTTAGTTGTTTTGCAATAATGAATAAAATTAATACTTGAATTACATTTGTATCAACTTTTCACTTTTTTTACATGAGTTATTTTTTCACATCAGAGTCGGTTTCAGAGGGGCATCCAGATAAAGTAGCTGATGCAATTTCTGACGCATTAATTGATCACTTCCTTGCGTTTGATCCGAGCAGTAAAGTTGCTTGTGAAACCTTAGTTACTTCAGGTCAAGTTGTTCTAGCAGGAGAGGTTAAGTCTCAAGCGTATTTAGATGTTCAGAGAATAGCTAGAGACGAGATAAGGAAAATTGGTTACACCAAGAGTGAGTACAAATTTGACGCCGAGTCATGTGGAGTTCTCAGTGCAATCCACGAGCAATCTTCTGATATAAACCAAGGTGTTGAGAGAACAAACCCTGAAGAACAAGGAGCTGGAGACCAAGGTATGATGTTTGGTTATGCGTGTAAGGAAACAGATAACTACATGCCACTTCCGCTTGAGTTAAGTCATAGGCTTTTGTCAGAACTAGCTGAGATTAGAAGAGAAGGTGAAGTGATGACCTATTTAAGACCTGATTCTAAAAGTCAGGTGACTGTTCAGTACTCTGACAATGGAGAACCTGAAAGAATTGAAGCTATTGTTGTTTCAACTCAACACGACGATGGATTTGAGGATAGCGATGATAAGATTTTGGCTAAAATCAAACAGGATGTTAGTAACATACTCATCCCTCGAGTTGTAGCCCAAATGAGCCAAAGAGTTCAAGATATGTTCAAAGGTGATCATAAGCTTCATGTCAACCCTACAGGAAAGTTTGTCATTGGTGGTCCACACGGAGATACAGGACTTACTGGCAGAAAAATTATTGTAGACACTTACGGTGGTAAGGGTGCACATGGTGGTGGAGCATTTAGCGGAAAAGATCCATCTAAAGTTGATAGGTCTGCTGCTTATGCAACACGTCATATTGCCAAGAATTTAGTTGCTGCAGGTGTTTGCGATGAAGTACTAGTCCAGGTTGCTTATGCAATTGGAGTAGCTGAACCAGTGGGTCTTTACGTAGACACTTATGGTAGTTCTAAGGTTGGTCTTACTGATGGTCAAATTGCGGAAAAGATATGGTCTATTTTTCCAATGACACCTTTTGCAATTGAGCAGAGATTTAAACTTCGTTCACCGATATATTCTGAGACGTCTTCATATGGTCACATGGGGAGAAAGAGTGAGATTGTGAATAAGACTTTTGAAGCTTTTACAGGAGGAGAAAGGGTAGAGGTACAAGTAGAACTTTTCCCATGGGAAAAACTAGATAAAGTAACAGATATTAAGGCTGCCTTTAACCTAGACTAAAACTGGGAATGGTCTTTACTGCCTATAATTATAATGTGTTCCTTTTTGTTAAAGTAATTGAGTTCTAAAAGCTGTTGGTTTGTGGACCTTTTTTTGTTCTACCTTCAGGTTTAACAAGTTATATTCTAATTTTTTGTTTTTAATAAGTACTAAAAATCATTAATAAATCAATATTATAGTTTGGTTATAATGATGTATTCTAACATGATTTCAAGTTTATCTCCTGTTGAAAACGGTGATGAGAAAATGTGTATAAAGCTAAATCGTAGTCTTACCTTAAAACTGTAAATTGCTGTTTTAACTAAATAAAAATTTCCTAATTATATATGTCTAAAACTACTGACCGCCTTTCAGTGAAGCCAAGCTATACAGCAACAATTCCTTCAGCTATTCATTCTCATGGAAAGGTTACTCCTCAGGCAGTTGATCTTGAAGAGGCAGTGTTAGGCGCAATGATGCTTGAGCAAAGTGCTGTAAACGCTGTAATTGACGTTTTAGATAGTAATAGTTTTTATAAGCCATCACATCAAAAAATTTATGAGGTTATTCAGAAACTTTTTAATGATTCCGAACCAATCGATCTGCTCACAGTTACTGAAGCACTCAAGAAAGAAGGTAATTTAGAATTCGTTGGGGGATCTTATGGAGTTGCAAATCTTACAACTAGAATTGCAAGTACAGCAAATGTTGAATTCCATGCAAGAATTATTTCACAAAAGCATATTCAACGTGAACTAATCAGAGTATCTAGCAATATAATTGAAAAGGCATTTGACGAAAAGACAGATGTTTTTGATTTACTTGACGAAGCAGAATCTGGATTATTTGAAGTTGCAGAGGGTAACATTAGAAAGAGCTTTGAAGAGATGAGATCTGTTGTGAAGAAAGCAATAGATTATATTGATAAGGCAAGATCAAACGACAGCGGAGTAAGTGGTATTCCGTCAGGTTTTGCTGAACTAGATAAAGTTACAGGTGGATGGCAGAGGTCGGATATGATTGTCCTTGCAGCAAGACCTGGTATGGGAAAGACTGCCTTTGTGTTAACCATGTGTAGGAATGTTGCAGTTGATGAAGGTATACCTTGTGCAGTGTTTTCGCTTGAGATGTCGTCTGTTCAGTTAGTCCAAAGATTGATTGCAGCAGAAACAGAAATTGATTCAGATAAATTTAGAAAAGGAAATCTTAAGGATCATGAGTACCAACAACTTCACGATAGAATTGGTAGACTTTCTAAAGCACCGTTATTCATTGACGATACTCCTGGGTTGAATGTCTTTGAGCTTCGTGCTAAGTGTAGAAGAATGAAACAGCAGCACGGAATTGACATGGTGGTAATTGACTACTTACAGCTTATGCAAGGCGGTAGTATAAATGGAGGAAATAGAGAACAAGAAATTTCTTCTATATCAAGGTCAATTAAATCTATTGCAAAAGAGTTAGATATTCCAATAATTGCGATTTCTCAGCTTAGTCGTATGGTTGAAACAAGAGGTGGTGATAAGCGTCCTATGTTGAGTGATCTCCGTGAAAGTGGTGCTATCGAACAAGATGCCGATTTAGTTTCATTTATTTATAGACCTGAATACTATGGATTCACTGAGCACGAAGATGGATTAGATACAAAAGGGTTGGCTGAATTTATAATTGCTAAGCATAGGCACGGTGCTTTAGGAACTGTAAATATGAAGTTTATTGCTAGACTTGCAAAGTTTACAGACTACAACACTTTTGCCGATGCAGGATTTGATTCATTATCTCCAAATACAGATTTTACTGACGGAGGTACGATTACAAGAGGATCAAAGATGAATGATGATATTGAAGACAAAGGAGGGTCACCATTCTAAGATGAAATTTTTACGGAAAAGTTTATTGGTTGTATTAATGGTTTGGGCTTTTATGGCTCAGGCATCAATGATCTTAATTCCAATGGATGAAACCCAAACCAATCATCTTAAAGCATATGGAATTGCGTTTTGGGCTTTAGAAAGAGAAGTACCAGCTGAATGGCTTTTGAATTATAGGGGGGGCAGTTTTTTGTTGCCCAATCTTATAGACATTCAAAATCAATGCATCATTAGGGGAGTGTCACATCAGATTATTGCTGATGTTCAAGCGGTTGCAATTATAGAAGAGATCTCTCATCCAGAAATTAATATGGAAAGCGTAAAACTCGAAGTTGCGCCAAGAGTCGCAGTTTATAGTCCCTCGGGTAAGTTGCCTTGGGATGATGCTGTGACCCTGGTTCTTTCTTATGCGGAAATTCCATATGATGTTATTTACGACCAAGAGGTGATTGATGGAGAACTGCCAAAATACGATTGGCTTCATCTTCACCACGAAGATTTTACGGGACAGTTTGGGAAGTTTTATAGGGCATATAGATCTGCCATTTGGTACCAGGAAGAAGTGGATTCACAAAATCGTTCTGCTCAAATAATGGGCTTTCAAAAGGTTAGCGAGATGAAGAGGGAGGTTGCTTTGAGTATTAAGAATTTTGTTATTGGTGGTGGCTTCTTATTTACAATGTGCTCGGGCACTGACTCGTTCGATATTGCTCTTTCTGCAGAGGAAGTTGATATATGTGAGCCGATGTTTGATGGTGATCCTGCCGATCCAGGCGCTACAGGTAAATTAGACTTTGATAGAGGATTGGCCTTTCAAGATTATAAACTTGAAATGAATCCCCTTGTTTATGAATTTTCAGATATTGATGGTACAGAAGATCACAGGACAATTAAGCCTATTAATGATTTTTTCACTCTATTTGATTTCTCTGCAAAGTGGGATATTGTACCAACTATGCTTACTCAAAGTCACGAAAGAGTTATAGCTGGGTTTATGGGACAAACCACTTCGTTTAGAAAGAATTTTATTAGATCTGACGTTACAATTATGGGGGATAACAGAAATCTACCGACGGCAAAATACATTCATGGTGAGATGGGATTAGGCCAATGGACATATTACGGTGGTCACGACCCTGAAGATTACCAGCACATGGTAAACGATCCACCCACTGACTTAAACTTGCACCCAAATTCACCAGGGTACAGACTTATCTTAAATAATATTTTATTTCCTGCTGCTAAAAAGCAAGAAAGGAAAACATAGCATTATGCATGGTTTATAATTAAATCGACACTTAATAAAATAGTACCATTTTCTTTTTGTTCTACTTTATAATCAATAGGTCTATAACAGTTTAATGCAATATTCATAAGACGTAGTTCAGAATTATTATTATCTATATCTTCAGTTTTACAAATAAGTTCAATTGATGATTTTCTAAGGTCGCTAATACTCATCGAGTTTATTGTATCAATTTTCTCTTTGAGTAGATCTGTGTTTTTATTTTCGTACAATCCTCCACACTTAACATTTATGATATTTTCCGCGCATTCAACTATTAAGTAGATTTCAGTTTCACCTTTATCGTCAATCCAACCATTAGAGTTGAACCATTTCAAACTATCTGAAACAACACTTTTAGTCCTGAGTAACTCTGCCCTGGGTACTCCACATTGTCTTACCGAGTTTTCAGTAAGGTCTACAATCGAATTTGTTGTTTTATCACTAAGTGGACCTGTATAAGAGAGCATTATTCCGTCTCGGTGGCTTTTCACGTCAGTTCCATTATTTAAAAGAGTCTGACACTCCTTCATCAGGGAAATGCGTGCTGAATTTGGATTTCGTATCATAAGTTAATTACGACCAAAAGTATAAAAGTATCGATTAACATCAATAAACCTACGACTAAACAAGTTTTATTCCAAATATTTAACTACGTCCCCGGATGGAATTTTCCTTCAATAATGGAAGTCCTTCAGGAGTTCTAATCATTGTGTAGAATGATGGATGCATGAAATTTAAATTTCTGTTAAACTTATTTCCTAAAAAGAAACATTTCCATACTTCAAGTGCGATTCTTTTAGTTGAAATCCAAGCATAAGGACTGAATCCGCTTGGCCTTGGGAAGCTGTCGATCCATAATCTAGCATCAGCTAGGTTGTTAATGCTAGGAGAGTTTGGCCTCAGTGTATTGAGTGGTATAGACATTGCAAAAGATTTGTTTACGTTACAAATGAATTTAACCACTCCTCAATGTATTTACGTTGAGAAATTTTTTTGAGCAATTAATATTTCTCAGCAGCAGATTTTAGAATTTCTGAAAGCTTGTTTTTAAGCGTATCAGGTTTTAAAACCACTATTTCACTTGACATTCCCTGCAACCATTGAAGAAGCTCAAATGTTATTAGAACTTCCACTGTTATGATGTACTCACTGCCATCTTTAGCTATGGTTTGGGATGAGTGAATAGGTTGAGTCTTTAAATAATTAGCAAGCAATGGAGAGCATTTAAAACTGACAGTAACTGGCGGCTTATTGTCGATGACTGTAATTCCAATTGCGTGTTTGAAATATTCATCTGCGTTGAAATTAACCTTGCTAAAGCTCTCTTCTTCTAAAGTGACATTTTGTATTCTATCACACCCAAAAGTCCTTACCGACTCCCTTCTCAAATCCCAAGCCAATAAATACCACCTACTCCTGTATTCCTTCAATAAATATGGATGAAGATTATACTCAGAAGTTTTATCCTCTAGGAACTTATTGTACTTTAGTTTAATTGCTTTCTTACCCTTTATCCCTTCAAGTAATAAGGCCAAATGTTGCGAACCGCTAACCGAAGGAGTTGATTCAAACTGCATATAACTTTCAACCCTTGAAGTGTCTAAATCCGGTGCAACGTTTAGTCTGTCTGCAATCTTTCCAATTGCCTGGTCGAACTGCTTAAAAACTGGCAGGTCCCTAAACTGAACTAGTGTGTTTGCAGCAAATCGAATGGCTTCTAAATCCTCGTCGTTGAGGCTTACTTCGTTGATGCTATAATCATCCTCTTCGTAGTAATATCCCCTATGATCTCTGTGGTATGCAATGGGAGCGTAATAGCCTAACTCGGACTCATTACGCATAGCCCAAATATCCTTCTCAATTGTTGAGATGCTTATGTTTTCACCATCACTACCGTACAATACTTCCTCGCAAGCAGAGCGCAAATCCTCCTTTGTGGGATATGGACGAGAGGTGTTATTGATACACCTATCGATGATTCGATATCTGAGTAAAGCGTATTTATTCGCCGGCATTTTGGTATTTCTCTATTGCTGAAATTCCCCTCGGTATGTATTGAGGGTCGTGTGTTGTGGGCTTTCCATTACTTGGAAAAGGTCGGCCTGTATTGTGTATGTGGAAACAATCTTTATACTTCCCTTCTCTAAGCCTTTTTCCATAGGCCAAATCTATCCATTTGGCCCCATAATACACAGATTCTGGACCCCTAATATCTTTAATTTTAACGTCGAGTAATATGCACTTATACCCCATTAATTGAAATGGACCCCACGATGTCGCTAGGTTCTTTAAAGCAGCATCACTTGCGTCGACCAAATGCCTATGAGTTACATTTTCATAGCTTTCCCTATTGCCATCTCTAACGTCTTTAAGTCTTTTGAAAACGTGTTTTTCAAACCTAGAGCCAGCGGGTTTTCTACCACCACACTCCAGTTGTATCAACCCCATTAAATAAGGATATGGAAGGTCAAATTCAACTGCTGCCCTTTCAACTTCCTCGCTGTAATTACTAATTGCATCACCGGAGCTTGCTTTGTTTTTTAGAAAATTCTTAATATCTGTTATATATCCCTTGTACTGCAAATAGCCAAAGGTCAAAATCCCAAGGACGATAATAGATCCAGTAAAATGCAGTAAGCGATTTGCCATTAAATTATCGTGTTATGAAAAAGGTGAATTAATGGTAAAATGGCAAGTGCTGGAATCAAGTCTAGCATTTTAAATTTTTTGATTTCAACCAAATCAAGACCTAGTGCGAGAAGTAGAATTCCCCCAGTAGCTGTTAAGTCGATTGTCAGTTCTTGTGGCATCATTACTCCAATAAAATGAAACCCTAAAGTCAGTGACCCTTGGATGCCAAAAATCCCCAGCGCAGAAAACAACACACCTCTTCCTAGAGCAGATGCTAAGAAAAAAGAGCTGATTAAGTCCATTACAGATTTTACCATGATGAGATTGTAATCTCCATCAATGCCCTCATTCATACATCCAACAAGTGTCATGCCTCCAACACAAAACAACATTGTTGCTTTAATGAATGCCTCTCCAAAATTTTCAGATCCATCAGAATTAAACTTAGAAGCGTAGCGCTCAAACCTGTTGTGAAGCTGAAGATATTCTCCTAACAGTGCACCAATAACTAGTGCTAGAAAAATATCGATGGGCTCATTCATCTCTTTAATCATGCCCATACTCATGGCTAGGGTGAAAAGGCCAAACACGATTACTATGTTGGTTTGGGCTTTAGTATTAATCTTCCTTCCTGACAAAAGTCCCAAAGAAGATCCAACCGCAACAGTAATTGTATTGAAGATGGTGCCTAGTAATACCATGCTCACAAGTTACATTTGTGTAATTATAATCGCGAGTAATACAAGTGAAATTTAAGTTAGAAGCAAAGGATAAGGGCTCAAGCGCAAGAGCGGGGACTTTGACTACGGATCACGGGGATATTAGGACGCCCATATTTATGCCAGTTGGAACGCTTGGCTCGGTAAAAGCAGTTTCTCAGCCAGATTTAAAAAATGTGGTGGGAGCAGATATTATTTTAGGTAATACTTATCACTTATACCTTAGGCCTGGAATGGATACGATGGACAAGGCTGGGGGATTGCATAAGTATATGAATTGGAATTTGCCCATTTTGACTGATAGTGGGGGGTATCAAGTTTACAGTTTAAGCCACAAGCGCAAACTAACAGAAGAGGGTGCTGCTTTTAGAAATCACATAAATGGGGATTTGGTGATGTTTACTCCAGAAAATGTGATGGACATTCAGAGGACAATTGGCGGCGATATAATCATGGCATTTGACGAATGCCCACCCTATCCTTGTACAAAGCAATACGCTAAAAATTCTATGGAGAGAACTCATAGATGGTTGGATAGATGTGTTGCTAGGCTTGCGGAAACAGAACCACACTATGGACATAATCAGGAGCTGTTCCCAATTTTACAAGGAGGTGGATATTCTGACTTACGCAAGCAAAGTGCAGAATACATTGCTGGAAAAGATGCTGCAGGATATGCTATTGGTGGATTGAGTGTGGGGGAACCTGCAGAGGAAATGTACGAGACTAGCGAGTTAGTATGTGGGATTCTTCCAGAGGATAAGCCAAGATATTTGATGGGTGTTGGTACGCCGGTAAACATTCTAGAGAACATTGGACTAGGAGTAGATATGTTCGACTGTGTTATGCCAACAAGAAATGCAAGGACGGGAACTGTATACACTTGGAATGGTGTGATGAATATCAAAAATAAAAAGTGGGAGAAAGATTTTTCACCACTCGATCAAGCTGGTTCTGCTGAAGTGGATAAGATGTACAGTAAATCTTACGTTAGGCACTTGCTCAGGGCTAATGAAATCCTCGCATTGAATATATTGAGCACGCATAATTTGGCCTTCTATCTAGATCTTGTAAGAGAGGCAAGGAAGCATATTATTGCTGGCGATTTTGCAGAGTGGAAGGATAAAATGGTAATGAAACTGAGCACAAAAATTTGAGATGAGTAAACTCGACTGGTACATAATCAAAAAGTTCCTCCTGACATTTTTTTTCATGTTGGGATTGTTCTGCATTGTAGCAGTAGTTTTTGATTTGGTTGAGAATATTGGGAGGTTAATATCTAACGATGCTCCGCTTTGGGGTACAATAAAGTACTATTTCTCATTCTGCTTTTATTTCGCCAACTTACTCAGTGGTTTTATAGTGTTCTTGACCATAATTTGGTTTACAAGTAGACTAGCCCAACAGACAGAAATAATAGCAATGTTGAGTGGAGGAATGTCCTTTCCAAGGTTGTTAAGGCCTTATTTTATGGCGGCTTCAATTCTGGTAGTGTTTTCTCTTGTGCTTACTCACTACGTTGTCCCTCAAGCTAATAAGGACAAACTCGATTTTGAGATCCAATGGGTACATGTCAATTTCCATGTGAAAGATCAAAACATGTACAGAGAGGTAGCACCAGGAACCGTAGCATATTTTCGGAGTATCACCTACAGCAGACTTACTGGATACAAATTCCAAATGGAACATTGGGGTGATGACGAAAAGCTAGAGCAAAGAATTGTAGCTGCAAAAGGCACTTGGATTCCTGAAGATAGTTTGTGGCGTCTACTCAATGTTGGGGTAAGAGATTTTCATGAGGATGGAACAGAGACCTTCAAGTTTGTCAATAGAATAGATACAGTTCTTCCAATGAGGATTGAAGATTTTGCTCAAAGGGCAGCAGTCGTAAAGACGATGACTACTTCTGAATTGAATTCACATATCGAAGAAGTGAGGGCGAGTGGCGCTGATATAAGTCAACTTTTGCTAAAGAGATATAGTAGAACAGCAACTCCATTTGCAATTTTTGTACTAACATTTATAGGTTTTGCAATTGCATCCAGAAAGTCGAGAGGAGGTCTTGGAGTTCATCTATTAGCAGCTGTTTTGATAGGATTCACATTTGTTTTTACATCGCGATTAATTACCGTTTATGCTGCGACAGCTAAGGTTCCAGCTTGGCTGCCATACGGATTAGACGGGATACAATTTATAGCAGCATGGTTGCCAAACATAATCTTCAGCTTATTTGGGTATTTTATCTATAAAAATGCGCCCAAATAAGCACGCCATCCTCTCTCTTCAGCTTCTATTTTAAGTTGAGGATTTTCTTTTGAATAAAGACCAAACACAGCCGATCCAGTCCCTGTCATCTGTACAAAATTAGCTCCATTTTTTTTATGAAATTTTATAGCTTCAGCAACTTCTGGAACTTTATTTATTATGCTGTTTTGAAAGTCGTTCACAATAGTCGAAGTGTCGTTAAAGTCGATTTCCTCACCATCCTTCGAATCCAATAAAGAGAAGGCTTCAGCAGTACTAACACCAACGCTTGGGAATATGATAAGAATAGCATGGTCCAAGAATTGTTTTGGGCAATTAAATTTCGACAATTTTTCTCCTCGGCCGGTTACTAGAGAAGGTTCATTCTTGATGAAAAACGGACAATCACTTCCAAGCTTAGCGGCATATTGTTCTAAGCTTTCGCTATTCAAACCTAAACGGCAAATATCGTTTATTGCTTTAAGCATAAAGCTTCCATCAGAACTCCCTCCACCTAAGCCTGCTCCAGATGGAATGTTTTTTAATAGTGTTGCTGTAAGCTCAGGTAAATTATATTCCGCACTTAAAAGACCATGTGCCCTAACAACTAAATTGTCTGAATCATCTCCTTCTATTTCGTTTCCTATAATTGAAAAATTAAAACTTCCACTCGTTCCGTTTTCTAATACATTGACCTCTAATATGTCGCTCCATCCAACAGGAATAAATGCACTTTGGATATTGTGGAATCCATCTTCCCTATGGCCAAGAACTCTTAAGCCAAAATTAATTTTTGCGTTTGGGAAATAAATCAAACTTTAAAATTTAGTCGAAGTAGCCAAATCTCTTTAGTTTCTTCTCGTCGTTTCTCCAATCCTTATCTACTCTTACGTATAAATCTAGGTAAACCTTTTTGCCTAAGAAGGATTCCATATCTTTTCTTGAATCTGTACCAACTCTTTTTATCATTCGACCTTTTGCACCAACTACAATTTGCTTTTGGGATTCTCGAGCAACTCTTATTTCTGCTCTAATCTTACATATATCTCGTTCGTCTTTGTATTCTTCGACTACAACTTCGCAGCTATATGGAATCTCTTGTTTGAAGTGAGTCAGGATTTTTTCTCGAACAATTTCTGAAATGAAAAACCTCATAGGTTTATCTGTGAGTTCATCCTTAGGGAAGAATGGAGGACCTTCTGGTAAATCACTTACAATCATTTCAAGGATACAATCCAAATTGAAATTATGTAGAGCGCTTATAGCTGCGATTTGGGCTCTAGGTATCTGCTCCTTCCAATATTTCATCCTTTCCATCGCCTTGTTTTGATTTCCTAGGTCAACCTTATTGATCAAAACAATAACAGGAACTTCCATTTTTGCAATCTTCTCAAGAGTTGCTTCGTGTGCGATGCAATCCTCAAATATGTCTGTTACTAAAAGAAGTACGTCTGCATCTTGAAGAGCTGTTTTCACAAACTTCATCATGCCTTCTTGCAGCTTATAAGCAGGATCCAGTACTCCTGGTGTGTCGCTATAAACAATCTGGAATTTTGGCTCGTTAACCATGCCCATGATACGGTGCCGGGTGGTTTGGGCTTTAGAATTAATAATGCTTAAACGCTCGCCAACAAGTTTATTCATGAGGGTACTTTTTCCAACGTTTGGAGAGCCAACAATGTTCACAAATCCAGACTTGTGTCCTTCAGGGTAATTAGTACCACTATCAGCGATTGTAGCTTGGTCTGTATTTTGTTTATTTTCTTCGTTCATTTGCTTGCCCAAAGTTAGTCTAATCAGTAGGATTGAGTCAATTCACTATCAACTAACGTTGTTCGACTGATAGTCTAGCTTCTAGGTGTGTAAGTTTATACCGTCCAATAGGCATCCATTCCTTTTCAATGGAAACTATTCTTTCTTCTTTTTTATCCTTCCTCTTTCCTTCACTATATGATCCCCATTCAGAGTAATTAAGCTTGTATGTGTCTCTTATTACGTGCTTTTTATTCACCAACTTTTTTGTAATTTTTTCAATTACTATGAAATCATTTTCTGGCCTAATATTCCCTTGAGTCTTGTCTATATTATTGAATTGGGCCAAAATTAAAATCACCAACAGAATTATTCTAACTTATGGTTATTTGGTCTAAATCTAAATAACTGGTTTTGAGCTATTTGGTTTGATTCTAAACAAATCGAATTCTAAATTGCGTAAGTAAAATTTAGAAATCATGACTTTAAATACAGTAAACTCTTGCACTAATTGCGAAAATCTTGAGAGAAATTTCAATTGTAGTGTACACAATGTGGTAGTTGATTTAAACAACACTTGTGATAGTCATAACCTTAAGGTGAGTATCACAAAATCATCATCTTGTTCTAATTGCTCAAATCACAATACAAATAACTGTTCACACCCTAAACAAGCAACAAATGATTTGCTTTGTTTCGATTGGTCAAAGGGTGCTGAAGCATAATTAAACAAAACTTTTTTAGAAACGCCACACCATACAGAATTTGATGTGAGGTTTTATTTTTGGTTTTAAACAAAATAATTATGCAAATGATTAAGAAAATGATACTTTTTTAACACCTAAAGTGTTGTAACAAGAACATTAGATTATAGTGACGGGGAATATGTTAGTGTAGCTACAATTTCAATAGTCAATTTGTCTTAAAAATTTTGTATCTAGTAAATACATTAAGTATGATTTGAAGCGCTACATCACTTAGGTGGTGTGGCGATTTTTTGTTCTAAATTGTGAAAGCAAATTTCAAATTAGATGAATTCTAAATTTTCTACAGGCCAAATCGTAAGATTTTCAATTCTTGTTTATTGGTCCATCTTTTGGTTTTTCAATGTGATAGACAAACTAATTGGAGGGAGCATGTTTCTTTGGGTTGGTCGCGACAGGTTCGCTCAATTTCAAAAGTTCTTTGCGTCTGCTGGACTTGATTCGCGCACAATAGCAGATGCAGCTTTAATTGTAGCTGCAGGTTTAGAGGTGTTTGCATTTGTTTTCTTCGCCGGTGCTCTTCTAAACTTTCTGAAAAATAGAGTAGAGACTTCACGATCATGGTTTTTTTTGGGTATTGTCTTTACTTTGGTGACTTTCACTATATTCTCAATTGGCGACCATATTTTTGGAGATAGATTTGAGCTGTTAGAGCACACCCTTTTTTGGTTTATCACCATAATTTCTTGGGTTGTTTACAATAGATTAGAAGGAGTTGAAGATGAGGATTTGGGTTTGGAAAGAAAGCAAAAATTGATTGCTGGTATCGTTTCTCTTTTCCTTATAATCATTACGTCAGTTTCAGTTTTTGATTACAATGAAAACTTCTTTCACAGGAGGATTTCAGCATTAGAAACTGAAATGGTTGGTGAAAATTTGTACAAAATCTCTTTCCCATTTTTAGGTGGAAGTACAGTATTTGAAAAATCATTATTCAAGTTCAAAGAGGAAAATCCAAACCTTAGGATTATACAACTTTACACTGTCCCCAATTCACTTAGACTCAAGAAAGCAGATAGCTTAATTTTTTACATTGTAACGGAGGAGAAATCATGAGAGAGAAGATTATCATACGATTAGCTATCCTTATTTTTTGGACTTTCTTTTGGGGCTTGAGTGTAGTGGATAAAATTATCCCTGACGTTCACTACCTGTGGGTGGGTAAGGATTTTTACGCTCTATTTGTAAAGTTTTTTGGCTCTTTAGGGTTGAAGAATCCCATCTTCGCTACCATTGCTTTGGCTAGTATTTCAGCAATAGAGGTTATAAATTTTGTTTTCTATTTGCTTTCAGGGTTTAACTTTTTAAAAGGTGACGAAGCCCAAACCCAAAAATGGTTTTTCAGAGCTATTTTCTCTTCAATGACATTGTTTGCATTATTCTCAATTGGTGACCAAGTGTTTGGAGATAGATTCCAATTGCTTGAGCACGGACTGTTCTGGATTGTGTTAATAGCATCTTGGGTAGTATTCAACTATATGACCAATTTTGAGGATAAACCTGTTAATGTAAAAGAATCGAAAGGAATAAAGTCAGCAATATTAGTTGGCATGGCAATGACAATTTTTGCCTCTTTTTTAATTAGAAGCTTTTCTTCTCACACATTCTCAAATTCTGATTCACCTGTAGTGGGTGTTGAAGTAATTGATGGTGTTTACAAATTTGACTTTCCGTTTTTAGCCGACAAACTAGTTTGGGAACAGACCATCAATAATTTTAAAAAGGAGCACCCTGAATTAAAGATTAACTACATCTATACAGGACCTGCAGAGTTGAACTCAAAGAAGAAGACTCATATGCTTCTTTATGTATTTACGGAGGCGGGTTAGTACAATTTTAACGACAACCTGTGTCGTGTACAGCTAGTATAATCATCACATCATTTAGTCCGACATATCCTCATCATCAAGATCTGAGATACAGTTCATTTCTGGCGTACTTCTTATTAGACTGTTTTAACCAGTAAACAGAATGCTTTAAGGGGATAAAAACAAAAGAGCCAGCGTAAGCTGACTCTTGAGTTTTCTTAGTAGCGGGGGCAGGACTTGAACCTGCGACCTTCGGGTTATGAGCCCGACGAGCTACCAACTGCTCCACCCCGCGATGTGGGTTACGCTTTGCTTTATGCTGGTCATAACCTCCAACGCTAAGCGGACAACAAATTTACGTACTTCATTCCTATTTCCAAGAAAAATCACTCGGAAATTACTGCATTTATAAAAGATTTTCCAATAGTCTCGTCAAATTCATTTCCAGGTTCACATAGTTCAGGATGCCATTGAACGCCTATGTAGAATTGGTAATTCAGAGTGTCTGAGCGCCTTATACCTTCAGAAAGACCATCAGGTGCAATAGCCCAAACTTCCAAACCATCACCTAATTCTGCAATACCTTGGTGGTGATTGCTGACTATTTTATTCATTTGGCCTACAGGAATATTTACACTTGCTATATGTTTAGTTACACTAATTGTATGTGCGGTTTTGCCTTTAGGACCTCTGTGAATAGAACTCAAAGTATCAGGCAGATGAGGGTGTAAAGAGCCTCCATTGTATACGTTCATAATCTGCAAACCGCGGCAAAAACCTATACATGGAGTCCCAAAATCATCTATATGATTCAGAAGTACATACTCTATGCTATCTCTATAAGTATCAATTGTGCCACATTTAGCGGTGTCTGCAATTTGGCCATATTTATCAGGATGAATATCAGCTCCTCCTGTTAGAATAATTCCGTCTGCTTTTTTTAGTTCTTCATTCAATTGCTCTGAAGAAACTGTATATGCATCTACAAAACGCCAGAAGTAATTACTATCTAATCGGGTGATGAAGTTTTCACTAGTCTTACTACTATACTGCTTAGAAAGTATGATAGTTTTTTCTTGTAATCCAGATGTGCAACCAACAATAATCAGACAAAAACAACCAATTAAAATTCTATTCATACTACTAAGCTAATGCTAGCCTTTTTGTAGTCCACACTCTTAGGATGAATTTTTCCACCACCATCTTTCAGCTCTTGGGTATTCGTTTGGTTGAATTACACTTATGCATGGTTCACATCTTACATAAGGGTATCCCTTTCTGTGAAGTGTGTTCGTTGAAACGCTGTGTTTAGATTTATGCTTGTAATTGAAAGTCTGCGGCCACCGTAATGATAATCATAGAACTAGTTTATATATTTGTATAACATTATGAGAAAAAAAGTATACATAACAGGAAGAACACGTTTCAATGTTGAATATTTTAAATTGATGTATTCACACTATATATTATTTGTTTTATTAATGATGTTCGCTGTTTCGTCCACTAACGCTCAAGACGTTACAGTTGCTACTCATTGGAATGAAGAGGTTTTAGAAGGTATCAGAAATGATTTCGCACGACCTACTGTTCATGCAAGAAATCTATTTCATTCAAGTATTATAATGTACGATGCTTGGGCCGCTTACGATAATACATCTTCTGAAACTTATTTGCTTGGAAAAACTTTATACGATTATTCCTGTGAGTTTGACGAAGCTAGTTTCTCAATTCCAGAAACACCAGAGGAAATAAAATTAGCTCAAGAAACAGCAATGAGTTATGCTGTATTTAGATTCATGCAGTATAGATATGGGAACAGCCCACAGGCTGATGCTACAATGTCTAATATCAATGCTAGAATGATCGATATGGAATTAGATCCTCTTTTTGCATCAACTGATTACATAAATGATGGTCCAGCTGCATTAGGAAATTATCTGGCTGAGCAAATTATTGCGTATGGTCTACAAGATGGGTCTAATGAAATTGATGATTATGCTAGTCTGTGTTATGAGTCAATCAATCCCAACATTCTTCCTGAAGAACCTGGAACGAATGGAATTCTAGATCCAAATAGCTGGCAAGCAGTGGAGCTGTCATTTGCAATAGACCAAAGTGGAGAATTACTTACGGAAACCCCTCCATTCCTTGGTCCAGAATGGGGAAATGTAGACGGATTTGCTATTAGAGATTCTAATTTGACATCATTAGAAAGAGATGGTTGTTTATATCATACCTATCACAATCCAGGACCACCAGTTTATTTAGATACAACGGTAGCGTTGAATTTTGAAGATAGCGATTATAAATGGGGCTTTGGTATGGTAATTAATTGGTCAAAGCATCTAAATCCATATGATGGTGTAATGTGGGATATTAGCCCTGCATCTTTAAAATACGATGGTACAATTCCTGAGGTATATGAGTATCCAGAATTTTATGATTGGGAAAATGGTGGTTTAGTTTCATGGCACAATGATGATGGCACCTTTGGGGGTAATGGTCACTCAGTAAATCCATTTACAGGTGAAGCATATGAGCCAAATATCGTTCCTCGTGGAGATTACGGAAGAGTTATAGCTGAATTTTGGGCTGACGGTCCAGATTCTGAAACTCCTCCAGGACACTGGTTTACTCTATTAAATGAATTTATTCTTATCGGAAATGCAGGAGAAAATCGTTGGAGAGGTCAAGGCCCTGTTATTGAGGATTTAGAATTTTGTGTAAAATCATACTTGGCTCTTGGAGGAGCTATGCATGATTGCGCAATATCTGCTTGGAGTAATAAGGGTTACTATGACTACATTAGACCAGTTTCTGCAATTAGATATATGGCAGAAAAAGGACAGTGCACAGATCCTACATTGCCATATTACAATCCTGCAGGACTTCCTCTTATTGAAGGTTTAATTGAAATTGTAGATGATGACAGCCCTCTTGCTTTTTTTGGAGGAGTGGATCAAGTTGGTAAGGTATGCGTAAACACATGGAAGGGTCCAGATTACATTGAAATCCCAATGATTGACGAAGCAGGTGTTGATTGGATTCTTGGAGATCGTTGGTGGCCTTACCAACGTCCAAGTTTCGTTACACCACCATTTGCTGCTTATTTCAGTGGCCATTCAACATTCTCAAGAGCAGCAGCAGAATTGTTCGAATTATTAACTGGATCTGAATATTGGCCAGGTGGTCTTGCCGAATGGCAAGCACCATTTAATGAATTTCTTGTATTTGAAGATGGACCGTCTGTTGATGTAACTCTCCAATGGGCAACTTTCATGGATGCTTCAAACGAAAGTGCACTTTCTAGAATTTGGGGAGGGATTCACCCCCCAGTAGATGATGCTCCAGGAAGAAAGGTTGGCAAAGAAGTTGGAAAACATGCTTTTCATTTTGCTGAAACAATTGTTTTCCCAGATTGGGCTATGGAATTTGGTGGAGATGGATTCCTGCCGAGTGGAGAATGTCTAGGTGATTTTAATAATGATTCATTTGTTGGCACGGATGACTTTTTATTGTTTTTATCTGCTTTTGGGTCGTCTTGGACTGGACCATTTGACATAGACGATAATGAAGAAATTGGAGTATCAGATCTTCTGCAAATGTTGATGTTGTTCGGGACTGACTGTAACTAAAAAATAACATTTCTTACACATGAAAAGATTCATAATACCGCTAATAGCTGTTATTGCTATTGGTTGCTCTTCTTCACCAGAGCAACACGAAGATACAGTTTATCATAGAACTGTTGAGGAGATTAACGCAGAAAGAGGCGACCCTTGTGACTGCATTGATTCAAAAATTGAAGTAATTGATGGATTCATATCAGAAGTTAAAGAGGGGAAATACTCTACTTCTGAACTTTTAAATAAAGCATTTTCAGCTACAATGGATGGATGTATGGCTACTCTTGGTCATGTAGAGGCTGACTTGGCATGGGCAAAACGCTTGAAGGAATGTGAAAGCTTTAGTGCTATTAGAGATGCTATGATTGAAGTAAAAAATGAAGTTGTCTCACTAAAAGAAAATGAACAAAAGGAGTTTGTAGAAGGAGATAAAACTGAAGCTGCAGAAGTTTTAAATAAACTTCAGAAGAGTGCATATTAATCTCCTAATCCTAACTTTTTGATCACTGAGTTTACTTCTTTCTCAGTACTAGTTAGTCTTGAATTACAAGACTCTAATAATTCTGAAGCTCTTTTGATGTAATCAGTAAGCTGATCTATTGAAAGGGTTTCATCTTGTAATGAGCTTAAAATATTCTTTAACTCTTTAATTGCATCGTCATAGGATAGCTCGTCAGCAGAATTGTTTTTAGTCATTTGTTCTTATTTCATTTATTGTTGCTACTATAGTACCATCCTTCATTTCTACATTAACATTTTCATCAACCTTTATTGATCTTATAGAAGAAACAGATTTTCCATTTTTTCTAACAACGCTATAGCCTCTTTTTAAAGTGTTTTTTGGGTGAAGAATATTTAGTGTGTTTTGTATATTTAAAAATGCCTCTTTTTGTTTATCTATCACTCTATTTAGTTCACGTTTGAAATCAATTTTAATCTGTCCTATTTTAGTCTTCTTTTCATTTAAAAGATTAAATGAAAATTCTCGGATGTTTAGTTTGGCCTTGTCTAAAAAATTTCTCTCTTTGAATAGCGCAGATTGAGATCTGGATCCAACCTTGGTTGCTATTTCAATTAATAGAGAAGAAAAATTTGATACAACCTCTACGATGTAATCACCAACATCTGTAGGAGTTTTGAAGTGTTTGTGGCTTACAATATCAGCTACGCAAAGGTCTGTTTCGTGGCCAATTCCAGTCAATACTGCTGATTTACAATTTCCAATTTCTATTGCTAAATCAAAGTCGTTAAAACAATCCAAATCCAATGGTGATCCGCCGCCTCTTACTAAAACAATTACATCAGGGTTTGTTGAATCTGCAAGCTTGATTGCTTTAGATAATTGGGTTGCTGCATTTTTTCCTTGAACAGGCGTAGAGAATACATCGACATTAAATTTAAACATCCATTCATTGAGAAGGATGTGGTGAGCGAAGTCTCTGAAACCTGAAGTACCAGGCGATCCTACTAGAGCAATTTTTTGAATAACTGTTGGGTGAGATTTTGCCTTGTTTAATCTGTCTATTCCTGCCTTAATTATTTTATCAA
>CACHDD010000004.1 GCA_902578505.1 uncultured Bacteroidota bacterium | reverse complement strand
CAAGGATTCTGAAAAGTTCCTTGAGAATTATCTAAATAACCCCTCTCCAACTGGATTCGAGTCTGAAGGCCAAAAGCTTTGGCTCGATTACATAAAACCATATATCGATGACTACTTCGTCGACACATATGGGACGGCAGTAGGTGTAATAAATCCCGAGGCAGATTACAAGGTGGTGATTGAAGCCCACGCTGACGAGATCAGTTGGTTTGTCCATTACATTAATCCTCAGGGATATATCTACCTGAGAAGAAATGGAGGGTCAGACCACCAAATTGCTCCATCAAAAAGAGTGGTGATACACACTAAAAAGGGACCGGTAACTGGAGTTTTTGGTTGGCCTGCGATTCACACTCGTAAACCTGGTAAGGAGGAAACTCCTCAGGTTAAGAACATTTTTTTAGACGTCGGAGCAAAGGATAATAAAGAAGTTGAGAAGATGGGGATTCACGTTGGATGCGTAGTTACATATCCAGATGAATTCATTAAGCTCAATAAGAAGTGGTACGTTGGTCGAGCCCTAGACAACAGAGCTGGAGGGTTTATGATAGCTGAGGTTGCAAGACTGCTTAAGGAAAATGAGGTGAAGCTTCCTTTTGGCCTATATATCACAAATTCTGTTCAAGAGGAAATAGGCTTGAGGGGTGCCCAAATGATAGCAGAACGCATACAACCAGACGTTGCAATTGTAACTGATGTTTGTCATTGTACACACACCCCTATGATCAATAAGATTGAGCAAGGAGATACTGCGGCAGGAAAAGGACCCGCTGTGACATATGGTCCAGCGGTACAAAATAACCTTCTTCATAGAATTATTGATACTGCTGAGAAGAATAAAATTGACTTCCAGCGCATGGCTGCATCTCGCTCTACTGGTACAGACACCGACGCCTTTGCATATTCAAATAAAGGTGTAGCAAGTGCTTTGATTTCTTTACCATTGAGATATATGCATACAACGGTTGAAATGGTTCACAAAGACGATGTGGAAGGATGTATCAAACTTATCTTCGAGACTTTAAAGAATATTAAAAAAGGTGAGGATTTTAAATATATAAAGTAATATAGTTTAGCGAAGTCCCTAGAGATGAATTTTTTAAGTGTATTATCCGCCATAGTAAACTTGAATATGTCCTTTAGCAAGGGAATTTGCCCAATTCCTAAAAGCGACAAACCCAGATTCGGTTTCAGCAGATATAGATTGCTTTTGCAACCTTAACATTAGAAAGCCATAGAGTGCTACAAGTAATTGCTCTACTGGATGTCCTGCAGGGCCAGGCTGTTTGTCAATTATTTCTTTTAATAAGGGAGCCGCAACTTCATAGGATTCGCTATACCTCTTGTCATTTAATGGCCCCAACAGCATTTCGTGCAAATGCGCTAATTCCACCATTGTTTCACTTACCGAAGCAATATGTCCAGACTCTATTTTTCCTTGGGAACGCATGTCTGTAGCAAGCCCTATAATCCACTCCTTTTCCCTTTCAGGGTCACTCCCTTCCGAGTTAGCTGTATCCTCTGCCCATCTTTCCAATACCTCGGGATTGAATTGAGCAGCCCTAATCAAATCCTCAATTTGCCAAAGGAATAGAATGTACTCAACTATGTGAGATTTCTTTTTTGAGTCGGCTAAAATCATTCAGATGTATTAAGTCTTTCAAGTACTTCGTTAGTCACATTATACGGTTCGGTTCCATATAAAACTCCCTCTCCGCTTAGCCCCCAATTTAAAATTAGGTCAATGTTGTTTTCAGCTGCGTACTCCTCCATCGTTTTTGAAAGAAATGCGCTAACAGTTGTTTGCATTGTTTGCTCTTGATTGAAAACGTTTTGCTCTGCTTCAGCTTGCATTTGCTGCAGAATTTCTTCGATTTCGTAAACTCTTGTTTGAGCTATTTGAATCTCTTCTTCCGTGGCAGTACCGGAGTTAGCGTATGCGATTAATTCTTGGGCTTCAGCTTGTAATGGCTCTGCTTCTGCCTTTAAAATTGAATCTACCTCTGCTACGTTTTCTTTTAGTGTAAGCTCCAATTCTGTGATTAGATTCATTCCACTGTGGAGAGAATCTCCGTGAACGTATGCTATGATTTGGCCTTCAGAATTAGCACTGAATTTAGGAGAAGAGTTAAACTGTAAGAAGGTTAATGCCATAAGCCAAACCCCTACAACAGCTAGTACTGATTTATTCATTTTTTGAAATTGATGTAAGTTGCTCCCTCATGTTTACGAACCTCAAAAGAACATCCTCTGACATTTGAACTCCGTGTTTTTTTACAGCTTCAAGAGTTGTTGAGTCTATATCGAATTTGAACATCTGCTCATATCTATCGAGCTCATACCTCAATTGGAATTTATCATTCCAACCAAGTATGGTAATCTTCATTAATGGATGTGGTATCTCAGCAATAATTCGCAAACTAGAAGGCTTAGTTTCCAGAGGCAAAGATAGATACTCTATCATCGTCCCAAGCCCTTTTGAGAGGTGGGATTTTTGGCGAAGAGGTAATTGCAACAGCTCTGGTTAAAAAGTGTATTAATCTGTTATTTACACTCATATGGCAGACCAATCTTTTAGGGCAAGCTCCAAGTGAAGATTTGATATCCAAAGCAGTTCTTCCCATCGCAATTTTTGAAGATCCCTTATTTATGCCTTGCTTAATAAATTCGAGAAGCATCCTTTGGTACATAAAGTGAAGTTTGTTCTCTTCGAGCAGAAAGCCAACGAAAAATGCTTCAGTTGTATTCTCAGTAAGTATGGCACATTGGAAGCCTACCAACTCGTCTTCTAAGAAGTAAGCAATTACCGGAAAATCATCACCCCAATGTTGTTTTAGAGAGACCAAATCGTATTTGTGGAGTTGGCCTAATGTAAACCCTGCCCTATCGTAAACCTGCTTATACAGCGAGTGTAGTTTGTCAGCATTTTCCTCTACTTCTTGAAGAGACAAATCTTTTAATGTAAGCTCTTCAGAACCTCTCAGTATGCGTCTGACCTTCGTCCTAGACTTCTTGCGCAAAGCAGAACTATAATCTTCAAATTTCTTCCACTCTGGTTTTAGATCAACTTCCATTACAGGGTCGAATTCTAAATCAATCCATTTGCGATGCCAAGAACTTTTCCCTGCGATTTTCTCAGGCCAACCCTTCTCACTATAATGGTCCTTTACCATCTTAGAATTAGGCGGCTTAGACCCGTTTATCCTAGGGATATCTAGGGCTTGGTGTATGAGTTTAAATTTTACAGACTCCGAAATACTAGGGGCGAAACGATATGCGTGATCCCCACTTGAAAGCACTGTCCCAAGCACTCTTATGTCGAATTGAAAAATACCGTCGCCTCTGTAGAGATAGGTTTGGGCTAGCTTGAAGAAGGGCTTGTCGGCCTTGAGGAATTTGCCTTGAGTTTGGCTTATAGCATGTGTGTCCTCAACTTGAGCAATGCCAATAATTTCTCCACTCTCATCCATCCACTTAACGGCTTGCAAAAATCTTTGGTCTACATCAAGGGACGCCTTAATCGACCTAGAATCCAAGTAAGCAGAAGGATTTTGAGCGAGCATTTTATCCCACTCCTGCCACTCCTTATCTAACCATTGGTCTGAAGACGATGCTATTTTAATCTCTATGGCCAAACTATTCCCTCATTATTCTACAATTTCTAAAGCACATAAACCAAGAAAATGTAATAAATGCCATTAGCAAAAATGAACCTATTCCACTTACAAATCCTGCAGTTTTGGCCCCAGCAGGTTCGTAGGCCAATTTCACCTCATGGTCTCCTGCTGAAATTGGAAGGGCTCGTAAAATATAATTGGCTCTAAGAAGCTCTGCATCCACTCCATCAATTGTCGCTGACCAGCCTTCAGGATACCAAATTTCACTCATAACGAGTAATCCATCATGGCTGCTGCTTACTTTGTATGTACTTCCTTCAGGATGGTATTGTAAAAGCTCAACACTTGATAAAGTTGAATCAGAAGTGCCAAAATCATTAGACAAATAATCTCTAAATTCTTCGTGTACAATTGCTACGTCAGATAACTCCGTTCCATCAATGGAGAACAATTCTTCATCATTAGATTTAACCCAATTCACATTATTCACCACCCACGCTGGCCCAAGTGCATTTGGCATTTGAATTTGTCTTTGAGCAGCATTGATAATGTATTTGGTATTGAGGATACTTACACCCGATAAGATCGGGAGGGCGCCTTCAATATTTTTAGTTACTTGAACCGCATTTGCAAATCTGTCCAGCTGTGGTTGAATTACATGAGTGATATAGTCTTGATACCTTCGGAGTTTAGCTCCGTGATAACCTCCAACTGACTTAAAGTAGAATGAAGTTGTAGCGTCATTCATAGGATTAGCCCAATTCAATACTCTAAAATGCGTCATACTATTCAGAGTCCTAAACATTGCAGCTTCTGATGCTCTCAAATACTTACCTAACGCAGTTCTATCATTAATTTTTATTCCTAAATCATCCTCTATCAAGCCCAAATTTTTACGGTACTTTTCTTCAAATCCATCAATGTGCATCGCCTCAATTTCAAGAATTTCTCTGTCGTGAGCGCTTGTTTCATATGGGAATTTCACATTAATCTCACTATCAAAAGATTTGTGGAATCTAGTGTCAACCGTATAGATATCAAGCACCATAATTAATGCTAAAACACTTAGCGAAATCTCCCTTTTCAATATACCCTTGAGCGTGACAAAGACTGCTGCTGTAGCAACTATTACTAGTGCGAGAGACCTTAGAGTATCAGCTCTAAACACTTCAATTCTGAGGCTAATAAGCTTGTTAATCGGAAACTGTTCTTTGAGGACATCTTGTCTTATAGAAGATGTAAAATCGAAAATGGTCTCAGGTATGATGTAGAATACAGCTAACAGTCCAGCTACACCTCCAAGAGAATAAACCCAGGGCTTCCACCTACCGGATCCAGCCTCATCCCAAACCCTCTTCAACGACATTGCAACACCCACCACAACAACTAATTGAATTAGCACCATCATCATTTTAGTATCCCTAAACTTGTTGAATAAAGGAACGTATTCGAGGAAGAAATCAGTCACAAAAGATGCATCCCGCCAAGACAAAAGAATTGACAATAGTGAGGTCGTAATAATGGGCCACCTCATTCTATCCTTCCCCACAAATAAAAAGGCCAAAAGAAGAGCAAACGCTATCGCTCCAAAATAAAATGCACCACCAGAGAACCTCTGTTCTCCCCAGTATAGTTGGCTTGCACCTCCTTTAATGTCAGGAACAATTGCACTTAACCATTCGGCCTTCGCAAAGCTGTATTCTAAGATGTAATCTGTATCTAATCCCTCTGATCTTTCTGAGTTTTGCAAAACAGCATCACCCCTTGTCGTGTAGTGAGAATAATCTTTTGTCATCTTCAGGCCTGGAAGCGAAGGTGCTAATGCTACCAAAGCTGAGCCTATTAATAGGGCTGAAGTAAGTGCGAAAGATTTGATTTGGCCTTTAAGTTGAGCTGCAATAAGCTCACAAATTCCTACTGCGACAATTAGATATAGCAGATAATATGTCATCTGCAAGTGATTCGCATGGATGTGCATAGATAGGAAGAAAGCAGTGATAGCAGCTCCACCCCACATATTGTTTCTGAATGCGTGAATCACTCCTGCTAGAACACCAGGCATCATAGAAATCGCCTTCACTTTTGTAGCGTGACCTGCTGATAAATAGAGGACATTAATCGAGCCCAAACCAAATGTTGCTCCTGCAATAAACGCAACCAATGGTGGTGCTTTAAGACACAATGCCAAAACATATGCAGAAAGCATAGCTAGGAAAAGCGTCATTATTTCAGGAGACATTATTAGCCTTAAAAATCCCCAAACAGTTTTTGGAAATGTAGTGATGCCAATTCCTGTTATTTGAATTGTAGGCATTCCTCCAAACATGCTATCTGTCCAAGCTGGCCTCTCCCCTTCAACGCTCTCATAGCTCAAGGTTTCGTGAGACATACCAATGTACTTTTCTGTATCTCCTTGGACTAATCTTTTTCCGTCTAATACAATGGGAGAATAAAAAACACAAACAATAGCGTAGAACGCTACTATAGATAAAATGTGTGGTAGGGCTTTTTTGAGCATGGAGCAAGTTAATAACTACGAGCTAGTCATCGACTTCTTCAAAGTCTACATAGTCTCCGATGTTATCGGAATTTGGATTTTTCTTTTTGTTATGATTTGGTGGTTCACTCCTATGTGGCATTGAATTACTTCTAGACTTACGTCCAAAGATCATATCCATCCACCTAAAAATTAACCAGGCAACAACTGCATAGAAAATAAACCTAGCCATGCAATTACTTACTCAAGTATAGGTTTCTCTCGCTATAAATCTTCAAGAAGAATGGATCCTTTAGATCAGGGATAAATCTGATTCCCTCACCCGTAGATTTCATCTCAGGGCCAAGCTCTTTGTTCACGTTTGGGAACTTCGAGTAACTAAATACTGGAATCTTAACTGCATATCCATCGAGATGTGGTGAGTGAGGCATTTCGCTTAGCTTCTTCTGTCCCAACATTACTTTGGTTGCGTGATTTACATAAGGAACTCCATATGCCTTAGAGATGAACGGCACAGTACGTGACGCTCGTGGGTTTGCTTCGATTATATACACCGTATCATCCTTAACAGCGAACTGTATATTTATCAATCCTCTAGTTTCTAGAGCTAATGCAATTCTCTTTGTGTAGTCCTTTACCTGTTGCATAACAAGGTCACCCAAGTTGTAGGGAGGAAGTAATGCGTAACTATCACCCGAGTGAATTCCTGCTGGCTCAATGTGTTGCATTATTCCTATAATCCTAACGTCTTCGCCGTCGCAAATTGCATCTGCCTCGCACTCCATAGCTCCCTCCAAGAAGTGGTCGAGTAGGATTTGGTTTTCTGGCATATGCTTGAGGATGCTCACTACATGGTTTTCCAATTCGTCCTCGTTGATTACGATCTTCATCTTCTGACCTCCTAGTACGTATGAAGGACGAACAAGAAGTGGAAAACCAAGTTCGCGACATAGGTCAACTGCTTGGTCTGCATTTTCAACTACGCCGAATTTTGGATATGGGATTCCTTCATCGCGAAGAAGTGAAGAGAAACGACCTCTATCCTCAGCTAAGTCTAGTGCATTGTAAGAAGTTCCCATTACTGTAATTCCGTATCGATCTAGCTTTTCTGCAAGTTTAAGTGCAGTTTGACCTCCTAACTGAACGATTACTCCCTCTGGCTTCTCGTGAAGGATGATGTCGTAAATGTGCTCCCAGAATACTGGTTCGAAGTAAAGCTTATCAGATGTAGCTGAATCTGTAGAAACAGTTTCAGGGTTACAATTGATCATGATAGTCTCATAACCACATTCCTTAGCCGCAAGTACTCCGTGTACACAACAATAGTCGAACTCAATCCCTTGTCCGATACGGTTTGGCCCTGAGCCTAGAACGATCACCTTCTTTTTGTCGCTAACCTCACTTTCATTCTCTTCATCTTCAAAAGTAGAGTAGTAGTAAGGAGTAACTGCAGGGAATTCAGCAGCGCAAGTATCTACCAGTTTGTATACTCTTGTAATACCCTCTGCGTGTCTCTTTTCGTGAACCTCGCTTTCAAGACATTTTAAAAGATGAGCTATTTGTCTATCAGCATACCCCTTTCTCTTTGCTTCCATAAGAAGCTCGCGAGAAATCGATTCAATGGATTCGTTTTCAATATCCTTTTCCAATAGAACTAGCTCTTCGATTTGGCGAAGGAACCATGGATCCATTTGGGTTGATTGACGAATCTTGTGGAAGGGAAGGCCAAGTTTGAACGCGTCGTAAATATGGAACAACCTATTCCAAGACGGGTTGCTCAAACTGTGCATGATGGCGTCCTTATCTGTGAGCTCCCTACTATCTGCTCCCAGTCCGTTTCTTCCAATTTCAAGTGATTGGCATGCCTTCTGTAACGCCTCTTGGAAAGACCTTCCTATGGCCATTACCTCACCCACTGATTTCATCTGAAGGCCAAGTGTTCTATCTGCACCCTTGAATTTATCGAAGTTCCATCGAGGAATCTTAACAACAACGTAGTCGAGGGTTGGCTCGAACATAGCCGAAGTTGTTCCAGTGATAGTATTCTTGAGCTCGTCGAGGTGGTATCCAATTGCTAGCTTAGATGCAATCTTAGCAATTGGATATCCAGTTGCCTTAGATGCTAGAGCAGAGGAACGACTTACACGAGGGTTAATCTCGATAGCAATGATGTCCTCTTTTTCATCAGGCGAAACTGCGAATTGAACGTTACACCCTCCGGCAAAATCACCAATACTGCGCATCATGTGAATGGCCATATCACGCATCTTTTGGAATGTAGTGTCAGAAAGGGTTAATGCGGGAGCGATTGTGATAGAATCACCCGTGTGGATTCCCATTGGATCCACATTTTCGATAGAACAAACGATAGTTACGTTGTCGTTTGAATCTCTGAGAAGCTCAAGCTCGTACTCCTTCCATCCAAGAAGTGCCTTGTCAATCATCACCTCATGAATAGGTGAAATGTGTAGGCCGTCTGTTAGCTTCTTTTCAAATTCTTCTTGATCGTAAACGATAGCAGCTCCAGTACCTCCTAAAGTATAGCTTGCTCTAACACAAAGTGGAAAGCCAAACTCTTGGGCTACTTCCTTTCCTTCTAGGAAACTCTTTGCTGCAGCTTGTGGTGCCATAGGTATTCCTATCTTCTCCATTAGAAGGCGGAACTCCTCTCTGTTCTCAGTAATCTCAATAGCATCGATATCAACGCCAATCATATTAACATTGTGCCTCTCCCAAATTCCAAGTTCGTCACACTTGATACAAAGGTTTAGGCCTGTTTGGCCTCCCATCGTAGGCAAAACAGAATCAATCTCAGGATGTTTCTCAAGAATCTTCTCTATAGACTCAGGCTCAAGAGGCTCCAGGTAGACGTTATCCGCCATTACTGGGTCAGTCATAATAGTTGCCGGATTTGAATTGATAAGAGTAACCTCTATCCCTTCCTCTCTAAGCGATTTTGAAGCTTGAGATCCACTATAATCAAATTCACATGCTTGGCCGATAACGATGGGGCCACTGCCGATTATTAGTACCGACTTAATGCTCGAATCTTTGGGCATTTTTTTTTTATCCGGCCATTTTCCCGCGAAATTTTTCGCACAAATGTAGCCAGTTACGTATGCAATTAACCGGCGTAAAGTTAGAACATCATTTAGCCTTTTGGCACAACTATGAAACGCACTTTTTCCACACTAGTTAACAATTGTCGACCTTAGCACTATGAGTCGAGGTGAAAAAGTGATTTGGGACGATTCAAACTGGCGGTTTGAAGGGTGGATAGTGCCTGCAAAAAGTGGCTCAGCAAACAATATCGTTATAGCATTTCACGGGTTTGACAGAAACGCTGAGGAGATGGAAAACTTTATGCCGTTTTACGATGATGATACTGCAATGCTATCAGTCAATCTCATTCACCACGGAGAAAGTAGACCCTTAGGAGAGAGGGATATTTATTCAATGTTAGAGCCAAACATTCTACTCGATGTAATTAAAAGAAAAGCTACTGAAGGGTTTGGCGAAAAGGTAGATAGCTTCGAACTCCTTGGCTACTCGATGGGATCTAGATTATGCTTCCAGCTGTTAACTGAAAGCACAGAAATATTCAAAAGAATTATTGTTCTAGCTCCTGACGGACTTCGAAAAGGACCTATGTACAAATTTGTAGTAAACACAAGATTAGGTCGATTTTGCTGGAGTCTTATCGATAAGTATCCCAAAACAAATCGCAGAATTATAGACGCACTTTACAAAGTGGGTATGATATCTGGACACAAGCATCACTTTGGCAGATATCACACTGATAATTCTGAAATTAGAAAAAGGGTGGCCTATGGATGGGCGGCTCATAAAAAGTTTTGGCCTGAGTTAAAAGACTTAGCAATTGCACTGTCAAAGGTTGAGGCGCATTTTGTTTTCGGAAGTAGGGATATAATTATTCCTCAGAAATGGACCAAGAGACTTTTAAGTGAGCTCGATAAAATCGGGTGCTCTTCTGTACTATTTCACACAATAGAAAGTGGCCACGTGATGCGTCACGCGGCCACCATAAATCAAGTTTTGGAGGCTATTAGAACTTCACACTCAGGCTAACAAATCCATTTCTCCCAGCTTGTGGGAAAACAAAAGTTGTAGACTGAAGATTATCTACTGTGCCATAAGCATTAACAAAAGACCAAGCATTTGCGCTGTACAAATGATTGAAAACATTATTTGCAAATAGATTTAGCCCAACTTCTTTGTCATTTACAGTCATATTACATCTCAATACCACATCATGAACTAGGTAAGCTGGAAGTTTTCTTAGTTCATTAGAAGTGTTATCAGTAAATTGCTCTCCAACGTATTTACTCGCAAATTCAAGATCTACGTCATATTGTTCGTTAGAAAATAATTCTCCACCTTCCCATAAATCAATGTTCAGTATGCTTGCCCCTACAATTGATGGCGAAAAGGCAATGTCAGATTCTCCAACATTGATTGCATAGCTTTTAGTATTATCTGGGTCTGGAATCTCATATCCTTGTTCGTCATATTCCCACCAAAAATCATCTACATAATAAGAAAAATCTGCAATCTTATTTTCAGAAAGAGTCAAATTTCCTTGCCATGTAACTCTCTTTCCAATATTAAACCCAGCCTGAATTTCTATACCACTACGAGATGATTCGGCAACATTCATTTGAACCGCAGCTCCCGTCTCATTGAGGGCTCCTGTTGGGATTAATTGGTTTTCGTAATCCATATGATAAAGACCTAGTTCAAATGCGAAGTTGGGCTTTGAAAAACGATAACCTACTTCAATATCAGTCAACTTTTCAGGAAGCACTGCTGTTGGATCAGGAGCATCTAAGTAATTATCTCTAGACGGCTCTCTGTTTGCAATTGCAATAGAAGAGAAAAATCTGTTGCTTGAGTTTGGCTTAAAGTCAAAACCAAACTTTGGGTTTAAGAATTTAAATTCATCGTTAATGTCGATTTGGGATTCTATTGGTGTTCTATTACCCTCATCATCTATAATCGGATCGCCATTTTCATCTGTCAATTCATAAAAATCATTATTTGTTCCAACAGTCGAATAATTGACAGCCCTTCTCTGAATCTCACCTTGAACCCTTAGCTTACCACTTTCACTCAGCCAAGTCATCCTCATGTATTGACTGAAATCAGATTTCTCACCTACAGAAGAGTAGTAAGTAGAATTTTCTGGCATGTTAGCATATGTAGTATCAAATTCAAGGAGTCGCCCAAAGTGATCACCTATGTAGTTAGAATACATCCCTCCGAAGTCTACATTTAAATTACCAAATTCTCTTTGGAAATTAAACATCCCTCCACGCAATATGTTATCAAGCCATCTGCGAATAACAAAGTCTCCAAAAGTATTGTTTTGAGTTAACCCAAACCCTAAAGGATCTACACCAATATATTGATTTTCGAAATACCCTTGACCCAAAGTTTGAAATAAAGAAAAGCCCAAATTTGCCTTTCCTAGAGCTTGCTCAACATGAAGCTGTTGGTGAGTCTGTGTGTAATCATCAACCTCATCAGCGTAATTGTAGTAATTGTGTTGACGTCCGTTTGCAATAAGATCATTTATCCTAGCTGTATCAGCACCGAAATTGTATTCATAGCTTCCGTTAGCATAATTCAAAATTGTAGAATCTGAAACTCCCTCTTGAGTTACAATCTCTGGAACGCCAAACCAAGATTGGTAAGTACGCTCCTCACCGTTCATAGCAGTTAGACTGATTTTACCCGTTTCCCATCTCTTAGTAAGCGAGCCGTACAAAGAGAATAATTCTGAAGAAGCTCTATTTACATAACCGTCAGAAGTGATTTTAGAAACTCGTCCATCAAAAGACAACCCTTTTTCATTAATCCCTGAATTCCACATTGCAGATTGTCTTCTAGAATTAAAAGATCCATAACCAATTTTGGCCTGTATCTGAGGTTTCGCCACTTTTCCTAGAGTATTAATAGCAATTGATCCTCCAAAGGCGCCAGGTCCATTTGTGCTCGTTCCCACACCTCTGCTTATTTGTAAATCGCTAATACTACTACCAAGATCAGGCAGATCAACCCACCATACTCCCATAGACTCTGCGTCGTTAAGAGGAACACCGTTAATTGTTACATTGATACGAGTCGCATCTGTACCTCTAAGTCGCATGCCTGTGTATCCAATTCCGTTACCGGCATCTGAGGTAACAACAACAGAAGGGGCGAAACGGATCAAGAATGGTAAGTCTTGTGCAGCGTCTCGGTCACTTATTTCTTGTTCAGAAATATTAGTGTGTGCAAATGGAGATCTTTCGTCAGAACTAACTGCTTGTACAGCTGCTGGTTTAAGAACATTAATCGTGTCGATTTGGGCTTGGAAAAAAGCCGGCGCTAATAGAAGCGTGAAAAATAGAATGCGTCGCATTTTTTAAATAATTAGTTTGGACGCAGAGTGCTACCTATTGAGGTACAATACATTTTAGACAACTTCCTTCCCGTTAGGGCAGGTTCTAAGGGTATAATCTCAGCCTAACGGCACCCCTGCATCAATGCAAAGTTAGCTATATTAGTAACATGATGACACCAGATTTTCTTGAAGAATGTTCACAACGCGCTGTTGAGGCAGCAGGTGCAGCGTCAAGAGAATTGCTAAGTGTCATAGCATCTTCTGACGAAGAATTGAACATTGAAGCAAAGAAGGATGGATCACTAGTTTCAGATGCTGATTACGCATCCCAAAAGATGATTGCATCTATTCTTTCTCAGCTTGCAATCCCCATTCTCAGCGAAGAAGCATCGATTCCTGACCACGAGGAAAGAAAGGCTTGGGATTATTATTGGCTAGTCGATCCACTAGATGGAACAGAGAGTTTCTTAGAAAATAGAAGTGGTTTTGCTGTAAACATAGCTCTTTGCGACAGAACAGGCCCCATAATTGGAGTGGTTGCTGATCCACTAACAAATACCATTTACCAAGGAGTTTTGGGCAAAGGGTTATCAATAAGCCAACTGAATGGATCAAATCCTAGAACTATAAATCTAACTAGAAGTACTAAGGCGTCTAAACCGTATACTCTAGTTACTTCATGGATAGAAAAAGCTCCAATTTCTAAGCTTTGTCCTCCTTGGATAAAATCTACTGACGTTATTTCCAGGCCAGTAAGTGGGTCGTTGAAATTCTGTGAAATTGCAATGGGAAAGGCTGAAATTCACGCGCGAACTGGACCTTATATGGAGTGGGATTGCGCTGCTGGAGATGGAATTTTAAGGTCTATAGGAATTGAAGTATATGACATCAATACACACAAGAGAATTGAATATAATTCTGAGTGTCTAAGAGTAAACGGTTTATATACTTCTAGGGTCTGATTATCTGTAAGGACCGTCGTCAAAATCCGAATACATCTCAAGATAATTGGAGTACCTCTCCTCTGAGATTTGACCTTCCTCAACAGCACCCTTCACAGCGCATCCTGGCTCATCAATATGAATGCAATTATTGAACTTACACCCATCTAATTTTTGGAATATTTCTGGAAAATGATGATTGAGCGTTTCCTTGTCTAAAGTGATAAGCCCAAACCCCTTAATCCCTGGCGTATCGATAATAAACCCACCACCTGGCACCTCGAACATCTCTGCAAAAGTTGTTGTGTGCTTTCCCTTTGAATGGAAATCACTCACTTCGCTTGTCTTCAAATCAAGGCCTGGAACTATGCCATTTATGATTGAGCTTTTACCAACTCCGCTGTGACCAGATAAAAGATTTATCCCCTCATTAAGTGATTGTTTTAATTCGTCAATCCCTTCTCCTGTTTTCGCACTAACCCTCATTATTTCATAACCAGCTGAGGAGTAAATAGCTTCGAGTTCATTTTGGCGTTCAGCACTTTCTCCATCCAAAAGGTCTGTCTTATTGAACACAATTGTCGTAGGAATTCCATAAGCTTCAGCAGTCACTAAAAATCTATCAATGAAACCAGACGATGTTCTGGGTTGGGCTATTGTTACGATCAAAAATGCCCTATCTATATTGGAAGCTACTATATGGCTTTCCTTGCTCAGATTGACAGACTTCCTTGCAATGAAATTCTTCCTCTCCTCAACTTTTTGAATAATTCCCGTTCCATCAGATGATCTTGTGAATAATACTGAATCACCAACAGCAATGGGATTTGTAGATCGTAGACCCTCGAGCCTAATTCTTCCCTTCAGATTACATTTAATTGTCGAACCATTCGAATCTTGAATGTCGTACCAAGATCCAGTAGATCTAAACACAACACCAGTTTCTTTTTTCGATTCTATCAAGACGTCAGCTTTTTAAACGCCTCTTCCAATCCGCCCTTATCGTTTACAAATTTCGATAGCTTTTCGTCTGCAACTATCTCTCCCAACTTGATCATGACAATCCTATCACACATGGCTTCCACCTCTTGCATGATATGTGTACTCAGCATTACCGTTCTTTTTTCTCCAATAGATCTAATAAGAGCTCTTATTTCTACTAGCTGATTTGGATCTAGTCCTGAAGTTGGTTCGTCCAAAATCAAGACTTCTGGTTCGTGAATGATTGCTGCAGCAAGCCCCACTCTTTGTCTATAACCTTTTGAAAGTTGGCCTATCTTTTTGTGAACCTCTGGAATTAATCCAACCTTTACAATAACATCTTCAACTTTTTGAGAAGAATTGTCCAGATTGTAAACACCAGCAACAAATTTCAAATACTCCCGTATGAACATTTCCTCTGGCAGAGGGTTGCTTTCAGGCAAATACCCAAGCCTTGATTTTGTCTCTAGTGGTTCTTCATCTACGTTAAATCCACAAACTTCAAGTTTACCAGAGTTTGGTGGTAAATAACCGCAAATAAGTCGCATCAAGGTTGATTTGCCAGCACCGTTTGGCCCTAATAAACCCAAAACTTGACCAGAGGGTATTTCCAAACTCACATCATTCAATGCGAGATGCCCTGAAAAATGCTTTGTTACCTCTCTGACCGCAATTGACATATTGCAAATTACATCATACCACCCATTCCACCAGGCATTGCAGGAGGAACAGGTGTTCCTTCTTCTTCGATATCAGAAATTACACACTCAGTTGTTAGCATCATTCCAGAAATTGAAATGGCGTTTTCAAGAGCTACACGAGAAACTTTAGTAGGATCAATAACACCAGCTTCTAGAAGGTTTTCAAATACTTCAGATCTAGCATTGTAACCAAAGTCTCCTTTTCCTTCTTTTACTGAATTTACCACTACAGCACCTTCACCACCAGCGTTAGAAACAATTTGGCGCAAAGGCTCTTCAACTGCTCTTAGAACAATTTTAATTCCAGTAGTCTCGTCAGCATTTTCACCTTCGAGCTTATTTAGTTTTGAAGCTGCTCTGATATAAGCTGTTCCACCACCAGGCACAATTCCTTCTTCCACGGCTGCTCTTGTTGCATGAAGTGCGTCGTCGACTCTATCCTTTTTTTCCTTCATCTCAACCTCGGTAGCTGCACCCACGTATAGAACTGCTACCCCACCACTAAGTTTTGCCAGACGTTCTTGAAGCTTTTCTCTATCGTAGTCAGATGTTGTTGACTCTATTTGAGCTTTGATCTGCACTACTCTCGATTCAATTACATTCTTGTCTCCGGCGCCGTTTACTAGTGTAGTGTTATCCTTATTAATAGTAACTTTTTCCGCCGATCCTAAATCTTCAATCGTTGTGTTTTCAAGCTTAAGACCCGTCTCTTCTGAAATAACTTGTCCACCAGTCAGGATTGCAATATCCTTAAGCATTTCCTTCCTTCTGTCACCAAACCCTGGAGCCTTTACAGCTGCAATTTTTAAAGAACCTCTAATTTTGTTTACAACAAGAGTCGCAAGAGCTTCACCATCTACATCTTCTGCGATGATAAGTAATGGTCGACCGCTTTGTGCTGTTTGTTCAAGAACAGGAAGAAGATCCTTCATATTGCTTATCTTCTTGTCAAAAATCAGGATATATGGATTGTCTAAATCCACTTCCATCTTCTCTGGATTAGTCACAAAGTAAGGACTCAAGTAGCCTCTATCAAATTGCATTCCTTCAACAGTTTTTACAGTCGTGTCCATTCCCTTTGCTTCCTCAACAGTAATAACTCCTTCATTACCTACGGTCTTCATCGCCTCAGCAATAAGCGACCCAATATTTTTATCGTTATTTGCAGAAATAGTTGCTACCTGCTCGATCTTAGAATTATCAGATCCAACTTCCTTACTCATCTTCTTAAGCTCAGCTACAATTGCAGAAGACGCTTTGTCCATACCTCGCTTAAGATCCATTGGATTAGCACCAGATGCAACATTTCTCATACCCACTGTTATTAGTGCTTGAGCAAGCACTGTTGCAGTAGTTGTTCCGTCTCCTGCAACATCAGCGGTTTTACTTGCAACTTCTTTAACCATTTGGGCTCCCATGTTCTCTAAAGCATCCTTTAGCTCAATTTCTTTAGCTACAGAAACGCCATCCTTTGTTACTGAAGGTGACCCAAACTTTTTGTCAATCACAACATTTCTACCCTTTGGTCCTAGTGTAACCTTTACCGCATTTGCAAGTGCATCTACACCTTCTTTGAGTGCAGCCCTTGCTTCACTATTAAATTGAATATTTTTTGCCATCGTTATGTGATTATATAGTTCCTAAAATATCAGCTTCACGCATTATCATGTAATCTTTACCGTCTATACTTAACTCTGATCCCGAGAATTTTCCATACAACACTGTTTCACCAACTTTCACCATTGTTGGTTCATCTTTCTTTCCAGGACCAACAGCAACTACAACTCCGCTTTGTGACTTTTCTTTTGCAGAATCTGGTATGATTATTCCACTTGCTGTTGTCTTATCAGCCTCAGCTGGTTCAATTAGCACTCTATCTGCTAACGGTTTAAAATTTATTGACATAGTAGATTATTTTATTTCATTAAAGCCAAATGTGTGCCAAAAAATATCAGCACGTCAATTAGACACTATTTAACTGAACATTATGAAAAATTGACATAATTATTCTGCCATTTCTTCAGTTGACTCATTATACATTGATTCTTCTAAAGATTCCGCTGGAGCATCCTTTTGAGTTGGAACTGCTGCTTCAGGAATTAACGCATCATCAATTCCTAGATCAACAGTTTTATTTCCATTGTATACGCCTGCAAGGATGCAAAAAACGAAAAGAGCAACAACTAGGTACCAAGTGCTCTTCACAAGAAAATCAGTGGTACGCTGAACTCCACCCATTTGAGATCCACCAGTAAAACCGGAAGCAAGACCACCTCCTTTAGGGTTTTGAACAAGAATAACTGCTCCAAGAAGAAAGCAGATGATTAAAATTACAACGGTTAAAAATGTTCCCATGATAATTACTATTTATTTATTAGCTTTTTAAGCTGGGCTGCAAAGTAAACACTTTTATCAGGGAATTTATCAGCTAAAAGCTTAAAAGCTTTCCTTGCCCTACTAATTTGACCCTGCTTTGCGTATAGTTTAGCCAAAGTTTCAGTTACCAAGCTTAGATCTTCTTCTAATCCTTTACTTGCCCATTTTTCAACTGGAGAATCAATGTCTCTAATCTTTCCAATTTGAGGGTTATCTTTTGCAAGAAAAGCGTCTATTATCACTGCGGCACCACGCTCTTCAAGATCTTCAATCCTAGCAGAACCCCCAAACTCTGTTGCCTTCGCCCTCTCTTCAAGCCACTTGCCAAATAGAGAATTAGCTCTTCCTCCTTCTCTAATTTGTTGCTCTTTGGGGCTAAATTCTGGCTGTTGTTCTACCTTAATTCTATCTTCAATAATTTTAGATGAATTTTCATCTAATATTGAGGAAATTGCTGCAACTACCTCTTCTCTTTTACTATCAAAATGATCAATTAACTCGCTTCCTTCTTTTTCTTCTGTATGCCAAATCAAACCAACTAAATCTTCCTCACTAACCTCATCTAGTTGAGTAATCTCTTTGTGAATTATCCTTGCATGCTCCACAATATTTTCACTAAACATTATGTCAAATAGAGCTTTTCGTGATGTGCAATGAGAGGCTGCTGCTAGTAAATCTTTTCTTTGGTCTAGATGTCCCGCTTCCTTTGAAGCTTTTGCAAGCAATATTCTAAAAGGTCCACAATATGGATAAGCCTCAACTAATTTAGCAATATCATCCCTATTCTCTGCGAGAGATGCACTGTCTAATGCTATTAATTCGTTGAGCTTTTCTAATTTCATCTTATCAAATTACCAATTACCTAAACTAGCATTAAAAATGTCTTGCGAGAGTAATTCAGCTATTTCTCCAACTACAAAATCTGTATTTGAATCTACATCTTGGTTGCTTGGTAAATCGTAAAACCTACTGAATTTACGTTGGAAACAAAGTTTATCATCCTTTGTGTTTGTATAAATTACATCAACTGTTATTGTAATTCTATTAGCTCCTGCAGTTTCGTTACCCTGAACATTAATTGGTTGTACTTGCCAGTCAACAACCTTTCCCTCAAACATTAAATCGCCTCCAAGGTCAACTAGCTTTAGTGTAGACTGCCTCTGTACTCTATCAATCAATGCCTCACTAATTGTAATCGAAGTTGTGGCAGAAACTAGTGGATGAACTGTTTCAAAATACTTGATTGAAAAAGTAGAGCCTCCAGATGTTGCAGCACCATATGGAGAGTAAATGCTACATCCATTAGACACAAGTGCAAAAGAAATAATTATTAAAAAATAGAATCCTCTCATCACTTTAAATCGTATTCTTTGATTTTTCTGTAAAGGGTTCTTTCAGAAATTCCCAACTCAGCAGCAGCAAGTTTTCTTTTGTTTTTGTGCATGCTAAGTGCTTTTATTATAAGCTCTCTTTCGGAATCTATCAAACTCAAACTCGTAGTTTCAAGTTCAACCACATCATGGACCATAGGACCATTTGAATTGTTAAATCTAACTGGCATATTCGAAATTTCCTCATCTGTAAATGCTCTTTGGACAGCATCTTTGTTTGCCTGTGAGATTTGGCCTCCGCTCTTAATTATATCCAAAACAACTCTTTTTAAATCATCTAGTTCTCCCTTCATATCAAAGAGAACCTTGTAAAGCATCTCTTTCTCATTTGCTCCAGTTTCACCCTTTTCAAATCCGTCGCGTCCTGTAGTTATTCTAACCGGCAATCTTGACCTATGAGTCTCTGGTAAATAGCTTAAAATTGTATCAGAATCAATCTTTCTTTCAGCTTCTAAAACTGACATCTGCTCAGTGATATGCTTTAGCTGCCTTATATTTCCAGGCCAAGGGTAACTTTCTAATATATCGACCGCATCAGGGCTAAGTGATAATGGCGGCATCCTGTGCATCTCACTAAAATCAGTAGTGAATTTTCTGAATAGAAGGTGAATATCTCCAGCTCTTTTTCTAAGTGGTGGCATGTTAATAGGAACTTGATTGAGCCTGTAGTAGAGATCTTCTCTAAACTTTCCTTTTGAGAAAGCATCTTCAAAATCTACGTTAGTTGCAGCGACTACCCTTACGTCTGTTTTTTGGGTTTTTGAAGATCCAACTTTCATGAACTCTCCTGACTCCAAAACCCTTAGCAATCTGACTTGGGTTGTCATTGGAAGTTCTGCAACCTCATCTAGGAAAATTGTACCTCCATCTGCTTCCTCAAAGTAGCCATTTCTCGATTCTGTCGCTCCTGTAAAAGCTCCTTTTACGTGTCCAAATAATTCAGAGTCTATGGTTCCCTCTGGAATAGCGCCACAGTTAACAGCAATGTATTTTCCATGTTTCCTGGAGCTAAATTGATGGACGATTTTGGGCATCGTTTCCTTACCCGTACCACTTTCACCAAGTATGAGAACCGATAAATCAGTAGGTGCCACTTGAGCAGCAACAAATAATGCCCTATCCAATGCTGGGCAATTTCCGATAACTCCAAATCTTTGCTTTATGGCTGACGTATTCATGCTTCTGGTGCTTTAGTTGTAATAGTTCCAAATAAAGTATTAGCAGTACAACGGTCAGTTTTTACAGTTACGTATTTTCCCTTCTCAGCATTTTCTTTAGGAAAGATGACCATAGAATTGTAAGTAGTCCTTCCGCAAAATTCCTCTGGATTCCTCTTACTTGGACCTTCTACAAGAACTTTTAGGTTTCTACCTACCAAACCTTGAGTTCTTTTTAGAGCTTGCTCCCTTTGAACTTCGATAATCTCAGTCAATCTTTCGCTTTTAACACTATCTGGAACATCGTCATCATACTTTCTTTCTGCCAGGGTTCTTGGACGTTCACTGTACTTAAAGTGATAGGCCAAAATGAATCCTACCTCTTTCAATAGCGAAATAGTTTCCTGATGCTCTTCTTCTGTTTCTCCACAAAATCCAGCTATGATATCTGTCGACAGCTCGCAATCTGGAATAATCTTCCTAATTGCTGCAATTCTATCCATATACCACTCACGTGTATAACCCCTATTCATTCTTTTGAGCATGGTAGTTGCTCCCGATTGAACTGGTAGATGGATGTATTTACATAGATTGTCGTACTTAGCAATTACGTGGAGAACATCGTCAGTCATATCTTTTGGATGACTTGTCGAGAATCTAATTCTTAGATCTGGGTGAACCTGTGCTACCATTTCTAAAAGCTCTGCAAATCTTACAACTGGTTGATCAGGATTTTTAATGGTTCCTTTATTATCGATATTCCACTTATATGAATCTACGTTTTGGCCTAAAAGAGTGACCTCTCTGTAGCCCTTATTGTATAAATCTTGCGCTTCAGAAACTATGCTTTGCGGATCACGACTGCGCTCGCGACCTCGAGTAAAAGGCACAACACAAAAAGAACACATATTATCGCATCCTCGCATAATACTGATGAATGCAGTTACTCCAGAATAATCTAAACGCACTGGACTAATCTCAGCATAGGTTTCTTCACGAGAAAGAAGAACGTTTACTGACTTTTGGCCTCCCTCAACTTTTCGAATCAGATTGGGGAGATCTCTGTATGCATCGGGTCCAACAACAAGATCGACTAGCTTTTCTTCTTCAAGAAGTTTATCCTTAAGCCTCTCTGCCATGCAACCAAGCATACCAACTACAAGGCTTGGGTTATTCTTTTTATAACTTTTAAAATTCGTCAGCCTATTGCGGACTCTTTCCTCTGCCTTTTCTCGAATAGAACAAGTATTGATCAGAATTAAATCTGCGTCCTTTTCTTTTCTAGTTGTTGAATATCCGTCTTCCGCCAAGATTGATGCGATGATTTCTGAATCAGAAAAATTCATTGCACATCCGTAGCTTTCCAAAAAGAGTTTTTTACCCTTTGAATTTCCGTCAAGAATTAGGGCTTCACCCTGTCTTGACTCATCAATTGTTTTGTCTCCTGATCTCATAATTACAGTGCAAATGTAATGTGTTAGAAATAGGTGACAAATTGTCACCCCTAAAGGGGTCCCCTAAAATTGATAAAAACTTCTTGCTATTAACGTGTTGTAAGAAAAGAGATTTTTCTTTCTTTGCCGTCGAAAATTGAAAATCATGCCCAAAAATCTTGTTATAGTCGAATCGCCAGCCAAGGCCAAAACAATTGAAGGTTACTTAGGAAAAGACTTCGTAGTGAAGTCGAGTTTTGGTCATATTAGAGACCTACCAAAAGGAAATAAAGCTATTGACATTGAAAACGATTTTACCCCTAAATATGAGATTAGCGATGATAAAAAGCAGGTCATCAAGGACCTAAAGAAAGAGGTTAAGAGTTCTGAAATTGTTTGGCTTGCAACGGATGAGGACCGCGAGGGAGAAGCTATTTCTTGGCATTTGGTTGAAGCTCTTAAACTCAAGCCTGAAAACACAAAAAGGATTGTATTCCACGAGATTACAAAGCCAGCTATTCTTAAAGCTATTGAAAATCCGCGTGGAGTGAATAAAAATTTGGTTGACGCACAACAGGCACGTCGTGTACTCGATAGATTGGTTGGATTTGAATTAAGCCCTGTACTTTGGAGAAAAGTAAAACAGGGGTTAAGTGCTGGTAGGGTGCAAAGTGTTGGGGTTAGAATTATCATCGATAGAGAGAGAGAAATTGAAGCTCATGTAGCTTCTTCAAAGTTTAGGGTGGTTGGAGAATTCACTACTCAAGCTGGCAAGGTTTTAAAAGCAGAATGTAAAAAGCGTTTTGATACAGAGGATGAGGCCCAAAACTTCTTGAACACTTGTGCAGGTAGTAGCCACAAAGTGTTTGGCCTAGAGACAAAGCCGGCAAAAAAGAAACCAACTGCGCCATTTACAACTTCGACGCTTCAGCAAGAGGCATCTAGAAAGCTTGGGTTTTCTGTACAGCGTACAATGTCTGTAGCCCAAAAGCTCTATGAAGCAGGTCGCATCACTTACATGAGAACAGATTCTGTGACTCTTAGTGATCAAGCTCTAGACGGTGCAGCAGCAGCAATTGCAAGTATTTATGGAGAAGATTACTGCGAGCGAAGGACTTACACAAATAAAAATTCAAGTGCTCAAGAAGCACACGAGGCAATACGTCCTTCTGATTTTGGGTTAAGTAAGCACAGTGGAACGGTGGATGAGGAAAAATTATACGGTCTGATTTGGCGACGTGGAATAGCATCCCAAATGGCAGATGCAAGGCTGGAAAAAACAACTGCAACAATTGACGTAAGCGGTTCTCCGGAGCAATTTGTAGCTAGAGGAGAAGTAATCACATTTGAGGGTTTCTTAAAGGTATACCTTGAGGGGACAGATGATGAAAATGACGAGGAAGCAAAAGGGCTGCTTCCTGCAATGAAACAGGGGGAAGAGATGGTTCGAAACTCAATAACAGCAACCCAAAGATTTGCAAATCACCCTCCACGTTATACAGAAGCAAGCTTGGTTAAAAAACTAGAAGAGCTAGGTATTGGTCGTCCTTCAACGTACGCGTCTACAATTAGCACAATCCAAAATCGCGGGTACGTTAATATGCCCGATAGGGAAGGGAAAAAGAGAGAGTACAGAGTTCTCACCCTGAAAGGAGGTGAATTAAGTGCTAAAACTACTTCCGAAAACACTGGAGCAGAGAAGAATAAATTAGCTCCAACTGATATTGGGATTGTAGTTAACGATTTCTTAATCAAGCATTTTGGCGACATCTTAGAATACAACTTCACTGCAGATGTAGAGAAGAAATTTGACGTAATTGCAAAAGGCCAAGACAATTGGCAGAACATGATTCGAGATTTCTACAAGCCATTTAAAACTCAAGTTAACACAACACTTGAAACTGCCGAAAGAGCTTCTGGTGAGAGAATCCTTGGTGAAGATCCAGAATCTGGCAAGCAAGTTCTTGTAAGAATTGGAAGGTTTGGACCTATGGCGCAACTTGGAAAAGCGGATGATGAAGAGAAGCGTTTTTCATCTCTTAGAGAGGGCCAAACTCTAGAGTCAATTACCCTAGACGAAGCTCTATTACTTTTCAAATTACCAAGAGATTTAGGGGAATTTGAGGGAAAGAAAGTTGTGACAGACATTGGTAGATTTGGCCCATATGTAAGGCATGATAGCAAATTCATCAGTATCAAAAAAGGCACTGAAGACGATCCATACACATTGACTTTGGATAGAGCAGTAGAACTTATTGAAGCAAAGCGAGCAGCAGATGCAGCGGCACTTCTAAAAGTTTTCGAGGAAGATCCGGAAATTAGAATAATTGAGGGCCGCTGGGGACCATATATAAAAGCTGGAAAGGCCAATGTAAAAATCCCAAAAGGAGAAGATTACACAACAATCGATTGGAATAGGGCTCAAGAGCTCATTGAAGAACACTCTAAACGACCGGCCACAAAGGGGCGTAGATCTAAAGCTAATAAGAAATAACAATCGAGTGTGGACTCAAATCTAAAAACAACGTAAATCAGGAATTAAACAGAGCGTTATTGTACCCATCTGTTTGAATTTCACACTATGAGCGTTAAGATTTTTGAGTTTTTACAATCAATAGACATTTCATTCTTCGGGAATCCAGAGGGTTCAGCCCGAATTGCCGATAAAATTGATATGCACAGATTCGACCACAAACCAGAGGTTGAAGGATGTCGAATAGCTTTAATTGGTGTAAATGATGGAAGAAATAGCGGAGATAATGAAGGTTGCTCTGGAGGACCAAGTGCTATTAGAGAACACCTCTATCGTTTAACCCCAAACACTAGGTGGTCACCAACTGTAGATCTTGGAGATATAAAAACTTCGTATACTGAAGATGAAACAGAAAAAGCACTAATTGCTGTCGTGTCTGAATTGATTCAGATGGGTATTATACCCATAGTTCTTGGTGGAGGTCAAGATTTGACTTATTCTATGTATTCTGCTTTAGAAAGTTTAGGAAGACCCATTAATGTTGTCACTGTAGACCAAAGACTTGATTTTGGCGGAGATCCACAAATTTCTACTTCTAGAAATTACATGAACAGAATTGTTCTTCACGAGCCAAACTACCTATTTGACTACGTAAACGTAGGACACAAAGGATATCTTTCTGACCCAGACACATTAGAATTACTTGAGAAACTTCAATTTGAAGCAATTCGTTTAGGGCAAGTTCACGCTAATACAAAATTGCTAGAACCTTCTTTCAGAAATGCCGATCTTATTTCTATAGATATGTCTTCAATTAGAATAGCTGATCACCCTGCATCCGTGCATGCAGGACCCAACGGCATAACTGCGAATCAAATATGCCAAATCGCACGCTATGCTGGCTTAAGTGACAGAATGCTAGCTCTTGGAGTTTTTGAACATAACCCAGATTTAGACGATAGAAAAAGAGGAGCACAATTAACAGCCCAGGTTGTTTGGCATATGCTCGATGGAATTTTCTATCAACCAGGAGATTATCCTAAGTGTAGTATTAAAGAATATACTCGATATGTTGTGGATTTACCTGGCAATGAACATGAAGTAACTTTTTATAAATCTCCTCGATCAGATAGATGGTGGATGGACGTTCCAATCCCCACATCGAAAAAGAATAACCAGGATCATCACCACCTTGTGCCATGCTCATATGAGGATTATTTGGAGGCAGCAAATGGACAATTACCCGATAGATGGTGGAGGACATATCAAAAATTAGCTTGATGGTATCGAAAAATTCCGTATCTTGCCACACTTAGGGTTATGCCCAAATCTGTGAAACCATTTGAAATCAACGAGTTAACATGATTCGTAATTACATATTATCCTTTGCATTTGTAATGCTGGTGTCATTTATGAACGCTCAGCAGGATCCTCAATTCACACAATGGTACATGGATCCAGTAGTTTCAAACATTGCTGCAGCTGGTCAGTCTAACTTGACAAACATAAGCGCTATCTATAGACAGCAATGGGCAAGCATGGAAGGAAGACCAGAAACTACACTTATAAATTTTGATACAAGAATTGATGAAGGTCCAATTGGAATTGGAGGTCAAGTTTACCAAGAAACAATTGGCAATGAAAATAACACAATGATTAAAATTGGTCCTTCGTTTACTTTCAACCCAAATTCGACTGGAACAAAAATTAGCGGAGGAATTGGACTTACATTCTTAAATAAAAAAATAGGAGATAATTACGCATGGTTGCCACCAGATGGCGTGCAATCTATTGGAGAGGATAATGCTATACCTAACACTGACGAAGTTTCCGGTTGGACTTTTGATCTTGATTTTGGATTATTTATAAGAAATTCTAATAAGTTCTATGCTGGAATTTCATCGACCAACCTAGTACAAAGTACATTTTCTGATTTTGGTATTACACGATCTCGTCACTACTACATAATGGGAGGATATAATTTTGCACTCAATGGAGATGCATTATTGCTTAGAACAAATTTCCTCACTAAAACTGATATATCTGCTACTGCAATTGACTTTAACGTTAATGCCCTAATCAACAATATGATTTGGGCTGGTGTATCATATAGACCTGGAGACGCTGTTGCTCCTGTTCTTGGATACCAACTTAGAATTGAAAAGGAAGAGCAAATTACTGCAAGCGAACAGTTCTTAAGAATTGGATATTCTTATGACGTAACGACTTCAGAGCTCCAGACTTACTCAGCTGGATCTCACGAAATATTCCTTTCGTATGGATTTATGTTTAAGTCAACTCCTATTCTCAATAAATATGCTAATCCTCGTTATCTATAATATAATATTATTTAAAAGCGTATATTAGAATTAGATTATACCTGCAAACGAAATTAAAACAACTCAATATGAATAAGTTCCTTCTGTTTTTCATGGCTCCAGTTCTGCTTGCTGGATGTTACATGGGACCCCAGGGTGAGCTCGTTGGGGTTCAACCCCGTGAATACTGGGATCAAGCTAATCCTTATGGCATGAATTACATTCACTTTGGTTCATTTACTATGGGGCCAAGTGATCAAGACGTTCCATATGCATTAAATACACGTTCAAAAACAGTGACTGTACCGGCTTTCTATATCGATATTCACGAGATTTCAAATAATGAATATCGTCAGTTTGTAAATTACGTTAGAGATTCTTTATTCCTTAATACTCTTGCTGAAAACGATGACGACCGTTATTTCTATGCTGAAAACGAAGCTGGTCAAGAACTAGATAGATTTATTGACAAGGGATACATACTTAATTGGGAAGAGCCTATCGATTGGACTGATGAAGATATTTTCGATCTTCTATATGACGAATACTACTTACAAGGTTCTGATAGGTTCTACAATAGAAAAGAAATTGATACTCGTAAGTTGAATTACAGATACTACTGGTTCAACCTTGAACAATCTTCAAGTAAAGAAGAAAGAGATGAAGAGTATGGAGAGGTTAACGAATTAAATCAACTTCACTCTGTACGTCGTTACTCGGATCGCTCACAGTTTGTTGTTGAAGAAACGATTAATGTTTATCCAGATACTCTTGTGTGGATCCATGACTATGCTTATGCTTACAATGAGCCACTAGCAGAAAACTACTTTTGGCATCCAGCTTATGATGATTATCCAGTAGTTGGAATTACCTGGGGACAAGCTGTTGCATTTAACGCTTGGCGTACTCAAATAATGAACGAATGGAAAGCGAAGAATGGTGAAACATACATTCAAAAATTCCGTTTACCTTCTGAAGCTGAGTGGGAATATGCTGCTCGTGGAGGTAGAGATCTTGCTCCTTACCCATGGGGTGGGCCATATATTAGAAACGACCAGGGCTGTGTTCTTGCAAACTTTAAGCCCATGCGTGGTGACTATGTAGAGGATGCAAATGCATACACCGCACCTGTTGAATCATACAGTCCTAACGATTTTGGACTATTTAATATGGCAGGAAATGTTGCAGAATGGACTAATACAGCCTTTGATGAAACTGTTTATGATTTCGCTTTTGACCTAGCTCCTGATTACGTTTACCATGCAAAGGTTGACGATCCTCCAGCATTACACAGAAAGGTAATTCGTGGTGGTTCATGGAAAGACATTGGTTACTACTGTCAGACTGGAACTCGGACATTTGAATACAGTGATACTGCAAAGTCTTACATCGGATTCAGATCAGTCATGTCATACCTAGGTCGTGGAAAGTCAGGATCTCAGGATGAGTGGAACTAGTCTTTTGTCACAAAAAAAATACCTTGATCCCTATTTGGGAATAAATTGAAATTAATCCTACAATAAAATGAAACCAGGAAGTAAAAGTTGGAAAAAATTAATGTCTAAGCTCTATGGATGGGGAGCATCGGTTGTAATCCTTGGAGCGTTATTTAAAATTGAACACTGGCCCGGTGCTTCGCAAATGTTAATACTTGGGCTTGGAACAGAGGCTGTTATCTTTTTCTTTTCTGCATTTGAGCCACTTCCAAAAGACGATCCAGACTGGACTCTCGTATACCCACAATTAGCTACTGGTGAAGATTCTAAAACTGCTGTACAGCAATTAGACAATCTACTTGAGGATGCTCAAATTGATTCTAATCTTTTAAAGAAATTAGGTGATGGAATGCGGAACCTAGGAGATCAAGCAAATAAGATGAGTGATATGGCTGATGCTGCTGGTGCCACTCAAGAATTTAGCGATTCCCTAGTTAAAGCATCTAACAGAGTAAATGAAATGGCAGATACATACGAGGGTGTATCAAATTCGTTAACAGGACTTGTTGGTTCTCAAGACGCAAGTACAAATGCTGGAGATAACCTAATAAGAATGAATGCAAATCTTGACTCGCTAAACAATATGTATGAGATGCAGCTTGCTCAACTTAAAGAGAACAAGGCTTTATTCGATGGTATGGGTGACCTTATAAAGACCCTTAACGAAAGTGTTGAAGATACAAAAGCATATAAGGATCATATTGCTGAACTAGCACAAAACCTTGCAACTCTCAACACAGTATACGGAAACATGTTAAATGCTATGGGCGGAAGCCGTAGTTAATCTTCTCTATATCTAAATAATTATTTAAGTTATGGCAGGAGCTAAACTATCACCACGACAGAAGATGATTGGGATGATGTACCTCGTCCTAACCGCTCTTCTTGCCCTAAACATTTCTAAAGAAGTCCTCAATGGTTTTGTAAAGGTTGAAAACAGTCTTATTAATACTCAAGCGACTATTGCAGATAAGGTGGATGATACTTTTGGGACATTAAAGGCAAAGTATCTAAATAACCAAGAAAAGGTTGGCCCATTCTTCAACAAAGCAGAAGAAGTTAGCTCTGAATCTAAAGAATTAGTATCATACATCTCTAAGCTAAAGGCAAGATGTATGGCGGCTTCTGAAAAAACATTAGAAGAACAAGAAGAATTAAATTTCTCAAAATATTATGGCGTTGATAACAATGGTAGAGATACTGTATTAAATCTTGAGTATATTACAATCAAAGATGAATACATGGCTCTTACAGCATACATGGTAGGATCTGATCCTCACAATCCAATAGGAGCTAATGAAGATTGGTATGCAAATGCTAACAACATTGCTAAATGGAGCGAAGAAGGACAATGGTCTGCTAAATCTTTACGTAGAGCATTAGAAAAATACCGTGATGATATCTTAAATATTAAAGTTTTAGACATCGACGGAAATGAACGTGTAATCCCTGAACAACTTAAGAAATCTATTATTGAAAGGTTCTCATTTGAAAATGAGATTGAAAATGGTGTTGATGTACTTTGGGAGGCTGCTAATTTTTATGACGTACCACTTGCTGCAGTTATGCCATTAATGTCAAAAATGATTATTGACGTGCAGGATGCCGAAGCAGAAGTATTAACATGGTTACTTGGTGGAATTGAAGCAAAGAGTTTAAAATTTTCTGAGGTTATGCCTCTAGTGATTCCACAATCTAACTACATCATTAAAGGTGATACTGCAAGAGCTAATATTCTTCTAGCAGCATTTGACCCAACAAGGATTCCTGAGATTTATGTAGAACAAGATAAATGGAATGGAGAAGATTCAACTGAAATTGATTATTCAAATCTTGAAGCATTACCTGTAGATGGGATTGGTAATGGTCAATTCACTTTCTCAACACGAGGAATGAAGTTAGGACAGTATCAATATAGAGGTATTATTCGATACCAAGGACCTGAAGGAGATATGCAATCTCAAGATTTCATCACACCAGTATTCACTGTTGCTGAAGCTGCTCTAGTTGTTTCACCAACTAAAATGAATGTATTCTACAGAGGGCTACCAAACCCTGTTGATGTTAGTGTACCGGGTGTTGCTAATGATAAGTTGAGAGTAAGTATTTCTTCTGGTCATAAGATTAGAAAACAACCAGATGGATCATACATAGTTGAGCCATCTAGCTCTAATTCAAACAAAGTCGCTAAAGTTTCAGTTAAGGGTGAAATGCCTGATGGCACTATTGCGGACCTTGGAAACAAAGAGTTTAGAGTTAAGAGAATTCCTGACCCAGTACCATTTTGGTCTGGAAAGCGTCCATCTAATAGAACAATTACAAAAAACGAAGTGCTTTCATTTGCACCACTAGCTGCAAAAATGGACAATTTCGATTTCGATGTAAAGGTTCGTGTTAAAAGCTTCACTATTCGTGTTAGTAAAGATGGTACATTTAAGGAGCTTACATCTGGCAATAACAGATTAACAAGTGATATGAAAGCTCTTCTAGAACGAGTTAGAAGAGGTAACACAATATATTTTGAGGATATTGTAGTAAGTATGCCTGATGGTACAGAGCGTATCCTAGCTCCAATGAAATTGAAGGTAACTACGTAAACTAGTTTTAATGATGAGAAATTTTTTCAAATACACACTGCTCCTAGTAGCTACTGCCCTATTTACAGTAAATACTAGTGCACAAGTATACAACGTACTCGATGGAGCCTATGTAAAAGAGACAAACCTAACAAAGCGCGTTATCCCATATCCTCACTTACGTGAAGCAGATGTAATGTATTTCCGTCGCATTTGGCAGGAGATGGATTTAAAACAAAAAATTAATCATCCATATTATTACCCTGTTGAACCAATTCAGGATAGAAAGAATCTATTTGATGTAATACGCGATGGGTTGTTAGTTGAAGGATCTCTTGTGGCATATAGTCCTGGACCTGCAGGCGATAATGATGAGTTTACTCTTCCATTAACCACTGACAGTATCTACAATATTTTAAATCCTATTGAGTATACCAAGCAATGGGATGATGATGGTGAACTCATTGGAACTACTCAAACCAGAAGACCTATTGAATCTGAAAATGTAACTCGTTACAGATTGAAGGAAGATTGGATTTGGGATAGACAACGTTCTGAGAGATACGTTAGAATTATTGGAGTTGCTCCAATGATTGAGGGATTCGACCAAGATGGTGAAAGCATGGGGTACTCTCCTCTATTCTGGTTGTACTACCCAGAATGCCGTTATGTATTTGCTAACGCTGACGTATTCAACTTATTTAATGACGCTCAGAGACGTACTTATGAGGATTTATTCCAAAAGCGTTACTTCTCAAGCTACATTATTAAGGAATCAAATGTTTACGACAGAAATGTTAGCGAGTATGCTAGAGGTTTGGACGCCCTTGCAGAATCTGAAAAGATTAAGGAAGAATTATTTATTCTTGAACACGATTTATGGCACTACTAAATAGTAGAATGCATTAGTATAAAACGGGGAGCATTTGCTCCCCGTTTTTAATTTCCGACCTTTGCGGCCGCATGCTAACAGTAACACAACTTGGAATTCATTTTGGCGAGAGATCTTTATTTGAAGGTCTTAACTTATTTGTGGGAGATAAGGATAGAATTGGACTCGTTGGGCGAAATGGTGCAGGTAAATCTACCCTTCTTAAATTATTAGCTGGAATAAATACGCCAAGCGAAGGAACGATAAGTCACCCTAAAGAATACAAGATTTGTTACTTGCCACAAGAAATGGATCATAATGAAAATGTTAGCATTTACGATGAGGCATATAGCGCATTTGATGAGATTAAGACCTTAGAGGCTAGACTTGAAGAGATAACTAATGAAATAGGTAGTAGAGAAGATTATGAATCTGATGAATACTCAAGATTAATTGATGATTTAACTGAGTGCAACGAAAGGCTTGATGTAATCGGTGTTGTAAATCTAGAGGAGAAAATTCAAAGAATTTTGCAGGGTTTGGGCTTTGCTCCAAGTGACATGGAACGCAAGATGTGTGAATTCAGCGGAGGATGGAAGATGAGAGTAGAGCTAGCTAAGCTGCTTTTAATGAATCCAAACCTACTGCTTCTCGACGAGCCTACAAATCATTTGGACATCGAGTCGATTCAATGGCTTGAAGGGTTTTTAAAAACATATCCTGGATCGATAATTCTTATCTCTCACGATAGAATGTTCTTAGACACTTTGACTGAGAGAACTATTGAAATTAGTCCGTACAAACTGTACGATTTTAAGGCACCATATTCAAAGTATCAGGTTTGGCGAGAAGAAGAGAGGGATAGGCAGGTACAGGCTTATAAAAATCAGAAAAAGTACATAGACGAAACTCAAGTACTAATTAATAAGTTCAGGGCGAAAAAGAATAAAGCAGCTTTTGCTCAAACTCTTATTAGAAAATTAGAAAAGCTCGAAAGAGTTGAAATTGACAAAGACGATACCGCTAGTATAAAGTTTAGGTTCCCTCCTGCCCCTAGGACAGGCAAGGTGGTTTTTGAGGCAAAGGCGATGGCAAAATCGTTTGGCCCTTTAGATGTGTTTAAAGATTTAGACCTAATTATGGCTAGGCAGGATAAAATTGCCTTGGTGGGGAAGAATGGTGCAGGTAAGACGACTTTGACTAGGATACTTTTGGGCTTAGAGTCTTATGATGGCGAATTAACGGTTGGTCACAATGTAGACATTGGTTATTACGCCCAAAACCAAGCTGAAGAGCTCGATCCTAAGTTAACTGTGATGGAAACCTTAGAGGAGGCAGTAACTAATGATTTTGAAGTTAATGTTAGATCCATGTTAGGGGCGTTTCTCTTTTCTGGTGATGACGTAGAGAAGAAAGTAAGTGTTTTAAGTGGTGGTGAGAAGGCAAGGTTAGCAATGTGTAAGCTCCTGCTCCATCCATATAATGTTTTGATATTAGACGAGCCTACAAATCATTTGGACTTAAAGGCAAAAGCTGTTCTAAAAGACGCACTGCAAAAGTTTGATGGTTCGCTTATAGTCGTTTCCCACGATAGAGATTTCTTAGCTGGTCTAACCGAGTTTGTTTATGAGGTAACCCCTAACAGGTTAAAGCAATACATAGGGGACATAAAGAACTTCCTTCACGAAAAACACGCTGAAAGCATAGGCCAATACGAAGCTTCAAAGACTGGAGAAAGATTACTTAGCAAGGGAAAGAGCGCTGCCAAAGCAAAAAACCCAACTGAGCAAAAAGTTAGCAAGGAAGAGAGAAAGGCAAGGGACAAAGCACTTAGGCAGGCTATTAAAAAAATACAGAGATTAGAAAAATCTGTATCAAAAGCTGAGGAAGAATTAAAACTTAAAAATGCTGAACTTAGTGAGGTGGATCCTTCAGATAGAAAAAGGATGACTGATTTAAGTTATGAATTTGAAGCAGTCCAAAAAAAGCACGACCATCTTGTACATCAATGGGAAGACGCTATTATTGAAAAAGAAGAAATAGAAAATTAATCATCGAGCGATTCCGCCTAGATATGTCTTCCACTTTTCTATCACCTCTACCATATCGCCAGGCAAATTAGAATCGAAATTCATAAACTCACCCCTTCTAGGGTGCTTAAAGCCCAAAGTTTTAGCATGGAGAGCTTGACGCGGCAGAATATCAAAACAATTTCTTAGGAAACTATTGTACTTCCCACCTGGCGAACCCTTCACTGCAACATTACCTCCGTATCTAGGATCTCCAAATAGAGGATGTCCAATGTATTGCATATGAACCCTGATTTGGTGAGTACGCCCCGTCTCAAGTTTGCATTCGATTAGAGTAACAGGTCCTAATCTCTCAATAACTCTGTAATGTGTAACTGCATGTTTACCCTCCTCACCATCGGTGTACACAGCTTGAACTGTTCTGTTTTGTCTTGACCTACCAACGTGACCTTCAACAGTACCATCCTCACTCAGATCACCCCAAACTAATGCATGGTACCTCCTCTCAACAGTCCTCTCAAAAAATTGCTCACTAAGATCTGAAAGAGAAAATTCTGTTTTACCCAAAACCATTAATCCAGTAGTGTCCTTATCCAATCTATGCACCAAACCTGGTCTTGGTGTTGGCGATCCAGGCATAGAAGGGATTTTCTGAAGATGATGAAGAACGCCATGAACTAATGTGCCAGAGTAATTACCATGGCCAGGATGAACCACAAGATCTGTTTGCTTGTTGATTACAAGAATATCTTTGTCCTCGAAGACTATATCAAGTTCTATGTCCTCAGGAAGAAGCTCAAACTCATATACAGGTTGTGGCAATTCTACTGTTACTACATGACCTGCCTTAATCTTGAAATTTGATTTTACTGGCTTTCCATCAACCCTTATATATCCACTTTTAGCAGCAATTTGAAGCTTATTCCTACTAATGTGTGCAATGAGATTCATAAGGAATTTGTCCACCCTCAAAGGCTGTTGGCCTGGGTCGGCAACTAGCTTGTGATGTTCAAATAACTCCTCAGACATGTTATCGTTGGATTACAAATTGATGGTACTCAACCTCGAAGCCCTTTTTAGTTTTTAGCTGTAATAAGTACATGCCTTCAGATAGCGAGCTTAAATCTAAAGAGTTAACTCCTGGGAAGGTTTGGCCTTCTGCTAAATGTTTTCCATTTAAGTTGAATATAGCCCAAACCAATTCATCACATGCATTAAACATCAATGGAGAAGATGTT
>CACHDD010000003.1 GCA_902578505.1 uncultured Bacteroidota bacterium | reverse complement strand
GGATGGTAAGTGCAGACAACATGCAATAGATGGTAGAATTATTGCATTTAAAACTTATAAAAAAGGAGTTATTTTTTCTACTGAGAGATTTAATAGATTCGATAAAAAAGGAAGAAAAACAGGTGTTTGGAAAGAATTTTTTGAAACTCTTGTAGTTAGAGAAGAAGGACCATTTGTTGATGGTTTAAAGCACGGTATTTTCAGAACTTATAATAAGAGGGGAAATTTAATCAATATAGAAAGATTCAAGTTTGGGGAATTAGTAATTGATGATGAAATTTTAGATCCAACAGAGGTTATAAGATTATATCATCCTAATGGACAGTGTTCAGAAGAAACAGTATATAAAAATGGAATAAAACATGGGGTGTTTAGAATGTATAACACAACGGGAGAAATAACAGAAGGAGGTGTTTATGAAGAAGGATTTTTAAAGGAAAGAGGAATAACAGATAAAAGTGGAAACAAACAAGGTGAGTGGATTATTTACTATAAAAGCGGAGCAACAAAAGCGATAGGTAACTACATAGATGGTTTACGTGAAGGTGAGTGGATATTTTTTTACGAAAGTGGAGAAGAAGAACAGAGAGGATTTTATAAAAAAGGAGAGTATGATGATGTTTGGGTTTGGGTTTATAAAAATGGTGAAGAGAAAAGAATTGAACATTATATAAAAGGGGTAGAACAAGGAGAGTTTTTAGAATTTGATTCAACGGGAAATATCCTACTTAATGGAAATTATATAAACGGATTAAGAGAGGGAGAATGGTTATATCACGTTAATGATCACAAAGAGGAAGGTTTGTACATATCAGGACAAAAAGATGGAGAATGGATTCACACATTTACAGATGGAACAGTAATTTTTAAAGGAAGTTTTTCCTATGACTCTCCTGTTGGAACACATAAAGTTTGGTCTTCTAAAGGAATATTAATTTCCTCAGGAAAATTTAAAAACGGACTAAAACACGGAAAGTGGATTTTAAATAAAAAAACAGGAGAAGTAGAGCACGAATACAAATACAAGAATGGAAAATTGATGAAAGTTGATGGGTGTAAAGTGAAAAATTCTAAACAATCATAACGACATTGCGATAGTGAAAGATTTAAATGGATTAGAAGAGAAATTATTTGAGAGAGCAGCAGAAGCACACTTTATTTTAAAAGACGGTATTGTTGTTAAATCAAATAGACACGCTAGAAGAATTTTTCACACAGAAGATAAAGAGTGGGTAAACTTTGATCCATTTCACCCAGAAACTGGGCTGTTTAAATACCTTCCAGATGAAGAGAGTTTACTTAAAACAAAACTTAACAAAACTCGTGAGACAGGTAAGGTTATAAAAATGAAAATTTTATCTAAAAGATTAGACGGAGATGAATTTCATAGTGAGATAAAAATAGTTCAAATACAAGATGGTCTTGAAGATCTACAGATACAGGATATTAGCGAAAGTATATATTTTGACAGAGCGATAAGAGAGAGTGAGGAAAGGTTTAGAAAGCTAAGCCAATTTGCAATGGAGGGAATTGCTATTATTAAAGAGAATATAATTTTAGATGCCAACGATCAGTTTGCTGTCATGTTTGGCCACGACAAAGTTCCAATTGGAAAAAATATTTTAAAATATATTGATAAACGTGATTGGCAAAGATTATCCGCAAGGAGAAACTGGGGTATGCATTGTGAGCTTCGAGGGACAACTTTAAAAGGTAAATCAATATATCTAGAAGCCACAAGAAGTGAAAGTGGAAAAGATGGAGAGCAGCTTCTTATGGTTTATGATATTACAGATAGAAAGAGAATAGAATTTGACCTTCTACAAACAAAAGAGAGGTTTAGAATGTTGGTTGAGTCAAGTCCTATTGGGCTCTTTTTGGTTGTTAATGGAAGAATTAAATATACTAATGCAGGAGGTTTAGATATTCTTAACGAAAGGGTAGAGGACAGTGTTTACAACGAGCTTTTTACATCTTTTTTTAAAGGTTCTGAAAAAGACATTATTAGAGAAGATATAGAGAAAGTAAGAGAAGGAAAAAAACCACCTTATAGAGAGGTTATGATTTCTCTTTTAGATGGAACAGAAAAAGAGGTTGGTATAAGAATGTCACTTTCTTTTCACGACAGACAACCAGCAATACAAGTAACGGTTAACGACTTAAGTACGAGAATTCAACTTATGCGAGAGCAGATGAGGGCTACTCTAGCAGAGGAAAGCAACATTATGCTTAAAGAGGAAATAGAGAAGCATAAACAAACCCAATTAAAACTTAGAGAGGCAGAGGAATTAAACAGGTCAATTATTGAGTCTTCTATTGATATGATTGTTGCTTTTGACATGAAGGGTAATCTGCTTCAATACAACCATGCATTTGCGGTTGAATTTGGGATAGATCCTGCTGAAACAAAGAAGATTAAATTTAATAAACTTCTCCATAAAACAGAAGATATTCAACACGTTTGGGACGGTGTAAGAAACAGAAATTATTATTCTGGAGAGGTAATTGGAAAAAGATTGTCGGGAGAAACGTTTAGTATGTTTATATCTGTCGCAACAATGCGCGATGAGGAAGGAAAAGAGTTAGGGGCGATGGGTGTAGGAAGAGACATTACTGACTTAAAAATTGCAGAAGAAGAACTTAAAGCTAGCGAAGAGAGATACAGAGACATATTAGACAACGCATCCGACATAATATTCGTAGTTGATTCGTACGGATCTTTTACTTATGCAAACCCCGCATTTTTTAAAAAACTCGGATATACAGACAAAACAATAGCTGGAATTACAATTCACGACGTTTATGGAGACCTACCTCGCACAAACAAAAACTGGATTAAAATACTTGATGGAGACGAAGGAGAAAGAGAATTAACCGCTTCAAATGGAGTAGTTTTAACGATGATTGGCGGCACAACAGCACAATATGACTCAAGCGGCAAACCCCTTGGTTTAAGAGGTATTTATCTCGACATCACAGAAATGTTAAACGAGAAATCAAAAGCGAGGGTTAGTGAAGCAAAACTAAACGCGATTTTTAATACCGCAGAAAACCTTTTGATGTTCACGTTAAATAAAAAAAGAAGGGTGACATCATACAACCAAAATTTCCTAAATGTTATTGAAAATGTTTTTACAGAAGAAGTAAATTTTTCAGAGAACTTTATAAATAAAATAAATACACGTATAAGCGACGAAAGCGAAATAAAAAGCACACCATATTTTTCAAGGGCATTTGACGGAATAGCTCAAGACTTTGAGGTTCCAATTATAAATAAAGATGGCGCCGAGAGATGGTACCAAATATTTCTTAACCCGATATCATTCAACGAAAAGATTAATGAAATCAGCTGTATAACGTACGACATAACCGACAGAAAAGAGTCGGACAATAAAATTCGTTCAGCCCTAAAAGAGAAAGAAATACTACTTCAAGAAGTTCACCATAGAGTAAAAAACAACCTGCAGGTGATAAGCAGCTTGCTCAGCCTCCAAAGATCTTTTATATCTGACCCGAAACTTATTCAGGTGTTAGAAGAAAGCCAATCACGAGTTTCAACAATGAGCTATATACACGAGAGCTTATACAGAAATTCAGACTTCACTTCTATTAGCTTTTCCAAGTATCTTGATAAGTTAACCACCAACCTAGTAAGCACATACTCAACACCAGATTGTGAAGTAAATTACAAACCAAATTTAACTGAGGTTAACCTTCCTTTAGACCAAGCCATTCCTTGCGGCCTAATTGTAAATGAGCTTGTTTCCAACGTTCTAAAATACGCTTTTGTTGGCATGAACGAGGGAGAGTTTATCTTACGGGTTCAAGAAGTTAATTCTAAAATAGAAATTGAGGTTACAGATAATGGAGTTGGTCTTCCGAACAACTTTTCAGAAAAGAAAAGAGACTCTTTGGGTATTTACCTCATATACGCTCTTGTTGAACAACTAGGGGGTGAGATGATAGTTGAGAGCACAAAACAGGGTAGAGAGGGTAGCTCTTTTTTAATTAGATTTGAAAAACCAAACCAAATTTAATATGGCAGCAAACATTTTAATTACTGAGGACGAGGCGATCGTAAGAAAGGACATAGAAAGATGCTTAACATCCTTAGGATATAACGTTGTTGCCACAGCGGACAATGGAAAAAAAGCAATAGAGAAGGCGCTAGAACACAAGCCCGACCTGTGCTTAATGGACATCATGATCAAGGGAGAAATGAATGGTATTTCAGCGGCTCAAGAAATAAAGAAGTCTCTTAATGTACCGGTAATATTCCTTACGGCATATGCAGATGAAGGAACATTGGCATCTGCTAAATCAGCTGAACCTCATGGTTATATATTAAAACCATTTAAAGAAGCGGACATTCAAGCTGCAGTTGAGATGGCGCTTCACAAACACACAAAAGAGCTTGAACTTAAACAGGAAGCGGATTTTTTAAGAAGCCTTGCCACCCATAAAGAAGGCGCCGACATATTGTTTGTTAAAAACAGAAGCAGGTTAATGCATGTAAGGCACGAAGATCTTTTGTTTGTTGAAGCCTTAAAAGATTATGTAGTTGTCCACACGCGCAAAGAAAGCTATACGATTCACAGCACGATGAAGGAAATAGAGCGCAAACTCAGCGACCGTAGGTTCATGAGGGTTCACAGGTCATATATAGTAAACCTTAATAGCATAGAGAGTATTAAGTACTCAAACATCACCATGGAAGGCCTTGAAAAAGAAATTCCTGTTGGGGGCTCTTACAAAGACTCCCTTGCAAAAAGAATTAACTTACTCTAGAACACTCCCCCTTCTATCAAAAACCAAAAACAAAATACCGCCTACACAGGCGGTATTTTTTTTGCTCCTCCTCTTGGACTTGAACCAAGGACCCTCTGATTAACAGTCAGATGCTCTAACCAACTGAGCTAAGGAGGAATTCAGATGGGAGCGCAAAAATACACAAATGAAAGGCTTTACACAATACTTTTACACCATACATTGATATTTTCACAAAACACACACATCTAAAATGTCGTTAATTACAATTGGGACCGTTGCTTTTGACTCTATTAAAACCCCTGTTGGTCAGGCAGATAGAGTTGTTGGAGGCGCGGCAAGTTATATTTGTTTAGCAGCATCACATTTTTTAAAACAACAAAGCCTAATTTCAGTAATTGGAGAAGACTTCCCAGAAGAGTTTTTAAAAGAATTAAAAAAAAGAGGGGTGTGTCTAAACGGCCTTACTCTTATTGAGGGTGGAAAGAGTTTTTTTTGGGAAGGTTCATATCACAACGATCTTATCGGCAGAGACACTATTCTAACAGAACTTAACGTGCTTGAAGGGTGGATTCCAGAAGTCCCAGATGCAGCAAAGAACGCAGAGTTTGTAATGTTGGGCAACCTAGCCCCAAACTTACAAGCATCAGTTTTAGACCAAATGTATACAACGCCGAAGCTTGTTGTCCTTGACACTATGAACTTTTGGATGGACACGTCAATGAAGAATTTGAAAGAAGTTATAGGCAGAGTTAACGTTCTTATGATAAATGATGACGAAGCCAGGCAGCTTTCGGAAGAGCAAACATTAACAAAGGCCGCCAAAGAGATTCAAAAACTAGGCCCAGAAACCGTGGTTATTAAAAAAGGTGAGCATGGGGCAATGATGTTTGAAAAGGGCAAAAAGTTTTTTGCTCCTGCCTATCCGTTAGACGAGGTTGTTGACCCAACGGGAGCGGGTGACACTTTTGCAGGCGGTTTCATTGGCTTTCTTGCGCGCAAGAACTCCATAGGTTGGGAAGAAAAGAAACAAGCAATTATCGCAGGAGCTACTTTAGCGTCTTTCACATGCGAATCTTTTGGAACCCAGAGACTAAAAGGGCTAACCACAAAAGAATGGCAAGAAAGAGTTAAAAACCTACAAGAGGCGTCAACGGCAGAGCCATTAATTCTTTAACCAAGGAGAGGGGTCAACAGGGCGGCCTTTAACCCACCACTCAAAATGCAGATGAGGCCCAGAGCTTTCGCGACCAGAAGAACCAACGGTCGCCACAGGGTCTCCTGCCTTTACAAAATCACCAACCTCTTTTAACAATGCAGAGTTGTGTTTATATACAGACAAACGATCGTTGTTGTGTTGAACAACAATTACGTATCCGTTTTCAGCAGTGTATGAAGAAATTACAACAACACCGTCGTCAACTGAGCGAATTAACTCCCCTTCGGCAGAAACAAGGTCAATCCCGAGGTGGCCTCGAGAAAGATCAAAACCGTCTGAAACAATGCCGCTAAGAGGAGACAGGCTAAACCCAGCTCCGCCATCTATAATTGGCCTGTGTCTTTTAAGAGCAAACCGATCCTCGCCTTCAACGCGCTCTCTTAAATTTTTATCAACTTCCCCGGCGTCGGGTATACCGCCTTTGTTTTTAAGAACGCTATCTAGATTTGTTGCATCAGTATAATCTGGAACACCGCCGTCAAGGATAACCTGAAGAGAAGAGATATATCTTTCGTGTTGCTTTAAAAGGTTTAACGCGCTATCGGCCTGGGCTTTGGCAAGCCCTGCGTCTTCGTGAAAAGAACGCGCAATATATCCAGGAACGACAAACTTTGTAAGAGCGGTTTGTGTTATCATAAAATAAGCAACAAAGCCAACAAACAAAACACAACCAGATAGAATTGCAACAAGCCCTCTTCCAGAAAACAAAAAAGTCTTTCTTTCTTGGAAGGTTGACTCTTCTTGAACAGTTATTCTGAAACGATTTCGCCAAAAACTGCTTTTTTGTTTCTTGTTTTCTTGCTTTGACACAGCGCGAATATCGTTCAATTGATAATAAGAATAAAGGAAACAATAAAAGACTAGACAGAATTAAATAATTTTGCCAAATTCACGTTTCAAACCTTGATGCGAGCAAAACAGTCGATAGCGATTAAATTTTTGGCCACTTTCGTAGCCCTGTCAGCTGTACAAGGATGTTCGACAAAAAGAGACGGAAGGCCATACAGATGGTATCATAATACTCACGCGAGGTTTAATGGTTTTTTTTACGCTAAAGAGGCTTTAAGAGAGGCTGATATTAAGATTAAAGAGTCATACGAACCAAACTGGGACGAGATACTTCCTCTTTACCTCGACACAGACGAAAGCACGGCCCAACAGGTTTATCCGCTTATGGAAAGAGCTATTGAAAAGAGCTCGAAAGTTGTAGACAAACACACGATAAACGCTTCAAAAAGACGTAGAAAATACTTTAAACGCCCAGAGCTTAATAAGTGGATTGACGACAACTATATGGTAATAGGAAAGGCTTATTATTACAAGGAGGACTATGCTAAATCAGAGGAAATATTTTTGTATTTATCAAGAACAGTAAAATCCCATGATGCTCAGGCCTGGGCGTATAGCTGGCTGGGAAGAATTTATCTCAAACAAGGCGAGTTGGTAAAGGCTAAAAACATTCTTGCGAAAGCAGAAAACTATAGGAACACGTCGGAAGAGGTTGGAATTCATACGGGATATGTAATGGCGCACTACCACATAACCCAAGAAAACTATGAAGCATCGGCAAGGCATCTAATGGAGTCAATTGATTTAATTAAAAAGAAAAAAGACAAAGCAAGACCAATGTTTGTTTTAGCCCAGCTTCAAAGACAAATGGGCGACAGTGAGGCGGCCATTGAAACATTTAGCGAGGTGGCAAAAATGAATGTTGCTTACGAGCTTGAGTTTCAAGCCAACATTCAACAAGCCATGACTTATGATAGGAAGGGGGGAAGTAGCGAGGCAATTTTTGAAATGTTAGAGAAAATGCTTGACGAAAAAAAGAACGAAGAATTTTTAGACCAAGTTTATTACGCTCTTGCAGAAGTTGCCCTTGAAGACAGAATGAAAAACGAAGGGGTTTACTATCTAGAAAGGTCGGTTTTTACAAGCCAAGGAAACTCGAGGCAGCTTGGAAAAAGCTATTTACGACTTGCTGATATTTATATGGAAGACTTTAATTACGAAATAGCTCAAGCATATTATGATAGCGCCCTGGTCCATATGCCAGAGGAAAACGAAAGGAGGGGTGAGGTTGAGGACCTTGCTTCAAACCTAACAGAACTGGTTGGCAACCTTAGGACGATTGAAGAGCAAGACAGCTTATTAGAGTTGTGTGCAATGGACGAGATTTCTAGAGAAAGATTTCTAGAAAGACTTTGGGACGACATGGCAGACGACCTCGAAATGCAAAGGCAAGAGCACGAGGCCGCACAAGAAGCTGCTCTTGCCGAAGCAGGAAGTGCTGGAGAGGGGATGTTTTGGCCTTATAATGCTGCGTTAAGAGTAGGTGGGATGCAAAATTTCCAAGATTATTGGGGAGGCAGACCTCTTGAAGACCACTGGAGAAGGATAAATAAAATTTCAGAGCTGTTTACAGAAGACTCAGAAGAGGAGTCGGAAGAGCAACAGCAAGAGGCGCTAGACCCGTTTGACCCAGCGAACCTACCCACAGTAGACGAAATGATGAGCGAGCTTCCGTGTGATGAAGACGCAAATGCAGAAGCATTAGAAATTTTAGCAGAGGCGTTTTACAATGCGGGCCTGGATTATAGGGAAAAACTGTCGGATCCTGAAGAGGCTATAAACATCTGGCAAGATCTGTTAGTTAGACTTGACAGCAGCGCATACCACCCAACAACAGCCTATCAGCTTTTCAGAACATACCTTCAAAGGGAGGTTGAGGAGCAGTATGAAAACCCTTATTGCGAAACATGCAATTCAGCTTATTGGTCTGAGTATGTTGTTACATCTTATCCCGATTCAGAGTGGGCAATACTCATAGAAAACCCAGACTTTAAAGATGAAGCAGAAAAAGCATATGACGAAGAACGGATTGTGTATGAAGAGCTATTGAACAGGTTCTATACAAAAGACTATCAGAGCACCCTTTTAGAGATTGACTCAATATTAATTGCCAGACCTTTAAACCCACTGGTTTGCAAATATCAACTCCTCTCAGCGCAGTGTGTAGGTGGCTTAACAAGCTATACAGGAGACAGAGCCCCATATTTTAATGCCCTTCAAGAAATAACAGAATCGTGTCCAGACACAGAGGAGGGTGGTTATGCCGTTAAACTTTTAAATCAGCTTGGTTTTAACTTAAGCGGCACAGTAGAAAACGTAAATGTTGATATAGACGAGGAGGCAGAAGTAGCGTTTGAGTTAAACGACGAAAAAGACCATTATTTTGCCGTCATGGTGCCGGTTGAAACAAGAAAAAACGAAATGGTAAAGGCGAAATCATCAGACTTCAACAAAGAGTTTTTTAACAGCCAAAGTCTAAGGGTGACCAGCAACCTCATTAATAGGTCAAATCAAATCGTGCTTGTCAAGTCGTTTAGCGGAAAGGATAAAGCAATGGATTATTACAATGTTTATAAAGGAAACAGAGAATCGCTGATTGAAGTTAATTCCAATGGATTTAATATGTTTGTAATCAGCAGCACAAACTATATTGAGTTATTTAAAAACAAGGACATTGAAGGATATACAAGTTTCTTCAACGAACACTATCTTTCGAACAAACAAAATAAAGCACCATGATAGGGTCTAGAAATCAGTCAAAACCACAAAACCGGATGGACAACATCAACAGAATCGTAGAGGGAACAGTAATTGAAGGAGTCATTAGAAGCGAGAGCAACCTCAGAATTGACGGAGAGTTTACAGGTGAGTTAATTACCAAAGGACGATTGGTTGTCGGTCCAAAAGGGATGGTTAAAGGAACAGTTCATTGCCTTTGTTGTGATGTTGAGGGAACGCTTGAAGGAGAGGTTACGGTGTTAGAACTTCTTGCAATGAAATCAACCTCAACCGTACAGGGCGACCTTTACTATGGCCAACTTTCGGTTGAAGCCGGCGCAAAGGCTCTTGGAACATTCAGAATGGGTGTCGCAGAAGACAAACCAAGAAAACCAACAAAAACAGCGTCAAAAGCAGACGCGATAGCTTCACTTAAGTCGTCACACATTCCTTCTGAATCAGACCAAATACAAAAGGTTGAAGGGTAAAAAAGAATTCAACAAAACCATACGTTTTATGGGACTCGGCACACTATTAGCCACAGCAATAGGGCTAGGCGCAATTGGAGGCAGGAAACTAGATGATGTGTTTGGATTGGAGAAACCCTTAGCAACAGCATGCGGAGCTTTTTTAGGGTTGTCGGCAGGAATGTGGACAATAATCAATAATCTAAAGAAGAATTAATTGATGCTGTCGTTCACCATCAAATCAGGAGTTTTGGCGGCTCTCATTTTAATGGCGAGCCTATCAACACCATCATTGAAAGCACTATCAAGCACAATTTTTTGGCCCGCTGTAGTAGTGTTTTATTTCTGTCTAAATGTTCTATTTACTAAGTGGATGAAAAAGGCCAAAAACGCTTCGCCTTTAGGTTTTTCTGTGTTGGTAAACGGGATGACTGCGGCAAAAATGTTTATTACACTAGGGATTATCACGGTCTATCTACTAACCCAATCAGAGTTTAAAACAGAATTTTCAATTGGGGTTTTTATCGTGTTTGCGCTTAATTCCGCTCTTTTTGTATTAAGCTCTCAAGGGTTTGTCAGAAAAGGATAAAAGAATTTTGTTTTTCTAGTAATACTAGGAACTCTTATATGTATTTTTGCACCGGTTTTTCTACGCCTTAATTAGGAAAATGGTTCGACACATAACAAGACTCATTATTGCGGCAGTGGTTTTTGCCTCTCCAATTGTTGCGATTTCTCAACACGAAAGTCACAGTGACGAGCACCACGAAGAAGTGGTAAACGCTCAAGGCGACCAACACCACGGGATTTCGCACGAAAACGACCACGAGACAAGTCACGAAGATGCTCACCATGATTCTCACCATCAAGATGACGAGCATGGTCACATAGAAAAATTCGTTGCCGGCGACTTTATCATGCATCACATTGCAGACGCAAACGAGATTCACTTCTTTGGCGATGTTAGCGTGCCACTTCCGATGATCATCTACGTCGAGAGTAAGGGCTTGGATGTGTTTATGAGCAGCGACTTCCATAGTGAACACGGAGCTCACGGAGGACACGGGCCAGCATACGCAACAGGCCCTTCAACAGGTGTTGAATACACCAAAGACGAAAACGGCATTTCTGCAAAGGACCACGGAGAGGAGGTTGCTATTTGGGACATCTCAATTACAAAGTCTGTATTTGGAATGCTTATGATCTTGACGACATTGATTTTAATCCTAAGATCAGCAGCTAAGAGCTACGCAAGAAGACCTGGCCAAGCACCTACTGGACTAGCCAACGTGCTTGAACCGCTAATTCTATTCGTAAGAGACGATATTGCTTACCCTATTATAGGAAAACACAAAGCAGACAAATTTGTTCCCTTCCTTCTGACCACGTTCTTCTTTATAGTGGGCTGTAACCTTCTGGGTTTAATACCTTTTGCAGGAGGATTCAACATTACAGGAACAATGGGTGTAACAATTGTGCTTGCGACGCTTGTTTTCATCATTACTTCAATAAACGGAAACAAACATTACTGGGGACACCTTGTTTCTCCTCCTGGAGTTCCATTCTTGGTTAAGTTCATCGTAGTGCCTATTGAGCTGTTTGGAATCATACTCAAACCAACAGTACTAATGATTCGTTTAACCGCGAACATGTCAGCAGGGCACATTATCATTCTTTCTTTTGTGAGTTTGGTGTTCATCTTCAACAACAGCTACGGCGCTGCAGGTGGAGTTGGAATAGGTGTGTTCTCAACACTCTTTATGATCTTCATGTATTTTTTGGAGCTCCTAGTAGCATTCCTTCAAGCATACGTATTCACACTTCTTGCTGCTATATACTTCTCAGAAGCAACGCAAGAACCACATCATTGATAATAAATTACTTTAATAAATAACTCATCATGGAATTGTTAAACATTCTAATTGAAATCACAACAGGTCAAGGTCTTGCTGGTCTTGGGGCAGGTGCTGCAGCTATCGGTGCAGGTTTAGGCGTAGGTCTTATCGGTAAGGCCGCCCTAGAGTCTATGGCTCGTCAACCAGAAGCCTCGGATGACCTTCGTGCAAACATGATTCTTGCTGCCGCTCTTGTAGAGGGTGTTGCTCTTTTTGGAATCATCATCTGTCTACTTGTAGCCCTAGGATAATAAAATGGGTTCGCTGTTAACACCGGCTTTCGGTACAGTCTTTTGGGCTACACTCGCCTTCCTTACGGTATTATTTATACTTCGTAAGATTGCGTGGGGACCTATCCTTAAAGCATTAAACGACCGCGAAGAAAGCATCGCAAACTCTCTACGTGAGGCAGAAAAAGCTCGCGAAGAAATGGCTGCGCTGAATTCTGACAACGAGCGATTGCTTCAGGAGGCTAGAACAAAGCGCGACGCAATGCTCAAAGAGTCTAAAGAAATTGCTGAAAAGCTAGTTTCTGACGCTAAAGCTGACGCTCGTGATGCAGCAGCAAAAGAAATAGAGTCTGCTCGTCAGGCAATTGAAACAGAGCGTAAAGCTGCCGTTGCTGAACTAAAAGCTGAGGTTGCTAAATTATCTGTAGATATTGCTGAGCGCCTTCTTAAAGAAGAGCTTGCAGATTCTGACAAGCAGAAGAATCTCGTGGACAAGCTAATTAGCGAGTCTACCTTAAGTTAACACCATGGGAAGTACACGTGTAGCATCTAGATACGCAAAAGCTCTCTTGGGTTTAGCTTCTGAGAGGGGTGAACTTAGCGCGGTTGGTTCTGACATCAACACGCTATCGTCTCTTGTAGGATCTTCTAAAGATTTTGAACTGCTGCTCGTAAGTCCGATAATTAAACCGGACAAAAAGAAATCTGTCCTAGAAGTACTTCTTAAGGGCAAGATTAGTGAAGTTACTTTTGGATTTATCCTTCTTCTCGTTTCAAAAGGAAGAGAGGGAATGATCCCATCAATTGTTGAAGAGACGAAAGCCCAACTTCGCGCTATGAACAACATTCAGGCGGCTACAGTTAAAACTGCTAGTCCTCTAAATGATGACTCTCGTTCGAAGATCCTTGCGGAGGTTGCAAGGCATCACAACGGAGAGGTGGAATTAAAAGAAATCGTTGACCCTGAAATCCTAGGAGGTTTTATCCTAAGAATGGATGACAGAGAAATCGACGCTTCTATCAAGCGACAACTAAGAACTTTAGGTCGCAAACTAACGGAACACGATTACGAGCCTGAGTTTTAAAAGGGCTTAAAAGAAATCAAAATGGCTGAAATCAACCCAGCAGAAGTATCATCAATTCTACGCGAGCAGCTAGCCGGAGTAAAAACCGCAGCTGAACTAGAAGAGGTGGGTACAGTATTACAGGTAGGTGACGGAATTGCCCGCATCTACGGTTTAAGTAATGTTCAATCAGGTGAGCTTATTGAGTTCGATAACGGCGTGCGTGGCATCGCCCTAAACCTTGAAGAAGATAACGTTGGAGCTGTATTGCTCGAACCTTCAAGAGGTATTAAGGAGGGCGCTTCGGTTAAGCGTACAGGAACGATCGCATCAATTAAAGCTGGCGAAGGCCTACTAGGACGTGTAATTAACACACTAGGAGAGCCTATCGACGGAAAAGGCCCAATCCAAGGAGACCTTTATGAGATGCCTATCGAGCGTAAGGCTCCAGGTGTTATCTACCGTCAACCAGTGTCTGAGCCACTTCAAACGGGAATTAAGTCTATCGACGCGATGATTCCAATTGGAAGAGGTCAGCGTGAACTTATTATTGGCGACCGTCAGACGGGTAAGTCTACGGTTGCGATTGACGCAATTATTAACCAGAAGGAATTCTTCGATGCTGGAGAACCAGTATTCTGTATCTATGTTGCAATAGGGCAAAAGGGTTCTACGGTTGCCAACATCGTACAGACTCTAGAGGACGCTGGCGCAATGGCATATACAGTAGTTGTAGCTGCTACAGCATCTGACCCAGCACCACTTCAGTTCTACGCGCCGTTTACGGGAGCCGCAGTAGGCGAATACTTCCGCGACACAGGCCGCCCAGCATTAGTTGTGTATGATGACCTTAGTAAGCAAGCGGTTGCTTATCGTGAGGTGAGTCTTCTTCTACGTAGACCTCCAGGACGTGAGGCTTATCCTGGTGACGTATTCTACCTTCACTCTCGTCTACTTGAAAGAGCAGCGAAAGTTATTGGTGAGGACGAAATCGCGAAGAACATGAACGACCTTCCAGCGTCATTGAAAGACAAAGTGAAGGGTGGCGGTTCTCTTACAGCACTTCCAATTATCGAAACCCAAGCTGGTGACGTGAGTGCTTACATTCCGACAAACGTAATTTCTATTACAGACGGACAGATATTCCTAGAGTCAAACCTATTCCTTTCAGGTATCCGCCCAGCGATTAACGTTGGTATCTCTGTAAGCCGTGTAGGTGGTTCGGCTCAGATTAAGTCAATGAAAAAGGTTAGCGGTACACTTAAGCTAGACCAAGCGCAGTTCCGTGAGCTTGAGGCGTTCGCTAAGTTTGGATCTGACCTTGATGATGCTACTAAAGCAATTCTTGACAAAGGAGAGAGAAACGTAGAAATCCTTAAGCAAAACCAAAACTCACCACTTCCAGTTGAGGAGCAGGTAGCTATGGTTTACGTTGGAACAAAGGATCTTCTCAAAAGCGTTCCTGTAAATAAGGTTAGAGAATTTGAAGGCGAATACCTATCATACCTAAGAGCGAAGCACCCGGACACTCTTAACGCTCTTAAAGCAGGGAAGTATACTGAAGACGAAACAAGCGTGCTTGAATCTGCAGCTGCAGAAATCACAGCTCGTTACGCATAATCAGAAAGCAATAAAGTAAGCTATGGCTGGAGGATTAAAAGAAGTTAGAGAGCGCATTGGTTCGGTTCAGAACACAATGCAGATTACGTCTGCTATGAAAATGGTGTCTGCTGCAAAGCTTCGCCGTGCTCAAGACGCAATTACTCGTATGCGTCCATACGCAGAAAAGATTCAATCAATCCTTGCTAACGTTAGCGCAACATTAGACTCTTCTGAAGGGGTTTTCTCTGAGGAGAGACATGTGAAAACAGCACTTGTTGTTTGTATCACATCTGACAGAGGTCTTTGTGGAGCGTTTAACAACTATAGTATTAAGATTACCAAAACAGCAGTTGAAGCTTACGAAGAAAACGGGGTTAAAGTCCAAGTTCTTCCACTTGGAAAAAAGGCGGTTGAAGCCTTCCCAAGTTCAGAAGGAAGAATGCCAAATGGGTTTGAGCCAGTGCAAATTTTTGCAGACTTAAACTTCAACGATTCTTCTGAAGTTGCAGACTTTATTATGAACGGTTTTGTTAGTGGAGATTGGGATTCGGTTGAACTTGCATACAGCAAATTCAAAAACGCTGCTGTCCAAATCCCTACAAACGAAAAGTTCCTTCCACTTCTTCCAGAAGAAGCTGAAGAAGCCGAATCTAGCAACCAAACAGAGTACATCTTTGAGCCTAACAAAGAGGAAATCGTTCAGAACATTCTTCCAAGCGCTTTAAAGACACAGCTTTACAAAGCCCTTCTTGATAGCCACGCAGCTGAGCATGGAGCAAGAATGACGGCGATGCACTCTGCAACGGAAAACGCAGGAGAGCTTTTAAGCGAGCTTAAGATTTCTTATAATAAGGCGCGTCAAGCCGCAATTACAACTGAGATTCTTGAGATTGTTGCTGGATCAGAAGCGTTAGAAGGATAATAGCAAAATATTTTTTTGATGCACTTTTAGTGCGTAGCTTGAAACCATGGGTCTGAGGCTACGTATTTTTCTTGGGATGTTGTTGATAGTGCTTCTTGCGCTAGCCTCTACAGGCGTTGTTGCCTACTACCACGCACAGCGCCAAGATATAGCTTACAACGAGCAAAGGCTGGAGAGGAAGGAGGCAGCGTTGAGCAGGAGTTTGGACTATGTGCTAAACCGCCATGAGAGCCAACTTAATAACGAAGAGATAGCTCAAGTCTTCACCGACAAGATTTGTGAGCTAGCCGATGTACACAGCTTGGTTTTTAGTCTATACACTTTAGACGGCGTATTAATTACAACTTCATCTTCGCACCAAGATGGAGGAGGAGCGCCGCCCATTCAGCTCGACGACACGTCAAACCCCATGGGAGCGGCAACAGGAAGAATTCTTTCCATTGAAGAGAAGGCAGGAGGGGAGATTACGCGAGTGTATTGGGTTGTGGAAAACCTGGTTAATGAACCTTTGATGATTGCGAGCGCGAAATACAACCCTAGAACGATAGAGGAAAACGCATTAGGAGCCTTCTTAGCCCGACTTGCGCCAGCTTACTGTGCTTTATTCATTGGAGCGCTTTTAATAGCCTATTTTACCCTCCAATCAATAGCGACGCCCCTTTTAAGGCTTAAACAAGAGATGGCAGATGCAGACCCTCTATCCGATCAACCCCAAATTGATTACAAATGGAAGGATGAGATTGGTGCGTTAGTAAGCGAATACAATGAGCTACTTGAAAAACTTAGAGCGAGCATAGATACAAGGGCAAAACTAGAAAGAGAGGGAGCATGGAAAGAAATGGCACAACAAGTTGCACATGAGATAAAGAATCCCCTTACACCAATCAGATTGGGGATACAACAACTAGAAAGAGCATGGAAGGATGGAACACCAGACTTTGAGTCTAGGTTAATCAAATTTTCAAACACAGCGATAGTTCAAATTGATATTTTGTCTCAGATATCCCAAGACTTTGCACAGCTAGCCGAACTCCGAAAGCCCGAGCTTAAACAGATTGATTTATCGAAAGCGATAAACAGCTCTGCAGGATTGTTTGGCCCAGAAAAAGTTGCTGTAAACGGTGTCGATTTCAAGGTTATAGCAGACATGGACAGCTTGATCCGGCTTTTTAACAACCTTATTTCAAATGCTATAGAAGCATTGGCCGATGCCAATAAAACAGACCCTATTTTAATTACTGCTGACGAGAACGACACACATGTAATTATTGCGATTAATGACAAGGGAATAGGAGTTTCGGAAGATAAATTAAACAGAATTTTTGAACCAAGGTTTACAACAAAGAGACATGGCCTTGGGTTAGGCCTTGCAATGGTAAAAAGCATAGCGGAGCAAGTCTCGGGGAGTGTTTGGGCTCAGTCTAAAGAAAACGAAGGTTCAACGTTTTATTTGAGCTTACTTAAGGGGAAATAAAACAGGTCTACTTGGAGAAGCGTCTAAATCAAAAGGAGCAATCTGAAGGTTTATTGCATATAACCCGTCCACTATATAGTCAGGAACATAAATAAACTCAGTTATAGTGGCACTGAATCGAGGAGAATCAGGAACACCAAAGAACACCCTGTGGCTTTTCAACAAACCTCCGTCCACTTCTTTATCTACCGAAGGCAAGTCAACCAAAAGGTGTTCTACTCCCCGCTCAACCAATCCTCTTGTAAATTCAGGATCTAGGTATGGAGGGTTTGTGTTATCCCAGGCTTTAGTTTTTTTACCCTCATTATTAGGCAAAGTTCTAATAACCATAGCTGGGGGTAGCAGCGTTTTAGAAGGAAGATCCTTAGGTAAAATCACACGGTCTCCATCTACAAACGATGGCTCAACACTTACAACAGCACAAGCCACGAGAGGTGGCATTTTTAGATTTCTAATTTGAGAGTCGATAGACTCCAAAGCTGTTGTAATATGACCTAAACACTCTGTATGTGTTCCGTGCCCATGAGGATTAAAGTAAACATCTGTAAAGTTTACAGCCCCACCCTCAGCCACTCTGCCAATAAATCCATCCGAACGAACGGCATCAAACTTTGGGCCTTCGACATACCATGCTGATGGAGTTTTTTGGCCTCTTGAGTCTTTAAGCGCAAGGCTTATGTCAAGCGGAGCACCCAAGTCTATCTCGAAAGAAGACCCGTCCCAAAGCATAGTAGCGCTGCAGCGGTTGTTCATACTGCTAATAAACAAAAAAGGCGCCTAGAAAGGACGCCTTTTTAAATATGTTTTTCTTTTTACTAATTAAACAGGAATCCAACACGGATAGCTGCATTAAAATAGTTTCCGAACTCAAACCCAGAAAGCTTATTGAATCGATTATTGTCGTCAGGAGTCATTCCTGCCTGAAAATATGGAGTAGATCCAATCAATGGATTAGCAACAAATCCTTCTACTTGGTCGCTTAAAGGTTGACCATCTACAGTTGGAGTAGGTGTCCAAATTCCAACTCCGTTATCATACAAGAATCCAGTTGAAGCATCAAACTCTAATTGACCGACGTATTCATCAATATCTACAATTTCATCGTTTGAAGTTGCGTTATTGTACTGTATTTGGAAAGCAGTTGCATCAGAAGCCGAAATTACGTGGTTTCCATAGTTAGTTATGCCAAGACCTAAACCAGCTTCAAGACCAACATAAATAGCGTCATTAAAGTAATAATCAGCACCAACTAAAATGTTTAATCCAAACTCACTGTTTTTCTGACTGTTTTCTAACTGCCAAACGTTATATTTTGTTAGGTCGTAAATATCATTAAACTGATTAGGCCCCCAGATATCCATAAAATCTTTACGAGAAGTATTTCTGAAAAAACCCTCGAATCCAAAGTATGGGCTCAAATTGTCGGTTCCATCAAAGTGCATTTCATAACCAGCGTTTATTCCAAACATAGTTGTAGTTGTTCCAGTTGTGAGCTGTTCACTGGTTGTTTGAGCATTTCCTTCATCAAAATACTGCTCTCCAGTTTGTAAATAAGTCATTACATCAGAAGAGTGGTCAAACATAAGAGTTACACGCACAGCTTTATCGTCATCAAGGAAATAACGGTATTTTAGGGATGTTCCATCTATAGGACTATCGCCAAACGGAGTTAAGTTTAACTCAATGTTGTGCTCTCCACCTAGTTGTTTTTGGGCTTGAGCGCTTGTAAATACTAGCGAAACAAGCGCTAGAGCGAACAGAAGTTTTTTCATAACAAATTAAATATGTTTCAGATTTCAGACTGCAATTACGGAAATCATTCGCGTATTAACGAAAAATTTGGCGACATTCATATAAATATAGGATGTTAAGAAAGCTCGTCTTCACGCTAACATTCACAAAATCAACAAATTATACTTCAAAAATTGTTTTGGAGACAGTTAAAACATAATCTCTAACTCACACATGATAAAGAATCAACCTAGAATTCCGTACTTACTCCACCGTAACACTCTTTGCTAGGTTTCGCGGTTGGTCAACATTACAGCCCCTAAGCACTGCCATCTTGTAACTTAATAGCTGAAGCGGAACTACGCTGATGAGCGGGGCAAGAGCGTCGCTACACCTTGGGATTTCGATAATGTAGTCAGCTAGCTTTGACACTTCTTTATCTCCATCTGTAACAATACCTAATAGTTTTCCGCCTCTTGCTTTTACTTCTTGAACATTGCTCACCACCTTTTCGTAAACATCATCCATGGGAGCAATAAAAATCACAGGCATATTATCATCAATTAAAGCAATGGGACCATGCTTCATTTCTGCTGCTGGATACCCCTCGGCGTGAATGTAACTTATTTCTTTAAGTTTTAAGGCGCCTTCAAGCGCAATAGGGAATTGATATCCTCGACCTAAATAAAGAGCGTTTTCCGCTTTAGAAAACTGCTTAGCTATTGTGTAGATATTTTCAGACTGTTTGAGCACACGATCAATTAATTCAGGAATATTATTAAGTTCTGCTAATAGCCTCGAAAACTTCTCTTTTGGAATAATTCCCTTTCGGTTTCCAACGTGAAGAGCCATCATAAAAAGCACGGCAACTTGCGACGTGAAAGCCTTTGTTGAAGCGACACCAATCTCTGGCCCCGCGTGAGTATATGCCCCGCTATCGGTTTCTCGGGCGATACTTGAGCCAACAACATTACAGACCCCAAAAACGTGAGCACCTATAGCTTTAGCGGATTTAATAGCTGCCAGGGTATCTGCGGTTTCGCCACTTTGCGAGATAACAACAACAACATCCTCAGGATGAATAATAGGGTTCCTGTAACGGAACTCAGAAGCATATTCAACCTCAACAGGGATTCGAGCAAATTCTTCAAACATGTATTCAGCAACAAGACCTGCATGCCAACTGGTTCCACAACCTAGAATAATAATGCGCGAAGCATTGTTCCATTTATGCCAGTGATCGTCTATACCCTGCATTTTCAACTCTCCGTGCTGAAGGTTTATTCTTCCTCTAATTGAGTCTCTAACAGACTGCGGTTGTTCAAATATCTCTTTGAGCATAAAGTGCTCATAACCACTTTTTTCAATAGACTCTAGCTCCATTTCCAAGGCGTGAATCTCAGGAGTTATAATGTCATTCGAAATCGTATGAATTTTTAATCCATTCTCTAAATCAAGGCTTGCTACTTCTTCGTCTTCTAAGTAAACAACATTTTTAGTGTGGCTTATAATTGGAGTTGCGTCTGAAGCAACATAATACGCTCCATCTTCCCCTATACCAATAACTAGTGGACTTGACTTTCGAGCAGCAATTAATCTCTTGGGATTTTCCCTGTCGATTACTACCAAAGCGTAAGCACCTACAACTTGAGATAAAGCTGCTCTAACGGCATCGAATACGTCAAGTGATGAAGCGACCATTACAGCTTCAATTAAATGTGCTAAGACTTCTGAATCTGTATCACTTTGCAAATTGTGTCCACGACATTTTAAAGTTTCTTTGATGGCAGCAAAATTTTCAATAATACCATTATGAACGATAGCAATTCTGTTAGATGCACCCTTATGTGGGTGAGCATTTAAATCGTTTGGCGGACCATGTGTAGCCCAACGAGTATGTCCAACACCTATTGTGCCAAAAGTGCTGACATCGCCAATGTGCGCAAGAAGATCGGCTACCTTGCCTTTTTTTTTGTTAATCACTAAGTCTCCAGTTGGCTCTATGGTTGCAATTCCTGCACTGTCATACCCACGATACTCAAGGCGCTTTAATCCGTTAATTACTATTGGAAAAGCCGAATTAGGCCCAACATATGCAACAATTCCACACATTAAACGAAGTTAATTAATGAGAGTATGTAACTACAAGTTTTGTTGATAGGTCGTCAACATTTGTTCCTTTAAGAACAACGCCCTCTAAACTTTCCGCCGAGTTTGATGGAATGATATAAAATGAAGGCAAATCATCTGCCGCACTAAAGGCTCCTGTTGACCCCATTCCTGAATAATAATTAAGAATGTCTTGAATTACTCCTGTTAAATTCAGTCTGTATTCGTTTTCGATAGAATTATAATCAGCAACGCTTGCTAAAACCCAAGAGTCGTCGTTATCAAAAACTAAGAATAATGATGATGGTTTCGGATTAAAACGATCACTGTAAGCCTGAATCCCATTACCGAGTACTTCATCAATTTTTAATATAAGCTCAGCTTTTTGGACCGACCTATCTGGGCCAAGGCTTTCGTCAAGGGCTGTAAGACAATCTGTAAAATTCACTTTAAGCTTTAGGCCACCACCGCTCATTACATATAGCAATTCGCCACCTTCAACATAAGCGCTATCATCTTCAAACGCATTAAGTTCGTCTAAAGCACTTATATAATTGTTGTAAAACAAGTTTAATCTTAATGAGTAGTCTGAAATTTCAAAATCATAATAAGTGGTGTCTTCCTCATTGTGATAGTATAACCTCATCAAACTAGCGCTTGAATTAACATTAAAGTTTGTTGCACCATGTCCAGAAGTGGACGAAACTACAATTCCAGGAAAATAGTCTAACCAATTATCATTTGAAGAATAAATTTCTGGATCAAGATCAAGTAATGACTGTCCAAAATCATTATTTAAACCAATAGTTAAGTATGCTTCAGACGATCCTGTCTCAATAATATCCTCTTTAACAGGCTGAATTGACACAGCCGGCTGCATCGGGTCCACGAGGGATCCATGAAGCGTTTCTGGCTCATATGACGTATAGTATGTTGAGTCGATCATAATAGAATCAGCGAGCTGCCTCACCTCTATTTTGTGATAGCTAAACTCGCCAAAACCAATACCTGTATGTTTCAATCTTAATTGAATGCTGTCTGCGATAGGGTTGACTCCAAACTCTTGATTTGGGGAACTTAATCTTAATTGGCTTGCAAATAAAGCTTGTGTTTCTCCAATTCTTGGATGGAAGACCTTGCCCAACAAAGCTGTTGAATGCTGTTTACTGTCTAGTGTGCTTTCTCTTACAGTTACGATATCAACATCAAGAGAATCTGTATCTAAAACGAATATATCTGAATCGGGTAGATTATCTAACCCGACGGAAGAATCAGGTTTTTTACACCCGAAAAGAGCTACAAAAGCTACAACGAGCAGCCAAGCAATATTTTTTATCATGTCGTTGCCTCAGATTCAACTCCTAGAACTACGTCATAGAATGCATTGATATCTGCAAAGTACCCATCATTTCCAGGGAAATCAAGAACGGGCACGTCAGCAGATTTTATTTTTTCTACTGTTGTGTTGTTTAATTTATCAGAACCTAAAACTATAGCATCGGCATGTTCAATACCTAGTGCGTTTATGTTGTCAAATGTTGCTTTTTCGATGGTCTTTGCGCAGTCTTTGTTTATTCCATCAATCACTAGTTTTTTCGGACATTCTCTTATTTAAAGAACCCTTATATCCTTCGTCGTAAATACTACACACAACCTTACTATTTGTGAAATATGGGTCATCAGCATAATTTGTTTTTAAGTAAAGCGGCAGCAGGTTGGTCATCCAACCATGACAATGAATTACGTCAGGAGCCCACCCAAGCTTTCTTACCGTTTCGAGGACCCCCCTTACGAAAAATATTGACCTGACATCTGTATCTGCAAATAGCTTATCATTTGAGTCGTGTAGAACGGCCTTGCGCTTAAATAGCTCGTCGTTATCAATAAAATACACCTGCATTCTAGCTGTAGGTATAGATGCAACTTTTATAATTAACGGATGGTCCACATCGTCAATGCTCAAGTTCATGCCTGACAACCTGATCACCTCATGTAATTGGTGGCGTCTTTCGTTAATCTTACCAAAACGAGGCATAAACACCCTAATCTCACGGCCTTTATCATGGGCTCCTTGAGGAAGGAAACGAGATATAGAGCTCATTGGAGTCTCGGGAAGAAAAGGAACCATGTGTTGTGATACGTAAAGTATGCGTGCTTTGCTCATAAAGTTCTTTCTTCAGGTTAATCGAATTGCAAAAGTAGCTATTTTTACGCCCAAATCCAACAATTCACTAGCGTTTCAGGGCTTTTGAGTTGCCAACAGATGAAAATAATTCAGTCCACTTTAGAGCTCTCGCAATGGCGAAACGAGAGAGAAAACCAGTTAATTGGCTTTGTGCCAACCATGGGGGCGCTACACGAAGGACATGCATCCTTGTTGAAGATTGCTAGGGCAGAGAGCGATTTGGTGGTGCTAAGCATACTTATAAATCCAACTCAATTTGGCGACCCCTCAGACCTACAAAACTATCCTCAAGCGCTAGGCGAAGACCTTAAAATAGCGCAAAGTAACGGTGTCGATGTCGTTTTCGCACCAAAACCAGAAGATCTATATGGAGGAACGCCCAAGGCAGATAAGATCGACTGGGGATCAGTTACTTCAGATTTCGAAGCAGAATTTAGGCCGGGTCATTTTGATGGAGTTGTAGCAGTAGTAGACAGACTGTTTTCAGCAGTAAAACCGCACATGGCTTTTTTTGGAGAAAAGGACCTACAGCAAGTTGCTGTAATTAAAAAACTCTCAAAAGATAGGCACACCAAAACTCGTATTATATCGTGTCCATTAATTCGTAATAAAGACGGCTTGGCATTGAGCTCAAGGAACTCCAGGTTAAGTGACGAGGGAAAACGCAGCGCTCTTATTCTATCTCAATCTCTTTCGAGGATAAAATTGGCAGCAAACCCTCAAGCTCAAATCGCAAAAGAACGAAAGATGCTCAACGACAATATCGACGTTGAATTAGAGTACTTAGAAGGGGTAAACGAGGTTAGCTACAGCAAAAGGGATAGTACTGAATCGTGGACACATGTGATTGTTGCGGCAGAAGTTGAGGGAGTGAGGTTGATTGATAATATACGTTTGTAGAAGTTTGCCTTTCATTTCGGAACTTCGCATCAAATAATTTGTTATGCCAGGACCTACTCAAATAATTTTAATACTACTTGTCGTTCTACTTCTTTTTGGCGGTCGTAAGATTCCAGAGTTAATGCGTGGACTAGGGCAGGGGATGAAGGAATTCAAGGACGCTACTAAGGACGATTCAGATTCGTCTGGCGATAAGGACAGCAAGTGAGCCTAAGGGTATCGCTTGTTTTAACTACTTGGTTTTTAGGAGTCAACGCCTACTCACAGGCTGATTCCTTGGAGGTCGATTCACTATTTTCTTGGGAAGAGCAGTGGCTCATTTGGTGTGAGCAAAACGCTTGCGTTAGCACAGACACAGCACTGTGGAATGGCGTTGCAGAACCTGACTTAGAGTTGGACACTGTATCGATGAAGGCAAGGCTTGAGATCTTAGACAAATCATCAGAGTTAGACCTTAGGTGGAATCCTGTTGCCCATAGCAGAATTGCCTACTATGTTAAAAGAAGGAAGCAAGGTCTTGGGACAATGCTTGGTCGTGCGCCACAATATTTCCCACTATTCGAAGAGATTTTAGACAGGGAGGGCCTTCCTTTAGAACTGAAGTATTTGACAGTTGTCGAGAGCGGCCTAAACCCAGAAGCTAGATCTCACGCTGGCGCTAGAGGACTTTGGCAATTCATGTACTACACTGCTAAAGCTGAAGGATTAAGAATTGACAGCTACATAGACGAAAGAAAGGACCCGCGAAGGGCAACAGAAGCTGCTTGCAAGCATCTCAACAGGCTTTATGACAGATATGATGATTGGTATTTGGCCTTGGCCGCTTATAATTCTGGATCGGGCAACGTAAACAAAGCGATAAGGCGCAGCGGAAAAAAGAACTATTGGGAAGTGAGGCCTTTCCTGCCAAAGGAGACGAGGAATTACGTGCCAAATCTCCTAGCAGTTATTTACTTGATGGAATACCACGCCGAGTACGGCATCATTCCCAAATCCCCCCTTCCAGGATATGCAGGCATTGATACTGTATTGGTTGAAGGCCCATTAAGGTTTGACCAAATCGCTGAATTTACACCTCTCACAGAGGGGGAGTTAGCAGCCTACAACCCAATATTTAGAAAGAAAATTGTGCCTGGCCCTGGCGAGGTTTGGGCTCTTAATTTACCATCGTCTGCTATCCCAACATTCATAGTAAATGAAGATAGCATGAAGGCATTTAAGCCAGAGCTAACACCAGAAATCAAGTACGAGCCTGAGCCGGTTTATTACAGAGTAAAATCTGGCGATGTTTTAGGCACTATCGCGCAGAGATATGGCGTCTCGGTAAAACATTTGCAGGAGTGGAATGATCTTAGCGGGACTACTATCAGAGTCGACCAACGCCTTATCATCCATGGGGACCCAAGCAAACTATAAATGAGGAAATATCTTTTAATACTTCTAATCGCTCTTACGAGCTGCTGGAGCCAAGAGGGAGCAAGAGCGCCACTTCCTGGAATTGTTGGGCCTAGGGGAGAGGTTTTGGTTGTGTGTTCTGACGAGGTTTGGGCTGGTGAAGTGGGCGACTCTTTGAGGAGCGCACTGCAGAGGCCCTACCCAGTGCTACCACAAATGCATATGGAAAACTACGAGCCGATGTTTGACATAGTCAGAAAGCCGCTTGAGGAGTTTAATAAATTTTGGAAGCCACACAGAAATGTGATCATCATAGATATCGCCGATAGAAAGGACACCCAAACTCCTTCTTTTAAATTTTACAAGGCCAAATATGCCATGGGCCAAACCTACGTCGAAGGAAAGGCAACAAATCAGCATGACCTCGCCTTGATCATCTCTGACAGAGCTCAGGAGTTAGAAGCCCACATACATTCGAAAGAGGTAAAAAGGTCGGCGGGAGTAAGCAAGCTTTCTACAGATGAGGCAGTTGAAAGAGACGTCCTTGAAGCGATAGGAGTAAATATGATAGTGCCTAAAGGCAGTTATCCCCTGGAGCTGGATTCTGGCTTTGTTTGGCTCGACAGGCAGCAAACAAGACTCAAGGGAAGTAACAACCACGACGTTCAGCAAGGAATTTTTATTCATTCAGAACCTTATACTGGCCCAGAACAGTTTTCACTAAAATACCTTCTCGACAGAAGGGATGCGGTAACGGCCCAAAGAGTTCACGGCCCCACAGAAGGCAGTTTTATGTCAGTAGAAAGGCGCATGCTTCCCACCTATGAAGAGATAAGCTTTAACGGAAAAATTGCAGCAGAAATTAGAGGGCTCTGGAGAATGGAAAACGATTTTATGGGCGGCCCATTTTACAGTCTTACCACGTACGATGAGGCGAGCTCTTCTTTAATAACGGTTGAGGGATATACCTACGCCCCTTATTTTGATAAAAGGGAGTATATGAGGGAGATAGAAGGACTAGTAAAATCTAGCTCTATACACAGGTAGTTATTTTACAACAAACGCCTTACTTCCTAATGCCTTGCGTCCCTTCATTAATGCTGCGATATAGCCGCCTGAAGGAAGGTCTACAACGCTGATTTGCTTTCCAACGACTGCGCTTACTCGTTTTACACAGCGTCCAGAAGAATTATATATACTTATTGCATCAATCTCAGCTTCTAAAGGCCAGACTAGACTAATGAATGACGAAGCAGGCGAGGGGTAGATGGTAAAATCAAATTCTTGAGCACCATCTTCTATGTTTAAAGAGATATCGCCATTTGCAAAAGTGTATTGGCCTTTTCTTAGGCTACTTACTTTAAATATTCCTGTTCCATTTGTCATTGCACCCGCTTGCCAGGTGTAATCAGGATATTGCTCCCATAAAGAATCGGAATCAGGTCTCCACGCTAGGAATCCATTTTCTTCCGTATTTCCGTATAAATCCCAATCTAATTCGTCAGAATCTACCCCACTATAATTGAATCGTGCGTCTAAGGTTAGAGCGTCTGTTCCTTCAATTCCATCCTCCCAAGTTCCGTCTACAGTCCAAAAGTGAGACCCACTTACTTCTTCAATATAAAAATCTAGAGGATCTTGATCGGGAGCAGCCCAATGGTGCTCTACACGAACAAGGACGCTGTCGGTAATAGCATCACAACCCATTCTCATATCAACCCAAGGCATAGTGCTAATGCCAGTAGTTTCTGTAATTGCAACTGTCACATCAAGCCTACCCTGGTTTAGCCTTCCATCTGCGTTGAGGGCGATTAATACAAAGGGGTCCTCGTGTTCAATAACAGCAACATCGTACTCGCCACTTAGCCTGAACTCTTCAAATGATGTATTCCAATCCTCGTCCCACAAATAAATTTCTATAGGTTCGTTGTTGTGGAAATCGCTACAAGCGCGGAGCTTTTGGTTTAGGTAAACGGTGGTTTCAAAGCCACTAGCAGCATCTCCTTCGGTAGAAGTAGAGTCAATAATCCAAGTAGAGAAACCCGGCTGGAAAACCTGAGCGTCAAAGAACGACTGGACATCCATTTCAGAATAATCTTCCAATGCTTCGATGAACATGTCGGGATCCATGTAAGAATCCCAATACTCTGACAGCACAGCTTGGCATGCGTTTCTATACATATCATCACCCAAATACGCCCTCAAGTTGTGATGTATTGAAGCGCCTTTGTAGTATGTGTGCCTTCCATAAATTTCTTCGTCAGGTATAGGCGAAAGCGCATGGTAGCCATTGTCTTGTATGTGACATTCCTCAAGGACAAACTGCTGATTGTCCTTTATAAACTCAACCATAGCATCGTGGCCATTTTTCCATTCTTCAAAAAGAGTGTTAGTGTATTCCGCACCACCTTCCTTAAGCCACATGTGATTGTGAATGTATGGCGCAACAATATTTCCCCACCACTGATGGCCAAGCTCGTGAGTTAGGAGGTCACTATTAGAAGCAACAGGCTCACCTATCATGTATTTTGGGTAGGCAATATTTGTTGGGATTTCAAGGGCGCCTTCTGTCGTTAGAACGTACCCCACCCTTTCCCAAGCATAGGGCCCATACCAGTACTCACAAGCATCAATGGCATAGCCCAAATCCTGAAACTTGTTTACCATTTGGTTTATGTCTTCAGGTTTAGCGGTTAGCCTGATGGGAATATCTCCATACTCACTAGTGTATACGTAATTGCTGTCAACGTAGTTTGAAACGGCAAAGGCCGCTTGGTGTGTTGTAATGGGATGCTCTAGGGTAAAGCTCCTCGTTAGGGTGTCGCCTTCTTCCAGGGTTTCGCCTAAGAATGTGCCTTGCAGATGTGCCTTGCGCCCTCCAGCAGATCGAACATTCCAAGTGTATGTAGCGCGTTCGACAAAATTGTCAAAACAAGGGTGCCAAACCTTCCCAAAATTTGGAGGAATCGTAGTAAGCCCAATCCCCATGTGATATATATAGTTCGAAGCAAAATACACGCCTCCCCAATACGGATCACCTTCGGGATTCCCAGAGTAGTATATGTCTATTTCGTACGAATCGCCCTCATTGAAAACTCCGTTTGGAGCGTCAAGCCAAACCTCACCACCAACGTGATTAAAAGAAGACTCAACACCGTCAATCAAAACAGAGTCAACGGTCATTTCTATAAGATCAAACCTTACAGACTCTGCACCGCTTTCAATGACGTTCAATTCAATTCCACAATGAGCTTTCATGTATTGATTTGTGTATTGAGTAACGTCTAAATCGACATTGTAATGAACGATGTCAAACGTATCGCTACGGGCTATAGAAGGCTCCATGTCGTAGTTCTGCATTACTTTCTTGCCAAAGTGCTCATGTCCCGGCAAATCAGTGTACTTACACCCAATGGGTTTGTAAACACGTGGTTTAGAGGTGTAATCCTTTAAATTTTTGTGAAGGGTTTGGGCTGGAGAGAAAGAAAAAGCGCCTGATATGATAAAAAACAGGAAAGCGAGCGTAATTCGTTGCATACGCACAAAGTACAACGGACATTTGCAGTATGAAAAATTTATCTGTTGCTGACGGCCTTTTTGTAGAAATTGAATACGTTCTAACTGAAGAAAGCCCGGACGGCGAGGTGCTTGAGGAGTGCCCAGCGGAACAAGCATTTGGATTTAAGATGGGTGCAGGCGAGGTGCTTCCAGCATTCGAAAAAGCACTGCTAGGTAAAAAACCAGGGGAGCCGTTTAGCTTTACTATTCCTTGTGCTGAAGCTTATGGAGAGACTTCAGCGGACGCAATCCATACTCTTCCAAAGAGTATTTTCGAGATAGACGGAAAATTTGATGCAGAGGCTGTTCAGCCAGGAGAGGTTTTGCCCATGAAGGATGACGAGGGTAATGAATTGTTTGGGATTGTACTAGAAGTAAGCGAAACAGAGGTTGAAATGGACTTTAACCACCCATTTGCAGACATAGACCTTCACTTTGTAGGGACCGTTTGCGACATAAGAAAAAGATAAATAAATGGAAAGAACGGAGATACAGGACTTAGGTGAATTTGGGCTAATTGAGAGGCTGACCGAAGATCTTCAAAAAAGGCAGCCATCAACTCTTTTAGGAGTTGGAGATGACGCGGCAGTTATTGACCCGCTTGGGAAAAGGGTAGTGGTTTCAACTGACCTTCTTGTTGAGGGAGTTCATTTTGATTTAAGCTATGTGCCTTTAAAACATTTGGGCTATAAGGCTGTTATTGCGAATTTGAGCGATATATGCGCTATGAATTCTCTACCAACCCAAATCGTAGTAGGACTAGGGATATCAAATAGATTCTCTGTTGAAGCCCTTGAAGAACTCTACAGCGGGATGAAGCTAGCGTGTGAACTCTACGAAGTAGACCTTGTAGGAGGAGATACAACCTCATCACCGTCAGGATTAACCCTCAGCATTACGGCAATAGGGCTAGCTGATGCAGAAAAGCTCGTTTCAAGAAGTGGAGCAAACGCAGGAGACCTACTCGTTGTATCAGGAGATTTGGGATCGGCGTACATGGGGCTACAGGTTCTTGAAAGGGAGAAGTCGGTGTTCAAGGACGCTCCGTCTATTCAGCCTGAGCTAGACGACCACGCCTATATTTTAGAGCGCCAACTAAAGCCTGAGGCAAGAACAGACATTGTTAGAGAACTGAGCGACCTTGAGGTGAAGCCAACGAGCATGATAGACGTTAGTGATGGTTTGGCCTCAGAGTGTATGCATTTAATGGCTGCAAGTGGGCTAGGAGTAAGGCTCTATGAGGATAAATTTCCCATCGACCCCAAAACCTATGATACAGCAAGAGAGTTTAACTTAGACCCAACGGTTTGCATGCTTAGTGGAGGAGAGGATTATGAACTTCTGTTTACAATCAGCCCTGACGATTATGAAAAGCTTCGCAACCACCCAAAATTATCATTCATCGGTCACATGACGGAAAATCCAGACGAAAGGATTATGGTTACAAAGAGTGGAACAGACGTAGAACTTAAAGCCCAAGGATGGGACGGCATTAAACAAGGATAATGGCTGCAGACGTAAACCAAACCAACCGAATCACTGAACTTTTTGGCATTAAGTATCCCCTTGTGCAGGGGGGCATGGTATGGTGCGCAGGCTGGGAGCTAGCTTCAGCAGTAAGTAACGCAGGTGGGCTTGGAATAATTGGCTCTGGGAGCATGTACCCAGACATCTTGGACGAACACATCGCTAAGTGTAAGGCCGCAACAAACAAGCCATTTGCTGTTAATCTTCCGCTTTTATACCCGGACATAGACAAGCACATTGCAAACATTATCAAGCACGAAGTTCCAATTGTTTTCACAAGCGCAGGGTCTCCAAAAAAGTGGACGTCAACGCTAAAAGAACACGGAATCAAGGTGGTTCACGTAGTGAGTAGCGCAATGTTCGCTGCAAAATCAGAAGCTGCAGGAGTAGACGCTGTAGTTTGTGAAGGATTTGAAGCAGGAGGGCACAACGGAAGGGACGAGACAACGACGATGTGTCTGATTCCCGCAGTAGTTGATGCGGTAAATATTCCCGTTATCGCTGCAGGAGGACTTCACGACGGAAAATCGATGCTTGCAGCAATGGTGCTAGGAGCTGAGGGAGTTCAAATGGGCTCGAGATTTGTAGTAACTCAAGAATCTTCGGCACACATTGACTTTAAAAACACAGTAGTTGGATTAGATGAGGGAGCAACAACTCTCACTTTAAAAGAACTAACTCCTGTAAGAATGATTCACAACGAATTTTACCAAAAGGTAGTTGAGGCTTACAAGGCCAAAGCAACAACAGAGGAACTTGCAGATTTACTCGGCAGAGGCCGATCTAAAAAGGGAATGTTTGAAGGAGACCTTTCAGAAGGCGAGCTTGAGATAGGGCAAATATCATCCATGCTCAATGAGATTAAACCAGCAAACGAAGTAGTCCAAAACATTATTGAAGGCTATAAAGCCGCAGGAGGAATGAAGCTTGGCAAACGCTTTGAATTTTAATTAAAGTAGTCTAAGATACTTTTTGCCGCTTTTGAGTTTACGACCTTTTTAAGGTCTTTAGCGCTTGCTTCTTTAACCCCCTTTACAGACCCAAATACGTCAAGCAATTTTTGTATGCTTGCCTCCCCAACGCCCTTGATATTATCCAATTCTGACCCTAAAGCCCCCTTGCTTCGTTTGTTCCTGTGATGTTTTAACGAGAAACGGTGGGCTTCATTTCTCATCTGTTGAATCACCTTTAGTGTTTCAGATCTTTTGTCTAAATACAATGGAGCTGAGTCACCGGGGAAGTACAATTCCTCAAGTCTTTTAGCTATCCCAACAACTTTAATCTCTCCATCGAGACCCAATTCTTCAAGGGCCTCCATTGCATGTGAGATTTGGCCTTTTCCTCCATCAATAATCAAAAGTTGAGGCAAAGAATCACCCTCTTCTGCCAGCCTTCTATACCTTCTGTATACCGCCTCCTTCATACTTGCAAAATCATCTGGCCCCTCTACCGATTTGATATTAAAATGCCTGTAATCTCTCTTTGCAGGCTTGCAATTTTTAAAAACAACGCAAGCCGACGTTGGGTTTGTCCCCTGAATATTTGAATTATCAAAACACTCTATATGCCTTGGGTACTCTTTTAAGCCCAAATCTCCCTTCATCGTTTCCAGCAGCCTCATCACAGCAGCCTCAGGATCGACCTGCTCTTGCTGCTTATGCCTGTCCTTCATAAAGAACAAGACATTTTTCTCGGACATTTCTAATAACCTCTTTTTATCCCCCTTTTTGGGCACGACACCCCTAAGACCCTCCTCTAAGCCCAAATCAAACGGAAGAATTAGCTCCTTACTCTTACTTCTAAAAACCTCACGAATTAGAGGAATAGCAGACTGAAGAACCTCCTCATCACCTTCTGCAACCTGCTTTTTTATTTCGAAGGTTTGGCCTCTTACAATCGAACCGCTTACTATATTCATGCAGTTGACATATGCACTTGTACTGTCACTAATAATAGAAAAGACATCTACATTCGTAATAGTTGGATTAACCACCGTGCTCTTTGCTTGGTATTTTTCTAGAGACTTTAGTTTAGATTTAATCAAGTCTGCTTTTTCAAAGGCCAAACTCTCAGCAGCATCTTTCATTCTTTTCTTAAGCTCTTCCTTGACCTCAGATAAATTCCCCTTAAGCACATGTCTTATTGAAGCTATGCTGTTATCGTAATCTGATTTTTCTTGCTTTCCAACACAAGGACCCAAACAATTCCCAACGTGATACTCCAAACACACCCGGAACTTCCCGCTTTGTATGTTTTTATCACTTAATTTCAGTGAACACGACCTTATTGGATATAGTTTCTTGCACAAGTCAAGAAGAGTATACATACTTCTTTTACTTGTAAATGGGCCAAAATATTCACCCCCGTTTTTTGAGGTTTGCCGCGTTGAAACCACCCTTGGAAAATCCTCGTTTTTTATGACCAAAAACGGGAAAGTCTTATCGTCCTTTAAAAGGATATTATAGGTAGGTTTATGCTTTTTAATTAGAGTGTTTTCAAGCAGGAGTGCGTCTTGTTCAGTGTGAGTTACTATCCACTCGACATCTTCTATTTTCCTTACAAGTGTTTTAGTTTTTTTATTGTCGTATGATTTGCGATTAAAGTAGCTGCTTACTCTCTTCTTTAGGTTTTTGGCCTTTCCAACATAAAGAAGCTCACCCTTAGAATCGAAATGTTTGTATACGCCTGGCTCTTGTGGCAGGCGCTTTAACAATTTAGCTATGTGGTCAGAGGGCTTCACAACGATCAAAGATAGCTACCTTTGGAGCATGGATTTTGTTACCGGTGGAACAGGTATTGTAGGGAGAGAATTATTAGCCCAACTTTTGTCTAAAGGCGGTTCTGTTAAGGCGTTAAGAAGAGAAGGCTCCGATGTTGAATCTGTCGAGAGGTTTATACACGCCCAAGGCATTTCTACTGACAAACTTGAATGGGTGTACGGTGACACAAGTGATTATGACGAAATGGAATTAGCGCTCACCGGTTGTGATAGAGTGTTTCATTTAGCCGCGCTAGTTAGCTTTCATCCTTCTGACGAGCCAAACTTAATGGGCATCAATCAAGGTGGAACAGAAAACGTAGTAAATGTCATGCTAATTGCCGGCATTAGAAAGCTCGTATACGTAAGTTCAGTTGCAGCATTAGGCCATTCTACAAAGAGCTCTATTACAGAAGAAACTCCATTTGAAGAGGGCCCTTTTGATAACGAATATGCAAGGAGCAAATATGCCTCTGAATTGGAAGTTTGGCGAGGACAAGAAGAAGGACTAGACGTTCTCATTGTAAATCCAACCATCATAATTGGCGAGGGTGATTTTTCAAGATCTTCCGGAGAACTCTTCTCACAAACGGCAAAGGGCTTGCCTGTACACTCAGCGGGCTCTAATGGTTTCGTGTCTGCTAGGGATGTTGCTTCGGCTTGTTTGGCCTTGGCAGAAAGAGGGACTTGGGGGCAAAGATTTTTATTGAATGGAGCCAACTTGAGCTATAAGGATGTCATGACTAAAATTGCCAAATCAGTTAACGCCGCTCCTCCAACCAAGGTTGTCAAAGGGTGGATGATCAACCTGGTAGTCTTAATCTTTAAATTTTACGAGATATTTTATGGCAGGAAGTCACCTGCGAATAAGGCAAGTATACTTATGGCTCAACTTGACGCTAAATATGATGGCACTAAGATTTTAAAAACCTTAGACGGCTGGTCCTACGAGGATGTTGACATCGCAATAAAAAGAGCAGGAAAGGCTTATTTAGATTCAATTTTATAATCGTCGCTGTGCTCTAATTCATTTAATCTTTCAGTTACTTCTTGAAGCACAGATTTCATTGCAGCAGGATGCTCCCACCACCAGGTATATGATTCTTTAAATTCTTCAGCAGTGATGCCATGATCCGCAAAAATAGTTGAGTAATTTTCGACCAGCACATCTTCATTAACCTGATGAATGACAACTTTTGTTTTATATGCTGCTTCAGCAATATAAACATCTTTGAGTAAGGCGACAAGATTTTCTTTTTGCATCAATCCAGAATCTATTGAAGGCGACGCTAAAGGATTATCCTTTGGGTCTGTTGAGCACCCGATCAGGATTAATATTGCATAAAGCGTTTTAACGATTGAATTCAAGCCTTTCGCCTGCATGATTTCCTTCTTCAGTTAAAATATTTACTCCATCCCAAACCTTTACACCATTTACCCAAGTGCCAGTTACGTGAGACTTAAACTCATATCCAGTAAAAGGAGACCATCCACATTTGTATAGAATATTTTCCCCTGTTACAGTCCAATTTGCATCGGGGTTTACAAGAACTAAATCTGCTTTATACCCTTCTCTGATATAGCCTCTGTCTTTTATTTCGAATAGCTCAGCAACTCTGTGACACATTAGGTCGATTACCTTTTCTATTTCGATTTCACCTTGGTGTACAAGCTCTAGCATTGCAGGCAACCCATGTTGTACAAGCGGCCCTCCTGATGGAGCTTTGAAATATGAGCGACTCTTTTCTTCAACGGTGTGTGGTGCGTGGTCCGTAGCAATCACATCAATCCTTCCATCTTGCAAAGCAGCTCTAAGAGCATTTCTGTCATCTTCAGACTTTACAGCAGGATTCCACTTAATGTAAGTTCCTTTATCTGCATAATCTGCGTCAGTAAACCACAGGTGGTGTATACAAGCTTCAGAAGTAATCTTTTTTTCCTTTAGGGGAATATTGCCGTCAAATAGCTCTAACTCTCGAGCAGTTGATATATGTAATATGTGCAACCTCGCTCCATGCTTTGTGGCAAGCTCTATAGCTTTCGATGAGCTCTGATAGCAAGCTTCAGCAGAACGAATAAATGGATGTTGACCTATTGGCACCCTCTCGCCCCAACGCTCCTTTGCTGCAGCCATGTTTGCCCTTACAACAGCTTCTTCTTCGCAGTGAGTTGCAACAATTGTGGGGCTTTCTTTAAAAATACCTTCAAGAATTTTTCTCTCATCTACAAGCATATCACCAGTAGATGATCCCATAAAAACCTTAACTCCACAAACTCTTTTTGGATCTGTTTTTAGCACCTCATTTAAATTATTGTTGCTTGCACCCATAAAGAAGCTATAATTCACTGCACTAACCTCAGCAGCTCTCTCATATTTATCTTGTAAAAGCTGTTGAGTTAAAGCTTGAGGAACAGTGTTAGGCATTTCCATAAACGATGTGACTCCTCCAGCAGCAGCAGCTTTAGATTCGGTCTTAAGGTCAGCTTTGTGTGTTAGGCCCGGCTCTCTAAAGTGTACTTGATCGTCGATGATTCCAGGCATAAGCCAAAGTCCAGTAGCATCGATTGACTCAGTGGCTTCTACGTCTAACCCCTTTCCAATTTTAGCAATACTGTCCCCAACGATTAAGACGTCACTAACGGTTACGGTACCTTCATTCACTACGTGAGCATTTCTTATCAATGTTGATATTGACATACTTCTTATTTTAGAAATCGAATTTTAATTACACCCAGAAAAGCTTCATTAAAGATATCTAAACTCATCTTAGATGTGCCTAAAACTCTATCACGAAAACTAATAGGAACCTCTGCTATTTTATAACCAAGTCTCTTTGCTCGGAATTTCATTTCTATTTGGAACGCATATCCAATAAATCTTACTGCGTCTAAGTCTATCGCTTCTAAAACCTCTCTTTTATATGCTACAAATCCAGCAGTGCTGTCTCGAACTCCAAGCCGAAGAATTAAATTCACATAAATTGATGCTCCTCGACTAATAAGCCTTCTCAAAAAAGGCCAGTTTACAATGCCGCCACCTTTTACATATCTAGATCCTACAGTAACCCCGAACCCACCTTCAGCACATGGTATTCGCAATCTAACAAGGTCGTTTGGGTCGTGAGAGAAGTCACAATCCATCTCAAAAACATATTCGTAAGATCTGCTAAGAGCCCATTTAAACCCAGCTATATAAGCAGTACCTAAACCTAGCTTCCCTCTTCTTTTAAGAAGGTGAATCCTTTCAGGATAATTCCCTGCAACTTCCTGAACAAGCTGTGCAGTTCCATCTGGCGAACCATCATCAACGACAAGAACGTCAAAAGGAAACTCAAGACCCATTATGGCTTCAAGCATTTTAACAACGTTTTCTTTTTCGTTGTAGGTAGGAATTATTACCAGGCTGTCATTCATCACGTTGTCATCCTTAATATACTGAGTTCTTGTTCTGTTAGGTGCCTCCAAGTTCCGCGTGGAGTGTCTTTCTTGTTCAAGCATCCAAAGATCACTCTGTCTAACTTGGTTACTCTATATCCAAAATGCTCGAATATTCTTTTTACAATCCTGTTCCTGCCAGAGTGTATTTCAACTCCAATTTGTCTAGGATCGTCCTTTACAAAACTTGCCTTTTCTACTCTTACAAACTTCTCGTCAAGCACAAACCCTTCTAACATTGCTAACAGGTGTTCTTTTTTAACCTTCTCGTATGTTGTTGCATGATATAGGTTTCTAACCCCTGTTTTGGGATTTGACAATCTCTTCGCCATTTCACCATCGTTAGTTAAAAGTAATAAGCCAGTGGTATCCTTATCAATCCTTCCTACTGGGTAAACACGTTCTTTACAAGCGCCCTTAATCAATTGCATTACAGTCCTTCTTCCACGTGGATCTTCCGCAGTTGCCAGGAAGTTTTTGGGCTTGTTAAGAAGGACATATCTCTTTGCCTCAGCCTTAATCGTGTCCCCTTCAACTTGTACTTTATCAGTTGAAACTACTCTATAACCCATCTTAGTTACAACCTTTCCGTTTACACTAACTACGCCAGCAGCAATTAGCACGTCTGCCTCTCGTCTCGAGCAAATGCCTGCTTGAGAAACGAAGCGATTAAGCCTCATTGGAGCATTAGAGTCTGATAGCGGCTTTTGCTTTAGCGACGCTTTTCTCTTCGAATCATAACTTGGCTTATGCCCCTTTACCTTCTTTGGCGTAGCTTTTACTCCTGGACCCTTTTGACTAAGCTTTCTCCCTGAAGTTTTTTGCTTAGGGACAAATGATTTCGATTCGGGCTTGGTCCTCCGGGCGCCTCCACGGCGGCCTGAACCTCGTTGATTTTTCATTTTCTAATGATTGAAGTCACAAAGATAACTAGATAAGAAATGATAAGGGATTTGGAGCATAGAATGTTTGTGAGCGTTTGGCCTTAATTCACAGAGATAAATTATCTAAGTTCAATCATCGTTTTGCCTATCACAACCTCCTCTTCAAATATCACGATTTGGTACATTCCAGAAGTAAGTTCAGCAGATTCATCAGCGGTATAGAAAATACATGCATCTAGTCTGTCATTCGCATAATCAATAGTTCGCTTAGCGCTAAATTCAGCCCCTTGTTCAAACACAAGAAGAGTGCTGTCTGGAGCCAAAATATTTAAGTATAGATTTTTATCCCCTGATTCGGCAATTGCGTTTTCAAGGAGGGTAAAGCATACCTTAATCATATCGGCCCTATCGGCTCTTGTCGTTTCTCTCTGTCTACCGGACGAAAGAAGGCGAATACCAACAGCACTAATTTCCGAGCATTGTAAAACCTGACCAGAGGCGATTATTTCTTCCATATTTACTTGACGACGTTCTAGCTTGTCGTTTCTGTCTTTGACTTCTTCAAATTGCTCTTTAATTGCAAGATTTTCTTCTGTAAGAGC
>CACHDD010000002.1 GCA_902578505.1 uncultured Bacteroidota bacterium | reverse complement strand
AATCAATTAGAGATACTGTTTGGCATGTAAAAATTGGGTCTGGACAATCATTGCTAGAGAATTCGATACATAAAGTGTTAACTGCTAAAATATCTGTAGCAAAAATTTCAAATACTCCTTCTAATCCATCAACAAGTTCATTATTAATTGTAAAGTTTGTCTCAGCTCCTTCTGGTAAATCAACAACGTCTGAGTTTATACTTGAGTAGAATAAATCCCACACCATTTCTTCTGAACAATCTAATTGAGCAAATAGTGCAAATTGTGTGGCTAATACTGTAAGCAGAATAGAAATGTATTTTTTCATTTTTAAGGAAATGTGATTAGACTTTGATAGAACTTTCAAAAACATATTTTGGTTGCATCATATAAATCGATCGTCTATATCCATGATTTCTCCTGAAACCGGGCAAGTACGCAAGTCTTTGTTTGAGTAGAATTTTTTAAATACCGGGAGAAAATCTTTTTCAATATCTGTTAAATGAAAATACTCTTCAAAAAGAAGGATATTTTCTGTTTCTGAATACCATAAAAGACCATCTTGATGATGGGGCTCTCTCTTTTTTTCAATTACAAGACCTATAGAATGTTTAGAGCGAACAGGTGAGTGAGGAATCTTTGCCGGTAATAAAAACATCTCCCCTTCATTTATTGGAATTTCTACCATTTTACCATCTTGTTGGGTTTTTAAGATAATATCACCCTCAATTTGATAAAAAAGCTCTTCAGTTTCGTTGTAATGGTAATCCTTTCTTGCGTTTGGCCCCGCAACAATCATCACTATATAATCTCCACTATCAACGTAAAGATTTTTATTTCCAACTGGTGGTTTTAGAAGCTCTCGATTCTCCTCAATCCACTTAGTTAGATTAAATGGTTTTTGAATTGGCATGTAGCAATTTACGTCTAATTTCTATTTGTAAGGTAACCTTTTGGAACGCTAACTAACCATACGCCAGTGAAAATTGCAATTGCACATCCAAAAGTTTGGAGGTTGATCTCTCCAAAGGCAAAAACCACAGACAACAAGGTCACGATAATTGGTTGAAGGTAAATGTATATGCTAACAACCGTTGGCTCGACCGATCCAAGAGCATATATATTTAGCAGATAAGCGAGGAATGTTGTTCCAATTACGACGTATAAAACACCTTGCCAATCGTTTGAGCTAAAATCAGACCAGGAAATTTCAAGTACTTCGCCTAAACCAAAAGGAATAGCAAATATTGCCCCAAAAAGAAAGACCCAAGATATTACTGTGAGTGGCCTGTACTTGTTCATAAGAGGCTTTACGATTACCAAATAAATGCCATATGAAAGTGCATTGATTAATATAAGGATGTCGCCTTTAAGACTTGAACCATTTGCAGTGTTTGATTCAGTTGTGTTCAAAAGCAATATAGCAGCACCTATTCCTCCTAATGCTATTCCGAGCAACTTTCGGGTTGTAATTGATGATCCTAAAATTGCCGCAGATGCTATTAAGACGAAAATGGGATTAATGGTCATAATCAATGAAGCGTGTACTGGGCTTGTAATTGATAGTCCATTGAAAAAGCAAAGTTGATTAATCGTAACTCCTGTTAAACCACACATAACTAGTCTGAAAAAATCTGATTTTTCTATCTTCTCAAAACCAGATAATACACCAACTAGTCCAAACAATAATCCGCCGCCAATTATTCTAAGAGTTATAAATCCTGAGGGGCCAATTTTGTTTGGCATTAAACCCTTTGCAATAAAATAGTTTAAAGCGTAAATAACACCTACAGTAAATAGGGCAAGGTGAGCATATTTAGCTGACTTAACCAAGAAGTTGCCTCGCTCTTTCAACTTCAACTTTTCTAGAGCCTACTGTTACAGCACTTTCAAAAAGGAAAACTGGCCTTTTTAAAAAAGTATATTCTGCTAATATGAGAGCTCTGTAATCTTGTTCTGAAAGACTTTTATTAGCTAGCCCCATGCTTCTATATTTAATTGCTCTTCTAGAAAATAGAGCTTCATATGACCCTGCTCTTTTCTTCATCTCATCCAAATCCTCCTCGCTAACTCCCTCTTCTTTAATATTTGTGATTGTGCAGCCCTTAGATAGTGGCTTTAGGTCGTCAAAAATTCTTTGACACGTTTTACAAGTTGGTAGTGTAAATGCTTTTTTCATCTTTCCATTAAGGCTATTAGATTAGACAATCCTTCTGACCAATCATTTTCGTTATCGATTACAATATCACACTTTTGCTTCCAGGGTTCAATGTGCTTAATGTCTGCTGGTCGTACGTGATTGTTCCACTGATATTCAACTTCGTTGGGGCTATATCCTCTTACCGTTTCGTCTCTGTACTTTCTCCTCTCTAGCCTTGTTGAAGGCTCCGCATCAATGTATGCACTTAGATCAAAAAGGTCACGTACTCTTTTGTCATGCATCACAAAAAGACCCTCAACAATTAACCAATCCGAAGGATCAATTGTAATCAATTCGGACTTCATTGCGTTACGGTTGTAAGTATATGTATCGAGAGAAACACTTTCCCCACTCTTCAACTTTTTTAAGTCTCTAAGGAGATCTTGATGGTTGATCGCTTGGGGAACATCGTAGTTTGTCTCACCGTTTTCATCAATAGGAAGCTCTTCTCTTGGACGATAGTAATCATCCAAAGAAAGTATAGAAGCTCTTTCTGAGAAATGCTCTAATAAGCCCTTTAATACCGTGGACTTACCTGACCCACTACCGCCAGTAAGAGCAACTATCCTCATAGTTGATCAGCAAATGTTCTATCGTTTGAGAGGCGAGGGATTTTGTTTTGGCCTCCTAACTTACCCATGGAAGACATAGCCTTTACAAATGAATTTTTCTTTACAGCATTTACCACAGCAGTTTGAATCACCTTACCCTTAATAAGGTCTGTGTAGTACGTATTTCTGTCTTGCAATGCTTGGCATAAATCTGAGGCAAAGTCTTTACTTGATTTGGGCTTAGTCTCAAATTCAATAAACCACTCATGATATGGAAGACCCTTCTTTGGTGCAGCCTCAGGTGCCAGATGGAAGTCCCTAACTACCACACCATGCTTCTCACAAGCTTCAGCAATTGAAGCCTCAACTTCTTCGGCTATTACATGTTCTCCAAAAGTAGAAATAAAATGTTTTGTCCTGCCAGTTACAACAACTCTGTATGGATCGTCGCTTACAAATTTTACCGTGTCGCCTATCGCATATCCATATAAACCTGCCTTTGTTGTAATTACAACTGCGTAGTTTACTCCAAGTTCTACTTGATCAATAGTTAATCTCGGCGCTTCGTCTTCACCAAATTTATCAGCAGGTATGAACTCAAAAAAGATACCATCAGCAATGTTTAATCTCATTCCTTCTACACCTGGCTTATCTTGGTATGCAAGAAACCCTTCCGATGCTGGGTAAAGTTCAACTCTATCAATATCAAATCCTAAAAGCTGTTTGAACCTTTCTGCATAAGGTGTATATGATGTTCCTCCGTGAACGAATAAACTTAAGTTGGGGAATACATCTTGAACAGTCTCTGCTTTTGTATGTTTTAGAAGGTACTCGAAATACATCTGAACCCAGGTTGGGATGCCGCTTATTAGTCTTAAATCCTGATCAGCCGTTTCCTTAACTATTTCTTTGATTTTCTTTTCCCAATCTTCAATGCTATTTGCCTCCATTGACGGAAGTCTATTTCTTTGAAGATAGCTAGGCACGTGATGAGCTACTATTCCAGAAAGCCTTCCTAATTTAATACCCCCATCTGTTTCTTCTAGGACAGGGCTGCCCTGTAAGAACATCATTTTTCCACTCACAAAATCTGCGTTTCCTGAGCCGGCTATTTGGCCTAGTAGCGCATTTCTTGCACTGTTTAAATGATTTGGCAAACTGTCCTCTGTAATAGGAATATACTTTGTTCCAGAAGTTGTGCCACTTGTCTTACAAAAGTATATGGGCTTTCCCGGCCACAGAACATCATTATCTCCTTGAACTGCCTTATCAATATACCCTTTTAGGCCTTCATAATCTCGAACAGGCACATGTTTTTGAAATGATTCCAGACTCATGCCTTCTCTCAAATTATGGTCTTTACCAAATGCTGTTTTTTCAGCAGATTTAAGGATTTCGTTAAGTTGTTTTATTTGCGCTACTCCGGGCTGAGCAGTACGCATTCTAAGTTCAACCATTGCTGCTCTAGCGAATGGTTTGCTGAGTGATGCTTTGAGTCCCATAATGCGAAAGTAAGAAAAATAAAAAAAAGGCACCTCCTAAGAGGTGCCTTCAATGATAATCAGTGATTTAACTAATTATTTTATCGTCATTTTCTTTGTAAGAGAAACCCCATCTGCAATTAGAGTGTATGTATACATTCCAGCCGAAAGATCTTCAATATCGAAATCAATATTATGAATACCAGCAGACATAGTGCCCTTATCCATATAAGCAATAATGCGTCCTTTCAAATCGCGGATTTCAAATTGAATTTCGCGATTTGTGCTTAATTCAAACGAAAACGTAGTAACACTAGTTACAGGATTAGGTGTGTTTTGGAAAAGAGTAACTCCGTTAGAAGAAAGAATTTCTTCAACATTCACTGTTCCCTCACAATCACAGTTCTCTTGAATGACATCATCAAAAGTATTTGAGTCTAAGTCATCACAACTATCACCTATGAAGATACAGTTCCCTGAGTCGATGACTGCGTCTTCATCGTAATTACAAGCTTGATCATCTAAACATCCTCTTTCACCTAGGATAAGCCTAATTGATGGTGTATATGTCTGAGATACAAACCAAACGTAGTCTCCATCACCAGTTACATTATATTGACCAGTAGAAAAATCTGTATCACTATCAGGTTGAACGTTTACAGTAAGCGCACCCTCACTTTCATATTCAGCAATTACACCAACGAAATAAACAGTCCCCTGCTCTAAATCAATTGGATCATCAAACTCAAGATATTGAGTAGTTCCAGACCATGCGGGTGAGAAGGAGTAGAATGTGCTTTCGTAGTCACTGTCTGTAACACCAACTGCTGGATCATACGTATAAACTCTAGCTTCAAATTCAAGTTCTGCAACTGCCCCCCCTTGGCTAAGTCCTGCGTTATCTCCAAACGACACATTAATACCGTATGCTGTTGATCCAGCATTAACCATATGATAGAAACATCCTTGACCTGATGGATCATAATATCCAGGAACAGCTTCTGATTCTCTTGGGAATACTTCGTCTGTTAAATCGCCATCGTCATCATGACCATATTCATCATCAGTGTATACAATCACTTTTGAACTTACATTGTCATCTGGAGTTGCATCTTCATTTCCCGCATCAATAGTTGCTCTTAGAATGTAGTTGCCTGTCTCAGTTGGTTCCCAGTTTGTGAAAATGTATACTGTGTCTTGAGAGTTTGCAGGACAATCAACCGCGTTAGCGAAAGAGTACGCAATATCGATAGTTTCAATTACAGTATTTAAAACAGTTTCACCTGTTTCGTCAAGAATATCAACTACGATATCAACATTTTCTTGGTTTTCTGTTCCATTGTTACGGTAGAGTACACCAGCAATTACACCACCATCAGCTGCAGCAATCTTTTGTTCCATTGGTGTAATTCGGTATTCCCAAACATTGAAAATATCTCCATTTGTGAGTTGAACAATCTCTAGATCGTTTGCAATAGGGTTAGATGTAATTACTACATCATCAATCCCCCAGTAGTAGTGGCTGTATGCATTACCCGTTTCTGGAGCTTGAGTGTAAGTAAATCTTATCTGGACTTCTGATTGGTAAGCCGCTACACAACTAATATCAAGTGATGTTGGCAGTGGATTTGCAGATGCTGTGTTTGCAGATTCTATAAAAGATCCATGTGCATCAAAAGTTGTCCAAGTTGTACCACCATCATTTGTTACATCTACATAAATAGGTGCATATGGGAAGCAACAGTATCTAAAGTATTGCTGCCAGTTAAGTATAACAGAACCCGCATTAGAGAAGTCAATTACTGGGCTAATTAGGTTTCCTTCCATATCCTGATAACCATCGGCAATTGGTGTATTGTAATAATCACAATCAAACATCATGAATCCGTTATCTTGAGTTTCAGAGTTTAATTGACCGATGTTGGTAGAAAACTCACCAGCGGGATGATTAGCTCCGGTAGCTGTGCCGTCGAAATACGTTCCCGAACCGTTAGATGCCACATATACCCATGCATTGTTTTCTGCATTGTCTAAAATTGTCCAAGGACCATTTCCATTTGATCCGTCAAAACCGTTTGAAAAGTCCTCAGAAAATAAAACATCACCGCCGCCGCGTTGATTTGCTAATGCTTCCACTCCTGCGAGTTTAGAGCTAATAAGCTCGCCTACGGAAGCGTTAGATAGTGTTTGCTCAAAAGTGTTCTCTTGGCCATCTTTCTGAGCAGAAGCAAAAGCAAAAATGCATAGTGCTCCTAGTGTTAAAGTCAAATGTTTCATCTCTAAAATATTTAGGCTAGCAAATTACGTAAAAAAAAAGGAGGATAACCAATTTGGCTTCCCCCTTTTAAAAGATTTGATTATATAATTATTTTACTAATAGTCGATCTGTTGCTCGCTCCCCGTTTACAGTGATAGTGTAGGTGTATGCCCCAGCAGCAAAATCAATAGCATTAACTGCTATTTTGTTCATTCCTGCGGCTTGTGTTCCCATATCAATACTGTAAACAACTTTTCCTGTGATATCTCGCATTTCAAAAGTTACTTTTGAAGCGAAATCAAGACTATACTTCACATTAGTAACACCGTTTGTTGGGTTAGGGTAGCTCGGGTATAATTGAAAACTAGTGTTTGTTATTACCTCACTTACATTAGATTGAGGATCTACTGGAGGAGTAGCAGTTGAATTTGGGTCTAGATTCAAACGAATCATTGGAACATCATTTGTGTAGTACCAATCGTATGTGCCAGAACCAAATGGACCAAATACAAAAGCAGTCTGGTCTTGAGTGTATTTTGACTCTCCATACTGAACATTTGAACCACCATAGTGCTCAAATCCAGCGCCAATAAAGTCCCCTGGGGCAGCCGAGTAAGGCTCATCGAAAATGAAGCGATACCAGTTTTGTATTTCTTCTCCTGGTGTATTTAAGAAATTCGCATTCAAATCAACTTCATCAGAACTTACTAAAATACCTCCGTATTGAGATACCAAGAAATCAGAGTCAAGTCCATCAAATAGATGAACAGTTACAGGACTATACTCTTCAGAGCCTTCCATAATTGCAACGTCAATACCGTAAATCTCTACATCTGCAACTATATCATAAAGACTAAGTGCAATATAATCTATTGTGCCTTCCTCATCGCCAGCTGGTGATGCATAATTAATAAATCCATCATCTCTTCCAAATGAATAATCAGTAACTGTAAACGATTGCTGTGCTGTGTTATTACCTGGATTTTCATCCTCTACGTCAGCGAAAAGAGTGTAAGACAGATTAACCTCTCCTAAACCGGCTGGTTGATATAAAACAGAAAGAGTGTCATTTTGTTGGTTTTGTAGAGTGATCGCATCTGAACCATTAGCAGCGCCATTTACATCAAGCTCTAAAGTAACCCCGGTTTGCTCTGCAAATCCTACATTGTAAACTTTAGCTGCTGCTTGAAGATTATCTGGAATTTGAGATTGCGCCCAAGCTCCGTATTCATAATTCAACGTTCTTTCGTAATCTGTATAACTTAAATAATTATCAATACGAGTGTCATTTTCTGGAGTTTGATATAATTGTATGTCATCAATCTCCCAGCTGTAACCCCAAGTACCTGACCAACGGAAGCGAATGTAAACTGTTTCTTGGCCTCCAGCTGCTGATGTAATATCAAACTCTTTGATTGACGGGTTGTCGCTCTGGTCACCTGTTCCAAATCCGGTGAATACCTCCCAACGGCTTTGGATTGGGCCATCGCCGTAATCAACTGTTCCTTCTGCTTCTGAGAATGTTGCAATATCTGGCCAAGTTGTTCCGTCACGTGAAATTTCAATTAAACACTTCTCACTATCGTCAGAAGCTCCATTATCCCAACAACGGTAACGAGTTTCGATTGAAATGCTGACGTATTGCTCAGAAGAACAATCGATAGGATTTGCTGTTTGCACCCAGCTATTTTCTATCCAAGCAGCATCATAGTTTGCGTCCGCACCAAATAAATCTGAATCAATCATTAATGTGCCGTTAGCAGAAGTAGTAGAGTTCATTGAACCTGCTGCAGATCCATCACCAGTTCCTCCTGCCCATTGATTATATGGTCCAGAGGGTCCGTCAGTTGAACATTCGAAATTAATGTCAATCTCATACCATGGCGATCCAGCAATGTCAGATCCATTATCAAAAACCCAATCAGTTGAGCAGTTATCTACATTGCAATCGTTACTCCAAAAGGCATCGCGATCAATTTGTGCAGGTGTAATTGAGGCTTTTTTGAAAGATAATTTCTCTTTCGCAGCTTGCACAGGCATTAGTTCTTGTGCGCTTGCAAATGTCCCTACTAACATTGCAAATAGAAAAAAGTATACTTGCTTCATATTAAGCTATTTATGTTTATTGTTTCAGAATTGAATTACAAATATAGACGTGATTATGATTCAATTGCACTTAAATCTTCTATAAAGTCAGTAATCGAGGGGCAAGAACAGATTAAATTCCTATCTCCATGGGTATCGTTCACTCTTGCAACAGGAACCCAAAACTTGTCTATATACAACCCTTTAACAGGATATACTGCTTTTTCACGAGTATAACTGTGGTTCCATTCCGATGCAGTTGCCTCCTTTGCAGTATGTGGCGCCATCTTTATCACGTTATCCTCGGGATCCACTTTGTTTTCTTGTATCTCTCGGATTTCCTCGCGAATAGAAAGCATTGCTTCAGCAAACCTATTTAACTCATCAAGTGATTCGCTTTCTGTTGGCTCAATCATTAGAGTACCTGCTACAGGGAATGAAACTGTTGGGGCGTGAAACCCATAATCAATAAGGCGTTTTGCAATATCTGCTACTTCTACTCCGCAAGATTTAAATTCTCTACAGTCCACTATCATTTCATGAGCAACTGTATTGTTTGCTCCTTGATAAAGAATGTCGTATTCTCCTTCAAGTTTCGCCTTGAGGTAGTTCGCGTTGAGTATAGCGACTTCTGTTGCTTGTTTGGCCCCCTTACCACCTAGCATTTTTATATATCCATAAGGAATAAGTCCTATTAATGCAGAACCATATGGAGCAGCGCTTACTGGAGAAATGCTGTCATCTCCACCCTTGTGAACAATGGGGTGGCCTGGCAGGAATTTACTCAAATGAGCAGCTACGCCAATTGGTCCAATTCCTGGGCCGCCTCCACCGTGAGGAATGGAGAATGTTTTGTGTAAGTTTAGGTGGCATACATCTGCTCCGATGTTTCCAGGACTAGTAATCCCAACTTGAGCATTCATATTAGCACCATCCATGTAAACTTGGCCACCATGTTTGTGAATGGTTGCGGTGATCTCTAGAATTCCCTCCTCGTAAACACCATGAGTAGACGGGTAAGTAATCATTAATGAGCTGAGGTTGGCACTGTGCTCTTTTGCTTTGACCTTAAGATCCTCAAGATCAATATCACCGTTTTCCATGCACTTAACTACAACAACCTTGAGGCCTGCCATTACAGCACTGGCTGGATTTGTTCCGTGGGCAGATTCAGGAATTAGACAAATGTTTCTATGCCCCTCATCTCTACTTTCGTGGTAAGCTTGAATAACTAGCATGCCAGTATATTCTCCATTAGCTCCCGAATTTGGCTGAAGAGTAACCCTATCGAATCCTGTAATTTCTGCTAAGTCACTTTCTAAGCTTTGAAGAATCTCAATCATTCCAGTGGCTTGCTCAGGCGGACAAAAAGGGTGAAGTTCCGCAAATTTGTACCATGCAATAGGCAGAAGTTCAGTAGCAGCATTAAGCTTCATCGTACACGAGCCAAGTGGAATCATTCCGTGTACTAATGAGAAATCTCTGTTTTCGAGATGCTTGATATATCTCATCATCGCAGTCTCTGATGTGTGGCTATTGAAAACCGGATGATCCAAGTAATCTAACTCTCTGTAAATGGTACTGAAAAATTCTCTGTTGATTTCTACGCCTCTTATAATGGGTACTCCAAACGCATTACACAGATTCTGCAAATCCTCAAGATTAGTTCTTTCGTTAAGGCTAACTCCAACGTGTTCGCCATCGTTATAATAACGTATGTTGATTTTTTTTGCTCGTGCTCTAGCAATTAGAGCTTTAATTTCGTCAGGGCCTCCTTTAACAACTATTTTAAGAGTATCGAAATAACATGTGTTTACGACTTCAAACCTGTCGTTTGAGCCTAGAGCAGTGGCAAAAGATTTGGCCCTCTGGTGTATTCTTTCTGCGATATTTCTTAGCCCTTTTGGTCCATGATACACTGCATACATAGATGCCATGACAGCAAGGAGTGCTTGGGCTGTACATATGTTTGAAGTCGCCTTATCCCTTCTAATATGTTGCTCCCTAGTTTGTAAGGCCATTCTGATAGCAGTGTTTCCATGGCGGTCAACGCTAACTCCTATAATTCGGCCAGGGAAATTTCTCTTATATGATTCGTCTGCAGCAAAAAACGCAGCGTGAGGTCCTCCATATCCCATAGGTACACCAAACCTTTGTGTTGATCCCACTACAACATCTGCTCCCATTTCTCCTGGGCTCTTGAGCATTAGAAGAGCCATAAGATCTGTTGCAAAAACAACTTTCACATCAGCTTCGTGGGCCTTTTGAATTAATGCTGTATGATCTGCCGCCTCGCCATTTCCGTCGGGATATTGAATAAGACATCCGTAAATGTCTTCAGTAAAATCCCAATCTACCCTAGACTTTTCAATGATATTAATTCCAAGAGATTTGGCCCTTGTCTGCATCACAGCAAAAGTCTGAGGATAAACTGCTGTGTCTACTAAGAAGGTGGTTGCTCCTGCTTTTGCTTGGCTTCTCGGCCTAGCAGAATAGAGCATCGCCATTGCCTCCGCTGCTGCTGTAGCTTCGTCTAGAAGAGAAGCATTTGCAATATCCTTTCCAGTAAGATCAATAACCATTGTTTGGAAGTTCAAAAGGGCTTCAAGTCTACCTTGAGAAATCTCTGCTTGATATGGAGTGTACGCTGTATACCAGCCTGGATTTTCCAAAATATTTCTTCTTATCACAGAAGGAACTTCGGTTGGATAATATCCCATCCCAATATAGTTCCTATAAACCACATTCTTAGAGGCGAGTTCATCCAGGTGTTCTAGGTACTCACTTTCCATCATTGCACCGGGCAAATCAAGAGGCTCCCTTAGCCTTATAGCAGGCGGAACTGTCTTATTGATTAACTCATCTAAAGAGTTACAACCGATGGTAGATAGCATTGAGCTTTGGTCTTCTATGCGAGGGCCCATATGCCTTGAGGCAAAACTTCCAATTTTCATAGTATACAAAAAGAAAGAACAAAGATATCTTCAGACATGAATTTCTCACCTTTGTAACATGACTTTTTCCTCACACAACTCTAGCTTGATTGTTAGATTCTTAGGCTTCTCTCATTTATTGATTGCGCTGGGATCTGGAGCTTGTGTAATTGTCACGCTAAAAGTCCTCGGAATTGAAGAGGGATTTGAACCTTCTGCCACCTTTATTTCTGCGTGTACAGGGCTAGGATACTCTATTCAAAGAGTGATAAAGGCCAACCTCTTTCCCAAGGCTGTACCCATCGATAGATTAGTATTTCTAGAAAAATATGGAAAGTTTCTAGTGACGATTTGGGCAATCGCATGGCTTGCAGGATTTTGGTGGATATTAAATGATTTAGGACTGATCGCTTGGGGCCTAATAATGGTTATAGGGGGAGCAGGGCTTGCTTATGCAATTCTTCCTTGGTCAATTAAAAAAGCCAGATCCCTCAGAGAAGTTCCTCGTATGAAACTTCCTATGTTAAGTTTTGTTTGGGGATGTGCAACAGTCGTGCTCCCTATTTATATAATGGGTGTAGAGGTCTGCACTATTCATTTGGCCATTGTCTTTGTTTCTAGAGTTCTATATATCGCAGGCCTTACTGTTCCATTTGATGTAAGGGATTTGAATGTGGACACGTTGGACATGAAAACTGTACCTATGGTAAGGGGGGTAGAAAATTCGCTGTGGATTGCATGTGGCCTTGTGGTTTTGTCTGGCTGGATTTGGGCTTTTTTAGAAGAATACCCTCTATTCATCCACTCTCTCTTAACAGCAGTTTTTGTCTGCCCTAAAGTGCACAGGCCTTACAGAGGAGAATGGTACTACAGCATTTTATTAAACGGAATGCTCTTATTACAAGTATTTGTTCTTTTCTCCTAACCTAAATTTGCCCCAATAATTTTACTCTATGCAAAGCCAAATAATTTCTCTTGCAGAGGCCCGCGAACTAGATGCTACAGATCCGCTAAGCAAGTTTAGAGAACGCTTTATTTTTCCTCAACACCACGGTGAGGACGCGCTTTATTTTACTGGTAACAGTTTGGGATTGCAGCCCAAATCTGCTTTGAATGCTCTTCAAACCGAGCTAGAAGATTGGGCTGATCACGGGGTTGAAGGTCACTTTAGAGCAAGAAATCCGTGGATGCATTATCACGAGTTATTCTCTGACCATCTCGCTTCAATTGTGGGGGCAAAGCCTTCAGAGGTTGTTGCAATGAATGCCCTAACCGTAAACCTGCACATCTTATTAATTAGTTTTTATAACCCAAAGGCTTCGCGAAAAAAAATCATTTGCGAAAAAAAAGCATTCCCCTCTGATAGATATGCTTTGATAAGCCAAATAGAATTTCACGGGGGTGACCCAGCAACAGACCTTATTGAAATTACACCAAGAAATGGTGAGAACTTAATAGATCTAGATGATGTTCTCATAGCAATTGAAGATGCAGGAGAAGAACTAGCAACGGTTATGATGGGTGGTGTTAATTATTACACTGGCCAACTCCACAACCTCGAAGCGATAACCAAAGCAGCTCATAATGTTGGGGCTATGTGTGGTTTTGACCTTGCACATGCGGCTGGAAATGTGCCTTTAAAATTGCACGATTTGGATATTGATTTTGCATGTTGGTGTACCTATAAATATTTAAACTCTGGCCCAGGTTCTGTTGGTGGCATTTTCATTCACGAGAAGCACCATAACGGAGAACTGCCAAGACTTGAAGGTTGGTGGGGCCATGACAAAGAAACCAGGTTTAAGATGGAACCAGAATACATTAGCATGGGAACAGCTGAATCTTGGCAGATGAGTAATGCCCCCGTATTTAACATGGCAATTCACAAGGCGTCCCTAGAGATTTTTGTCGAAGCTGGTGGCATGGAAGTTTTACGTGAACGGTCACTAAGGCTTACTAATTACTTAGAACGCACAATAGAAAAAGTTGCTGCATCTACTGCAAAAAATCTAGAAATTCTCACACCAAAAAACCAAAACGAAAGAGGTTGTCAGTTGAGCATTGTTGCACACGGACAGGGGCGCGAACTCTTTGATAAATTATCATCAAATGGTGTTATTGTCGATTGGCGTGAGCCTGCAGTAATTAGAATGGCGCCCGTACCACTTTACAATAGTTTTGAAGACATAGCTAAGTTTGGTCTTATTCTTCAAGACGCTCTAAATTAACACCATGGCAAAGTCAAGATTCGCAGTATTTGGGATTGGGAGATATGGAACCCAAATCGCTTTATCATTAGCAAAACGAGGTGCAGAAGTATTCACCTTCGATTCGAAAGCTGAGAGGGTAGAAAAAATTAAAGATGATGTTTTACTTGCTGTAACATTAGACGCTACTGATAAAAAAGCGCTAGAAGGCCAAAACGTCCAAGACTTAGATGCAGCAGTAGTTGCAATTGGCGAAAATTTCGAGGCAACAGTATTGACGACTCTAAATCTATTGGACTTGGGTGTACCAAGAATAATAGTAAGGGCAAATGACAGAAATCAGCATCGCATCTTAAGCTCAATCGGCGTGAAGGAAATTCTAAGTCCAGAGAGTGAGGTTGCCGCGGTAGTGTCTGAAAGGCTTATTAACCCCAGCATCATGGGCTTTCTTCAGCTACCTGACGAATACGAAATCGCAGAGATTAAAGCCCCAAAAAATTGTTGGGGTAGATCTCTTCGCGAAATATCTCTTGGAGCTAAGTATGAACTTAGACTCATTACAATCAGAAGGGAATTTGAAGAGGGTCAAAATGGAGAATCCAAGATTACTGAACACATAATAGGTGTCCCTCAACCAGACACAAATATTAGAGAAACTGACACGTTAGTTGTGTTTGGATTGCTTAAATCTGTTAAAAAGTTCTTGGAGATTAACGAATAATTATTCGTAGGTATCCCAACTTATTTCGTGGATCCAATCAGCCTTTAACTTGATGGTAGTTGCCATTTCGCTCGCGGGCTCTGGCAGTCTCCATTCTTTGAGACTCACACCATCCCAAACTCCATTAGAATTGGAATCGCCCAACCATCTTAACGAATAAGATCCAGGAGTGAGGTTTTTGAATTTCAGGGGCGGTATTCCTTTTTCGATAGCAACCTTTTTTACGATAGTACCATTCGCGGAAATTAATTCAATCCAACCCGTTGCATCCACATCTACAATTAATTCAGACAATTCATCCAACTTAAATGTAGACCACTTTATAATTAATGTGTCTGCTAAGATTTTTTTGCCATGACCCTCAATTGATTTGGGGAGCATTGATAGTTCAACAATATCACCTCTTCCAAAAGGTGCTTCAACAATTAACTGTAATGGGTTTTCTTCAGAAACCTGAATAGACTTAATTTCAATTTCTGTCGAGTCCGCCTTAGTTAGTTTAAAAAGGTGAGGATTGAGAAAGGTAATGGGTCTAGAAAAAGTAAATGCTGCCTCTTTTGAAGAAACCTGTTTGCCTTCTGGGGATTTTATGAGTGAAAATTCTAGAGGACTATTCATTTTCTCCTCTTTAACAATCAAAGTGTCTGCACCAGACCAAATCACAGTACTGTTTTCTACTGTATGGGGGTCGGACCATAATAGCAATGAGTTTTCAGAACCAAACTTGTTGAGACTATTTGCCTCAATCTCATCGATATTATCCAACTCTCCACTCAGTTCAATTTCCAATAAGCCCAAACTATCCCTTTCAACATTCATAAAATATTTCACATCAATATCATCTGTCTTCTGCATCAACAATTCAACTGATAATGTGTCAGCTGAATTCAGTTGAATCGGCTCCTTATGAATTGCAAGAGACTCCCCGTCAGTCCAAACGTAATTTCTATCTACATCTTCAATAGCTAATAGCCTGTACTTACCTTCTGGCATATACCTAACGGTAAAAGACCCAAAGCTATCAGTTGAAGTAACAAAAAGGGGTTGTGACCCACTTAGAATTGAATCAACTGGCAACTCCCAATCGTAGACAAAAATTCTTCTTTGGCTTTGCGGTACTCCTGAAAAAACATCAACAACAGTTCCAGTAATACTCAATGTGTCTAAGTCCGGTCCAGTCGAAAATGCATGAGTTAAATCACTCGCTGGATTTTTCTCATTTAAATCCTCTATGGCATCACCAAATTGAAAAATATAAGTCCTATTTTGTTTGAGCTCTTCATTCCATATAAATTGAACCTTCCTTCCTTTCATTTTCCATTCCAAAGGTTTTGCAAGTGGTGGAGAAACTAAAAGCTGAGCACTTAACTGACTGACATTAACGTATTCATCAAATTCAAATTCAAGAATTCCCCCCGATATGGGATTGACATTTGTCGCTCCAAGCTTGGGTGAAGCATTTACGACAATTGGTGGAGTTGAGTCCTTTTCCCCTCCCGTTGGAACACCAACTTTAGCACAGGAGCTCGCAAGAATTAAAATTGAAAAAAGAGAAACTATTCTATCCATCTCTCCTCTAATTTGTTTACAATTCTTTCAAGCAGTTTCACTTCTTCTTTGGTAAACCCATCAAAATCTACACTATCAATATCTAGAAGTGCAACAATACTTTCGTTATGCCTTACTGGAATTACAACTTCAGAATTACTCAATGAACTACAAGCAACATGGCCCTTGAACTCATGAACATTGGGCACAACAACCGTTGTATTTGTATCCCAAGATTTTGCGCACACGCCCATTCCTCTATTTAATCGAGTGCATGCTACTGGCCCTTGAAATGGCCCCAGTACAAGCTGATCAGATTCCTTATCTACAGTATAGAACCCAACCCAATGCCATCCGCTCTCAGCAATTAGGTGCGCACTAATATTTGCCATGTTAGCAGTGTTATTTCTTTCATTTGAAATAAGTGCTTCGATTTGGTTTATGATATTTGATGAAATAGGCATTGAGACCAAAGATAGATTCTATATACAGGCTAAAGCAAGAACTGCAGCACCAAGTACAGTTATTCCTATATCTTCGAGAATATTTCTGCAAGATCTCAAAGTAGCACCGGTGGGCAACATGTCATCAGTCAATATGACTAGCATTTGAATGTCACAAAACTCATCCTCTTAGTAAAACACTTCTTGTACAAGTTGGGTTCTAATCTTTCTTCCGAAACCCGTCAGCGATTTTTTATGCATTCCTCTTTTTAATAACCAAGTATCTGCCTCTACACCCCAAAAACAAACCATACCTCGAACCAATAATTCTTCCCGATTATATCCTATAGAAAGCTACCTTCACCAGTTATGTAGAATTTGTATAAGTTCCGATCCTTCGTGAGGAAATGGGTTGTTTTGGGTAAACCACTAGAGAAGTTTGTAAAAGAGTTTAGGCCTAACTTAATGCTTTCACAAGTAAATTAATTTAGCTATTGAACCCTCCTTCATTTTTAGCCATACTGACGCCCAAATTTTTGAAGGGAATAAAACTCAATACATAAAATTTACTCTCGTGGGCCTTAGGTTTGTAGAGTGAAGTTTGGGAAGGCAGATAGCATTAAAGAACTAAAAGGGCTGGATTGGGCTCTTCCAAAAACTCGATTAGATTTTCCACCATCGCAATTTTCTAATCTGAAAATTTTTACTGGTGGAACAATGTGGACTATTAAACCATGGAGGGGGAGTGTCTATCCTATAAATGATCCTATGCGCACTTGGCCTAAGCACTACGGAAAACAGTTTGGCACTATAGAATTCAATGCAACACATTACAAAATATACTCTCCTGAAAAAATGGCTGAATGGGCCAACACCATGCCAGAGGGTTTTGAATTCTGTCCAAAATTTCCAGCAATAATATCACATTATAGAAGGTTCAATAATTGCGAAGGACCTACCGATGATTACATTAAGGGAATACTTGCTCTAAGGGAAAAATTAGGTCCAACATTTTTACAATTACCGCCTCATTATTCTCCAAAACAAAGTGAAAAACTCATAGAATATATCGAAGCTTGGCCAAGAGAATTAAAGATGTCCGTTGAGTTTCGACATCCGCTTTGGTTTGATGGTGGGAGGGATGCAGAAAGGGTTTGGTCCCTAATGTCAGAACTGGGAATAGGTGCTGTGATAAGTGATACAGCTCTTAGAAGAGATGCGCTACACATGCGGCTTACATCTCCTTTTATCATAGTTCGCTTTGGAGGATATGACGGCCATAATAGCGATAAAACAAGACTGGAAAATTGGTGCAATTGGATTGATGAAAACAAGAATTCAATTCAATCATTCCACTTTTTAGTACACCAAACTAACAGCGTTCGCACGCCCCAAACCTGTATTGATTTTGCTGAAAAATGTATGCAAACTCTTAAAATAAAAGTAAAGTCACCTGTTTTGTGTCAAGATGAAACATCTTCTATAGACCATCCTTGATTCAAAAAATCTTCGGCTTTTTTGTATTTTATCCTCCTGGTTTCAGGACCTCGCTTTATTGTAACGATTTGATTTCTACCTATTTTCTTTCCCGTTCTAATCGGAGCAACTTTTTGAGGTCTAGCTGGAGCCCTTTCTGTGCCAGCCCCCTGCCTAACAGCTCTTGAAGTTTGTTGAGCTAAGTTCTCTATTCCAGCTTTCGAAGTCGTCCCCTGTGGAGAAGAGTCAGAATGTCGCGCTTGGCTGATCTTTTGCTCATTTGGGTTTGATGGAATCGTACACTTCATAAGAAAAGATGCTACTTCTGCATTGACCTTACTTATCATCTTTTTGAAAAGCTCATAAGATTCAAACTTGTAAATAAGTAGCGGATCTTTCTGCTCGTGTCTTGCGTGTTGAACATTAGAACGCAAGTCATCCATAGATCTAAGGTGCTCCTTCCAGTGTTGATCTATTACTGCTAGAACAACCTGTTTTTCTAATGACTTCATCACGCTCTTGGCTTCAGTAGCTACACTTTCTTCAATATCAGTGCTTACTTGAATTGTCTTTATACCATCTGTAAATGGAACCAAGATGCTCTTGAAATCATTTTTCTTGTCGTCGTAAACTCTCTTAATTACAGGATTAGCTCTAGTTGCAAGCTCGTCTAGTTTTGCTCTGTAGTTTGTTTCTGCAGATAAGTATATTTTATAAATTAAATCATCCGCCTTACCCGTTACAAAATCATCCTCACTTATTGGAGATTCTAATCCCATGTGAGCAATAACACCGCGCTTATAGTTCTCATAATCCTTCAACTCGTGATATGCATCGACATGCGATTCAGTAAGTTCAAAGAACATATTTGCTATATCTGTACGAATTCTATCACCGTATAATGCGTGACGTCTCTTCTTATAAATCACCTCACGCTGAGCGTTCATTACATCATCGTATTCGAGAAGTCTTTTTCTTATACCAAAGTTGTTTTCCTCTACTTTGGTTTGGGCTCTTTCAATAGACTTAGTAATCATTTTATGCTGAATCACTTCGCCTTCTTGGTGCCCCATGCGGTCCATCATCTTGGCAACTCTATCCGAGCCAAATAGTCTCATCAAATCATCTTCTAAAGAAGCATAGAATTGTGAAGATCCTGGATCTCCTTGACGACCTGAACGACCCCTCAACTGTCTATCAACTCGACGTGAGTCGTGACGTTCTGTACCAATAATTGCAAGTCCCCCTGCAGCCTTTACCTCATCACTCAACTTTATATCAGTACCACGACCCGCCATGTTTGTTGCAATAGTAATAGTCCCTGGTTCTCCTGCTTTTGTAACAACCTCAGCTTCTTGCTGATGACGTTTTGCATTAAGTACCTGATGCTTGAGACCTCGCATATCAAGCATCCTAGAAAGTAGCTCACTCACCTCAACCGTCGTCGTACCAACGAGCACTGGCCTACCCTGCTTACTGAGTTTCTCAACATCCTCAATTACCGCATTGTATTTCTCCCTTTTAGTCTTGTATACCAAATCTTCCTTATCCTCTCTTGTAATTGGTCTATTTGTAGGAATAACTTTTACATCTAAGTTGTATATATCCCAAAACTCCCCCGCCTCGGTTTCCGCGGTACCTGTCATACCACTAAGCTTGTGATACATCCTAAAGTAATTCTGAAGAGTAACTGTAGCATAAGTTTGGGTTGCAGCCTCAATCTTCACATTTTCCTTTGCCTCAATTGCTTGGTGAAGACCATCGCTGTATCTTCTGCCATCCATGATACGACCCGTCTGTTCATCAACAATCTTAACCTTGTTGTCCATAATTACGTACTCAACATCTTTTTCGAAAAGTGTGTACGCTTTAAGAAGTTGGTTCATAGAGTGAATTCTTGAAGACTTAACTCCGTAGTCCCTCATAATCTCTTGCTTCTTTTCAAGCTTTTCATCATCAGATAAATTAGAATTATCAACAGAAACAAGCTCTGTTGCGAGATCAGGCATCGTAAAGAATGCATCGTTCTCCATTCCTTCTGTCAAAAATGCGATCCCCTTTTCACTTAACTCAATCTGATTGTTCTTCTCGTCAATAACAAAATACAGTTCAGCATCCGCCTTATGCATCTCGCGTTGGTTGTCGGCCAAGTAATAACCCTCTACTCCAAGTAATGTTTGTCGCATGCCCTCATTACTCAAAAACTTAATAAGTGGCTTTGATTTTGGAAGACCTCTGAAGGCTCTATAAAGAGCAAGGCCTGCATTTTCTCTTTCCTGTTTTGAAATGCCATCGTCTAAAAGCTTCCTAGCTTCTGACATAAATCCTTGCACCGCCTTCTGTTGAACTTGAATCAACTTTACCACCATAGGCTTGAGCGAATCGAATTCCTGCTCATCACCTTTGGGCGTTGGACCACTTATAATAAGAGGTGTTCTTGCCTCGTCAATTAAAACTGAATCAACCTCATCGACAATTGCATAATGATGTCTGCGTTGCACCAAAGAGCTCGGCCTTTGAGACATATTGTCTCTTAAGTAATCAAATCCAAACTCGTTATTCGTTCCGAATGTGATATCACATTTATATGCCTCCCTCCTCGATTCACTATTTGGCTGATGCTTGTCAATACAATCAACAGAAAGTCCATGAAACTCATATATAGGACCCATCCACTCGGCATCACGCCTTGCCAAATAATCGTTAACCGTTACTACGTGAACCCCCCTTCCTGTTAAAGCGTTCAAGAAAACAGGAAGTGTCGCAACCAGAGTCTTACCCTCACCCGTTTGCATCTCTGCTACACTTCCCCTGTGAAGAGCAACACCACCAATAAGCTGCACATCATAGTGTACCATTTCCCACTTCAACTCAGAACCTGCGGCAGTCCAAGTCTTTGCCCAATATGCCTTATCTCCCTCTATCCTAACAACGTCCCTAACAGCAGCAATGTCTTTGTCGTACTGTTGAGCAATCACCTCTACATCCTCATCAGCAGCGAATCTTTTTGCCGTCTCTTTAACAAGAGCAAAAGCCTCTGGTAATATCTCATTTAGTACGACTTCTAACTCTTCATTAATCTTTAACTCTAGATTGTCAATCTGATCAAAAACTGCCTCTTTGGCATCTAGATCAGCTTCCGACATTGTTGCAGCCTGAGCTTTTAATTGATCAATCTCATTTTGATAAGGCTTTACATGCTTATCAATTCGCGATTTCAACTCCGTACTTTTCTCTCTTAACTGATCAGCACTGAGTGACAAAAGAGCTGTTTCCTCATTGTGAATAGCGTCTACTACAGGCTGGATTTCTTTTATGTCTGTAGAGGATTTATCCCCTAGAAAAAATTTTAAAAGGCCTTTAAGCATGTTGGCAAAAATACAGTGATTTTAATTGAAATATAGATATAACTATACTATATGTAGTTCTCACATAAATCTGGTATTTTTAGAATTTATTTTACTGTTTGTCAGCTGGTTAAGCTGTTATCAATATTGAATGTTAACAACTCCACTGTCAGAAGGCTTGAAATAGCGCAATTGGTAAACTTACTTTGATGCGTTGATTGGTTGCGACTCGATTTTGCAAACCACAGCCACCCAAAATTTTTCTTTAACCACCCTACTAAAGTCATTGAGACATGCAACAACCATCTTCAAAAGTTAACGACGCTGAAAATAAGGAGCCAATCGTAGAAGTAGAAATGGCGAATCAAACTTCAATTGAAGATGTGCTTCCTGAGAATACGGAAGTCATGGAGCCTATCCTTGTAGAGAACCCAAACCGTTTTGTTCTTTTTCCAATCCAGCACGATGATATATGGGCAGAGTACAAAAAACAAGAAGCATGTATTTGGACAGCTGAAGAAATCGACCTTTCATCGGATCTAGTCGATTGGAACGAAAAACTTAACGATGACGAAAGATTCTTCATTAAGAACGTTCTTGCATTCTTCGCAGCATCTGACGGCATAGTAAACGAAAACCTTGCTGAAAACTTCGTTCAAGAAGTGCAATATACAGAAGCTAAATTTTTCTATGGTTTCCAGATTATGATGGAAAACATCCACTCTGAAACTTACTCTCTTCTTATCGATACATACATTAAAGATTCTGAAGAGAAAGATCACTTGTTAAACGCAATTGATACTGTGCCATTTGTTAAAACAAAAGCTGACTGGGCTCTACGTTGGATTGAAAACGGATCTTACGCAGAAAGACTAATTGCGTTCGCTGCTGTAGAGGGGATCTTTTTTAGCGGTAGCTTTTGTTCGATATTTTGGTTGAAAAAACGTGGCCTAATGCCAGGGCTTACTTTCTCTAACGAGTTAATCTCTCGTGATGAAGGAATGCACTGTGATTTCGCCTGCCTACTTTATAATAAACACCTAATTAATAAGCTTCCTAAGAAAACAGTAGAAACTATCATAAGTTCTGCTGTAGAAATGGAAAAAGACTTCGTTACTAACGCTCTTCCAGTTCGACTTATTGGAATGAACGCTGACCTAATGCAACAGTACATAGAGTTCGTAGCAGACAGACTTCTTGTTGAACTTGGTAACGAAAAACTATACAACACGTCGAACCCATTCGACTTTATGGATATGATTTCACTTCAGGGTAAAACTAACTTCTTCGAGAAGAGAGTTGGTGATTACCAAAAGGCTGGGGTTATGAACCATGGCAATGACTCTGATAAAGGATTCAACCTAGACGCCGACTTCTAAATAATCTGAACCACACACTAAGATAATTGCCATGCACGTAATAAAGAGAGACGGACGAAAAGAATTAGTACAATTCGACAAAATCACAGCCCGCATCAAAAAGATGTGTTACAGCCTTCATGAAAATGTAGATCCAGTTCGCATTGCGATGAGGGTAATTGAAGGTGTTTATGATGGAGTAACAACAACCGAATTAGATAATCTTGCTGCTGAGGTTGCTGCCACAAATGCAGTTAGCCACCCTGACTACGCTCACTTAGCGAGTCGTATTGCTGTAAGCAACCTTCATAAGTCGACGAAAAAATCTTTCGCCGACACTATGAATGACCTGTACAACTATGTCGATCCAAAAACTGGAGATCCTGCAAGCTTACTTGCAGACGACGTACATGAAATCATTCAAGCTAACGCTGAGTATCTCGACTCGCAGATTATCTATGATAGAGATTTTAGATACGATTATTTCGGATTTAAAACACTTGAGCGTTCATACTTAATGAAGCTCAATGGAAATATTGCTGAACGACCACAACAAATGCTCATGAGAGTATCTGTGGGCATTCACAAAGACGACTTGGAGTCAGTTGTAAATACTTACAACATGCTGAGTGAAGGGTGGTTCACTCATGCAACTCCAACCCTATTCAACTCTGGCACTCCTAAGCCACAGATGTCATCATGTTTCCTTCTTACTATGAAAGAAGATAGTATTTCTGGGATCTATGATACGCTTAAGCAATGTGCTAAGATTTCTCAAAGTGCTGGTGGTATAGGACTAGCTATGCACGATATCAGAGCTACTGGCTCATACATCAAGGGAACAAACGGAACGTCAAATGGAATCGTTCCTATGCTTCGCGTGTTTAATGACACTGCTCGTTATGTAGATCAAGGTGGAGGACGCCGTAAAGGGTCTTTTGCAATGTACATCGAACCGTGGCACGCTGACATTTTTGATTTCCTCGATATGAGGAAAAACCACGGTAAAGAAGAGCAAAGAGCTCGTGATTTATTCTACGCTCTTTGGATTCCAGATCTGTTTATGAAGCGTGTTGAGGAAAATGGTGATTGGACTTTGATGTGTCCAAATGAGTGCCCAGGCCTACCAGACACTCACTCAAAAGAATTTGAGAAACTATACCTTAAGTACGAGTCTGAAGGAAAAGGAAGAAAGACTATCAAAGCGCAAGAACTTTGGTTTAAAATTTTAGAATCCCAAATCGAAACTGGGACTCCTTATATGCTATACAAAGACGCAGCAAATGCAAAGTCTAATCAGCAGAATCTTGGAACTATCCGCTCTTCAAACCTTTGTACTGAAATTATCGAGTACACTTCTCCAGACGAGATTGCTGTTTGTAACTTAGCTTCAATCGCTATCCCTAAGTTTGTTAAAGAGGATGGTACTTTCGACCACGACAAGCTGTTCAAGATTTCTTACCAGGTTACTAAAAACCTAAATAAAATTATCGACCGCAACTACTACCCGGTAGTTGAAGCTAGAAATTCAAACTTACGTCACCGTCCAATAGGAATTGGTGTTCAAGGTCTTGCTGATGCTTTCATCTTAATGCGTTACCCATTTGACTCTGAAGAAGCTAAGGCATTAAACAGAGAAGTATTTGAGACTATTTACTATGCTGCATGTACTGCTTCTAAAGATCTTGCAAAGGAGGAAGGCCCTTATGAAACATTCAAAGGATCTCCTGCTTCTAAGGGAAAACTTCAGTTTGATCTTTGGGGCGTGACTCCTACTGCAAGATGGGAGTGGGATGTTCTAAAGAGCGAGATTAAGAAGCATGGCATGCGTAATTCTCTATTGATGGCTCCTATGCCAACTGCTTCAACAGCCCAAATCCTAGGAAATAACGAGTGTTTCGAGCCATATACTTCGAACATTTATACTCGTCGTGTACTTTCTGGAGAATTCATCGTGGTAAACAAGCACCTACTTCGAGACCTAACCAAACTGGGCCTTTGGGATGAGGATATGAAGAATCGCTTGATTGCTGCTAACGGCTCAATCCAAAACATCAAGGAGATACCTGACAACCTTAAGCTTCTTTACCGTACAGCTTGGGAAATCAGCCAGAGGGCTATCCTTGATATGGCTGCTGACCGTGGTGCTTACATCTGTCAATCTCAATCTCTAAACGTGTTTATGGAGAATGTGAACAATGCTAAGCTAACGTCTATGCACTTCCACGCTTGGAAGCTTGGCCTTAAGACTGGTATGTACTACTTGAGAACTAAAGCAGCCGCAGATGCTATTAAGTTTACAATTGACAAGAAGTATAAGGATGAAATCAAAGAAGATGCTGCTCCTGAACTAACGCACGAAGAGCAAGTTGCTATGTGCAGCATCGAAAACGGCTCAGATTGTGAGATGTGTAGTGGATAATCAACCACACATCTAATTGTCCACTATGTGGACAATAAAACATCCCAGTGACGTTAGAATAAAAATATATTTAGAACCCTCGGCAGAGCCGGGGGTTTTTCATGCCTATAATTTTGAAGCAAGAAGGGCTCGTAAATCGACTAGAATTAACCCAAAGGCCAACATAATGTGAGCAGGTTGAGCTAAGGCTGGCAGTCCAACGTTTACGAATAAGAACCCAGATAGGGTTTGGGCTAGGAGAATAGCAACTGCGACAAAAGCAAAATTGCGCAAACCCTTGATTTTCATCGCAGGAAACGCCCACAATAAATGCAATAAAATCAAAGGCCAAACTGCAGATCTATGAAATTTCCACCATGAAGGAAGTTGGTCTATAAGATCGGATCTGGCTATTCCACTGTCAAGAAGAATATCGATCTGCTCACGGACTTGTGTGCCCATCACAAATTGCAAAAAGGAAAGTGCTAAAGCAAAAAACAACAATCCTCTTACAGTCTTATTAACTGTATATCTATAGCCAGAAAGATACTGCGTCATCGCAACTAAAAACGCCAGTATTACAAGTGCGCCTAATGCATGAATAGTCACAGAAAATGGAATGAGATTTCCATCAACGACCAATTTACCTAGCCAAGAAACAAAGAGGACAGAAAGAAGTGTCCCTAATGCAAGAAATATTGGGACCACTCTTTTAGTAGTAAAAGAAAGAATGAATAGCACGAGGATGGGAATCCCCGAAAGAGCTCCTAACAATCTGTTTATGTATTCAACCCAAGTGTGGAATGCGTTGAAAGTTGCGTAGTCGTGCTTCGTATACCTTTCCCAATTATCGGGCGAAAAATTATCGCCTGAAGATTTGTGTTCAACTTTAGCTTGCCATAGTGCCTCGCCTTCGATTACCATTTGGCCTTCTTTATAAAGCTTGCCTGGAGCCCAAGTTATTTGGTCTTCTATAGTAGGGGGAATCAATAGCCCAAAACATTTTGGCCAATCCGGACAACCCATGCCTGAACCCGTCATCCTAACAACAGATCCAGCTAAAACAACAAGGAAAACTAGAACGAATGCTATGTGTGTTACACACTTCATTTAGTCTCTGGAGAAAAATTTGTGATTTCCAATGACGGTACTCCGTATAGTTTACCATCAGCTATTCCGCTTACAGTTAATGCTAGGAGTTCAGGCTTTATTAAATTTTTGTCATATTCTATGATTGCAAAATCATTTTCTCGTTTTGAGTCAAAATCTATAATTACACTCGCAACTCCATCTAGCTCGAGAAGCTCTTTTTTAACCTTAGCGGCGCACCCGACTTCGCACATCATGCCTTGCACTTCTAGTCTAGCACTAGTCTTTCCTTCTGGGCCCACAGCTTCAAAAGAAGTAATTACTGTGTCAACATTTAAGGTCTCGGCACATCCAAGTATAGAAAAAATTAAAAGGGAAAAAACGTGAATTCTCATGTGGTAAATTTAGTTAGCAAAGTCAGGTTAAATTTGCCAAACTGTGCAAAATAAAAAATCAAAATGGTCGATTTGGTGGGTAATAATAATCCTCGCATTTATTTGGGGTAGTTCATTCATTTTAATGAAGATTGCACTTTTTGACTCAACTGGAAAACCCGTTTACTCCGCTATGAATGTAGCTGCGTTGAGAATTACAATCGCCGCTCTAGCCCTTTTGCCTGTTACAATTGTCAATTTCAAGAAAGTGCCGAGCAATAAGTTGGGTTGGGTTTTAGGAGTTGGGACATTCGGGAATCTTTTCCCTGCCTATCTCTTTACTTCAGCCCAAACCGAGCTTCCAAGCGCTATTGCAGGAATGCTAAACTCATTGACGCCTCTGTTTACAATGATTATTGCCATCCTGTTATTTAGAACAGTAATTTCTAAATCTCAACTAGTAGGACTAATTATTGGATTTATTGGTGCGGGCATTCTTATTAGCGATGGAGGGAATATTTCAGAGATTTTTAGCGGAAGTGGTAGTATAAGTATAGTGGCATGTGGTAAAGTTGCGCTCGCTACTCTGTTTTATGGGTTTAGTGTGAACATTCTTAAAAACAAATTGCTTGATGTTGGTGCCACAACCATTGCAGCAATTGCCCTTGCTATGGTTATGCCAGTTTCTCTTTGCGCTTTACTTGGCTCTGACGTGCTAACTGTATTAGCTGAAAATGAGTCTGGAGTAAAAAGCATGATGGCAGTGATTGTTTTGGCAGTAATTGGCACTGCTGCTGCACTCGCCGTTTTCAACGCTTTAATAAAGTGGACTGATGCGCTTACCGCAAGCTCAGTAACGTATATAATCCCTGTATTTGCTGCAATGTGGGGATTTGTAGACGGAGAAAGCTTAACGATTTGGCACCTTGTGGGAGGGATGGTTATTCTACTTGGTGTAGCCCTTGTAAAAAGGGGCGGTAGTGGAAAAAAGTAGAGAAAGGACTGAAAACTTGGGCAATACGACAGTTATTCCTATCTTTGCGCCCCCTTACGGAGTAAATCCGTTTGGACTATTTAAAAAATATATTTCCAATGTATGCAATCGTAGAGATAGCAGGGCACCAGTACAAGGTACAGAAAGACCAGCAGGTTTTCGTTAACCGCCTTGATGCAAAAGAAGGAGCGAAGATTAAGTTCGACAAGGTTCTTCTTATGGACAAAGGTGGTGACGTAACAGTTGGCGCCCCAGCTATAAGCGGCCTAGCCGTTCATGCCACTGTAGAGAGGCACTTAAAGGGAGATAAGGTTCTTGTCTTCAAAAAGAAACGTCGTAAAGGCTACCAGAAACTTAATGGTTTCCGTCCTTACTTAACTGAAATCCGCATCACGGACATCAAAAAGGGTGCAGCTAAGAAAGCAGCTCCTAAGAAGGAAGAAGTAGCAGAAGAAAAGCCAGCAGCTATAAAAGCAGCAGCTAAGAAGCCAGCAGCTAAGAAAGCAGCAGCAAAGAAGCCAGCAGCTAAGAAAGCAGCTCCTAAGAAGGCAGCAGCAAAGAAGCCAGCGGCTAAGAAAGCGACTAAATCAACTAAAGCATAATACCCTTAGATCATGGCACATAAAAAAGGTGTAGGTAGTTCGAAGAACGGACGCGAGTCACACTCGAAACGATTAGGAGTAAAGATATTCGGTGGTCAAGCTTGTCTTGCTGGTAACATTATTGTTCGCCAGAGAGGTACTGCTCACCACCCAGGCACAAACGTTGGTATAGGTAAAGATCACACTCTTTACGCACTAACTGACGGTGTTGTTGAGTTCCGCAAGAAGCGCAACAACCGTTCCTACGTAAGCGTAGTCCCATTTGCTGGAGGCGGCGAAGCGTAAGATTTATACTAAATGAATTTGGACTCCCGCCCCGAAGGGGACGGGAGTTTTTTATTTTCTAAAGGTGGGGATTTAGAGGAATTCACCCGAAATTCACCAAATCAAATGCTAACACTGACACAAATAAGAGAAGAGCGCGACCAAATAATTGAGGCGCTTTCTAAGAGAGGGATAGATGTAACCGATTCTATCGATAAGATTATTGAGCTAGATAAGGAGAGACGTTCTCTTCAAAAAGAGCTAGACGATACTCTTGCAGAATCAAATTCTCTAAGCCGTCAGATTGGCGAATTAATGAAGGCTGGTAAAAGAGATGAGGCCGAAGGGGTCAAAGCTGCCACGTTTGGTCTCAAGCAAAAGTCATCGGATTTAAAAGACCAGATGCAAGGTCATGAAAATTCAATGAATGAATTGCTTTACAACATCCCCAACACTCCTTCAGAATTAGTTGCCGCTGGAAAGTCTGAAGAAGATAACGAGATAGTTAGCACCCATGGCGAACAAGTTGATTTAAGCGATACGTGTAAACCACATTGGGATTTGGCTAAAGAGAAAGGGATAATTGATTTTGACCTAGGCGCAAAAGTGACTGGCGCAGGATTCCCGTTTTACAAAGGAAAGGGGGCCAAACTCCAAAGGGGTCTTATCAGATTCTTTTTAGAAAAAGCAGAAGAAGCAGGGTACACTGAATACATCCCGCCATTAATGATCAATTCTGATAGTGGGTTTGGCACTGGGCAACTTCCAGACAAAGAAGGCCAAATGTACCATATGCAGAATGACGATCTATATATGATTCCAACTGCTGAGGTTCCTCTAACTAATATCTATAGAGACACTTTACTCTCTTCGGCTGATCTCCCTATTAAGCTTTGTGGCTACACTCCTTGCTTCCGTCGTGAAGCAGGATCTTATGGAAAGGATGTAAGAGGTTTAAATAGGTTGCATCAATTTGATAAAGTTGAAATAGTCCAAATCTCAGACCCAAGCTCATCAGACGCTGCGCTTGACGGCATGGTAGCCCATGTTCAAACGCTACTAGAAGGACTAGAACTTCCTTACAGAATTCTAAGACTTTGTGCGGGCGATATGGGATTCACAGCTGCAATCACTTATGATTTTGAAGTTTGGAGCGCAGCCCAAGGAAGGTGGCTAGAGGTAAGCTCTGTTTCAAATTTTGAAACATTCCAAGCAAATAGATTAAAGTGCCGTTACAAGGATGAAAGTGGCAAAAACCAACTAGTACATACACTAAATGGTTCTGCCTTAGCTCTCCCAAGAATTGTTGCAGCCTTACTCGAAAACCACCAAAGCGATGGAGATGTTATTATCCCATCAGCACTTGTACCATTCGTAGGATTCGATAGAATTTAATATGAGATTTTTTGCCCATATAATCGCATTGTTTTTGCTTGTTGGGTGTGTCTCTGAAAACCCAAACAAACAGCCTCTTCAAGCTGCGCTAACTCATGCAAAAGAAGTTCAGCAATCTGTTGATGCGTTTGATATGGATTCAATTATTTCGGTGCGAGAAAGGCTCAATGCAGCGAAAGAAGATGTTAGGTGGCTTGGAGTGGAAGCATCTGTAGAATTCGTTAGATCAGATGCTCCAATTATTGGAAAATTGTCTGAAGCTAGTCGCTATTTAAAAGACGCCCCACAAAGATTCAATAGCTTGACTAAAGAAAGTTCTAGATGCATTAGTCAAATCGAAGGACTTTTAAATGTCATAGACTCTGGAGCAACAATCGATGCAAAGGGTGATCCTATCACTCAAGAGTACATCAATGAAAATGCTTCTAGAGAAATTAAAGCGGTTGAGAAATTGCAAGAAGTGTATGACTTATCAGAACACTACTTCAACCTTGGGCTTGAAACTGATGAAAAGAATTGGACGTCTATAGATAGCTTGATAACGGCAAAGAAAGGGGTTTGGGCTAGATCAATAGCGGAAGAATAATGAAGGTGATGCAAAAGGTTTTGGGATTATTTACTGCCCTTTTCCTCATGCTCTGTTTTTCACAAAATGCCTCAGCCCAAACTGATCTTGAGCTAGCTGAATACTATTACAACAACGGCAGCTACGAACAAGCCCTACTCTACCTTGGCGACATATACAAAAAAAATAAGACTAACAAAGTCTATCAGATGTACTACGAGTCCCTGCTTGCAATGGACAATTTTATTGAAGCAGAAAAACTTGTAAAAGGAAGGATAAAGCGTAGACATAAAAACAGCAAATCGACTGCATATGTCGACCTAGGCGCGCTGTATGTAAGATTTGAAATGAGAGATAAGGCTCTTACAGCATTTGACAATGCTCTCTCATATATGCAGCCTGGCAAGAGTCATGCAGTAAGATTGGCCAATGCTTTCATCGGACTTGATGAACTGGATCTTGCCTACAACACCTATATGAAAGCTATAGAAATGGGAACGGACGATTTCCATTTTGAACTTGCCAACCTCAAGGGCATGATGGGGGATTACCCTGGTATGATTGCTAGCTTCATGGAGTTGCTACATACTAAGCCAACCTATATAGCAACTATTCAAAATTCACTTAATAGAAACCTTAGGTTGGAGTCTGAAAGGTCTAACGTAAAGATGGTGAAGGGCGAGCTTCTGAGGGCTGCTAAAAAATATCCAGGTGAGGACGTTTATCCTCAAATGTTAGTTTGGTTTTTTACTCAGGAAAAAGACTTTTCATCTGCTTTCATTCACGCTAAATCCCTAGATGTAAGATTAGGTGAACGTGGAGCGGGATTGATGGAACTTGGTAATACCGCAGCGCTAAATGGCGATCTTGATACGGCAAGGGATTGCTTTGAGTATGTCGCAGGACTTGGCTCAAGAAACCCGTATTTCTTTACAGCAAGAAACGAAATACTTCAGGTGAGGTTTGAGGCGCTTAAAAAAGAAGTGCCTTTAGATTACGAGGGTATGGCAACCCTTGAAGGGGATTACGCTGCAAGTTTAAGAGACTTGGGTTTAAGGTCAGAAACTGCGATCATGGTTAAAGACCAAGCTCACATTTTAGCGTTTTATCTGGACAGGTCCGAAGAGGCAATGGACAACCTAGAGGCAGTTTTAGAATTGCCAGACTTAAATGAGAGAGTTGCAGCTGCATGCAAATTAGAGTTGGGAGATGTGTATGTTTTTGCAGATTTGGTTTGGGATGCTTCCTTGATTTTTTCCCAAATAGTCCTAGACTTTAAAGATGATCCATTAGGCCATGAGGCCAAATTCAGAAACGCAAGAATTAGCTATTACACTGGTGATTTTGCTTGGGCTCAAACTCAGCTAGATGCATTAAAGGCATCAACGTCTAAGCTTATTTCAAATGATGCTATTGACTTGAGTCTTCTCATAACTGACAACTTTAATTTGGATACAATCTTTGAGCCTATGGAGATTTTTGCTCGAGCGGATTTGTTGATAATGCAGAGAAGGTTTGGGCTTGCAAGACAAACACTAGATACTCTTACGGCTGAATATCCTGGGCACTCTTTAGAAGATGAAATATTAATTGTGCTCGGGGATTTGGCATTGCAAGAGGGGAATATTGAGGATGCAATTGGCTTTTATGAAGAAGTAGTTGACTTACATTTTGATGACATCACAGGTGACGATGCTTTGTATAACTTAGCTAAAATCTATGACGAGCAGCTGAAGGATTTTGAAAAAGCTGAAGAAATGTATTCGCGATTGCTGTTTGAATTCAGTGGTTCGCTTTACACTGTTGAAGCGCGTAAGCGGTATAGAGAATTAACTGGAGAATTAGAAGAATAGATGATACTGTACAACATAACCATAAGTGTTGACGCCTCTCTTGCAAAAGCGTGGGTGGACTACATGCACAAAGAGCATATACCTGCAGTATTAAACACGGGCCATTTTAGAGATTTCAAACTTTGTAGAGTTGAAGGAGATGAGCAAGGAGGCCTAACCTTTGCCGTGCAGTACACAGCTCATTCTGTTGAAGCTTTCAACACTTACCAAAAGGAATGCGCCCCAGCATTGCAACAAGAATTTGTAGAAAGATGGGGGTCAAAAGCTGCGGCATTTAGAACTGTTCTCCCAATTATTTCTGAAGGAAAAGCTTAATGGACGTTAGGGCAAAAAAACACTTAGGCCAACATTTTCTCACTGGCCCCGGAATTGCCCAACGCATAGCAGAATCAATTACTCTTCACAATGGATGCAATACAGTCCTCGAGGTTGGACCTGGAACTGGAGCTCTAACTAAACCCTTAATTGCGAGAGGAGATTTAGACTTACACGTAATTGAATTAGACAAAGAAAGTGTCGATTACTTGATTACTGAAGAGGTATTAAAGTCCGAACAAGTTCATGGTGTTGATCTATTAAAATGGAATCCAAATTTGGCCTTTCCAAATGGAGCGCCATTTATCGTGGCTGGAAATTTCCCTTATAATATCTCTTCTCAAATTCTGTTTTGGGTTTTAGATAAGAGAAACAGAGTGCCAGAAGTTGTGGGCATGTTTCAAAAAGAAGTGGCAGAAAGAGTGGCAGAAGGACCAGGGTCAAAAACATATGGAATCCTTAGCGTCCTCCTTCAATCGTATTACGACATTGAATACCTTTTCACTGTTCACGAAGATGCATTTGACCCTCCTCCTAAAGTGAAAAGCGGGGTAATCAGATTGCACAGAAATGAAACTCTAGATATAGGATGTTCATTCTCTCATTTCAAAAGAGTGGTCAAAGGCGCGTTTAATCAAAGGCGTAAAACACTTCGCAATTCTCTTAGCAGCGCAGGCTTCCCTAAAGAATTAATTCCGGAGGAATTCGCTGCCAAAAGAGCCGAGCAGTTAAGCGTTAAAGATTTTCACTCTTTAGCCATTTCTCTAGACGTACCTTTGTAGCATGAGCAAGACCAAAACTCTAGGAGAATTCATAATGGACCGCCAAGCGGCATTCCCTTTTGTGTCTGGACAATTGACTAGGTTGCTAACGGACATTTCTGTAGCTTCAAAAATTGTAAGCCATCAGGTAAACAGAGCTGGTCTCGCTGGCATCCTTGGCGACACAGGGTCTACAAATGTCCAAGACGAATCTCAGCAAAAACTTGATGTAATTGCTAATGACGCTTTTATGAGAATTCTATCTGCTGGAAAATCTGTTGCTGGAATTGGTTCTGAGGAACAAGAAGAAGCTTTTATCTGTGGTGACGAAGGACGCACTGGAAAATACATCGTTTTAATTGATCCACTTGACGGTTCATCAAACATTGATGTTAACGTAAGTATTGGAACAATTTTCAGTATTTACCGAAGAGTTACTCCAATTGGCGAACCTATCTGCGAAGCAGATTATTTACAAAAAGGAACAGAGCAAGTAGCGGCTGGATATGTCCTTTACGGCTCATCAACTATGTTAGTCTACACAACTGGAACTGGGGTAAACGGATTTACTCTTGACCCGGCTGTAGGTGAGTTTTTCCTTTCTCATCCCCAGATGCAATTTCCAGAAATTGGGAAAACTTATTCTGTAAATGGTGCTCTTCTCGACACGTGTACTGAACCAACTAAAAAGTTTGTTCAAGCTTGTCATGATGACACTAGCCTAGAATACAGAGCTCGATATATTGGGTCACTTGTTGCCGATTTCCACCGCAATTTGATTCACGGTGGAATCTACATTTACCCATCTCTAGTGAATAAGCCAAACGGCAAACTAAGATTACTTTACGAATGCTCACCACTCTCATTTATCGCTGAGGAAGCTGGAGGTGTTGCAATTCACGATAACGGGAGAATACTCGATGTTCAACCAACAGAATTACATCAAAGAATACCATACTACGTTGGTAGCAAAAACCTCGTTGAGGTTATGCAAAAATGCCAGACATCATAAAAATAGATGCGCCCAGACGATCTATTAGAATTTTATAGACGCGATAATAGAGCAACTACGGTTCTCAACTCCCTTGAAAACGAAGGGACAAAGGTCGAATTACGCAATGTCGTAGGATCTGCACTTTCACTTTCAGTTTGTGGTATGCTTGAGAGAGAGTTAGAATCTAGTTCTAAGCCTAGGCATCACTTATTCGTTTTTGAAGACAAGGAAAGTGCTGCATATTTCATGAATGATGTCGAGCAAATTCTAGTCAAAAATCCTCGTCCAGTTTTCCTTTTTCCGAGATCAGCCAGAGTGCCATATCAGGAAGAGGTAGTGGAAAATACCAACATTGGAATGAGAGCTCAGGTGCTCAATGAAATTAATGGAGGGCGAGATGGATGCATAATTGTTAGTTACCCTGGTGCGCTTTCTGAGCTTGTGGTGACTAAGAAGAAATTGAGCTCCCAGACATTTACTTTGAGCTTAGGCGAAAACTACACATTGGATTTTCTCGATGAGGTTTTCATGGAATACGGTTTTGAAAAAGTCGACTTCGTTTACGAGCCAGGACAATATGCAATCAGAGGAGGAATTGTAGATGTCTTTAGTTTCTCTCTGGACTATCCTTACAGGATAGAATTCTTTGGTGACGAAATAGACTCCATCAGAAAGTTTGACCCAGTAAGTCAGTTGAGTGTCGGTAAGCTTACTCGGGCAACAGTAGTACCTAACGTGGGAAAGAAAATGCTTCACGAATCGAAGGAAAGCTTCTTCAGTTTCATCCCAAACGAAACAGTAATATGGATGCACGATGTTGTGAGCTGTGAAAAGGGCCTAAATAAGGAGCTAGAAAAAGCACGTTCTCATTACCATAGGTTAGATGGAGAATTAGAGCACACACCTCCTGAAGAGCTGTATTTAGATCCCTCGGTTTTTAAATCAATGATTGAGGAGTTTAGGGTTGTTGAGTTTGGAGGCGGCACTACCTTCCCTGATAGGATTACTGTCGATTATGAAATGACTGAACAGCCTGCGTTCAATAAGAATTTCGACATGATTACTTCCAATCTAATCGCTAATGGCAAGAATGGATATGTAAACGTAATTGTGTCTGGTCAAGCAACACAGCTCGAAAGACTGCACGACATTTTCACAGACAGAGAGGATGATGCTCCATACAATCCAATTGCTATGGAGTTGAGTCAGGGATTCGTTGACAAGGCATTAAAGATTTTGGTCTACACTGACCATCAACTCTTCGATAGATACCACAGATTCCGTCTCAAAGAAGGATACAAGAAGAGTAAGGAGGCCTTAACAATCAAAGAGCTTATGGCTCTTGAAGTTGGAGATTATGTGGTACACATAGACCATGGAATTGGCCAGTTCTCTGGGCTGCATAAAATTGAGGTAAACGGAAAAGAGCAAGAAGCGATAAGGTTGTCTTACAAGAGTGGCGATGTTCTATATGTGAGCATTCATTCTTTGCACCGGATTTCTAAATTCACTTCTAAAGAAGGAACTCAACCCAAAATAAATAAGCTTGGCACCGCTACTTGGGCAAAGACTAAGGCCAAAACCAAATCGAAGGTTAAGCAGATTGCCTATGACCTCCTTCAATTGTACGCTAAGAGAAAAGCCTCAGAAGGATTTGCATACACTCCCGATAGCTACCTACAACACGAGCTTGAGGCTAGCTTTATGTTCGATGATACTCCAGATCAACACGAAGCGACAAAGGCGGTAAAAGAGGATATGGAAAAGGCAATGCCCATGGATAGGCTCATTTGTGGGGACGTTGGGTTTGGGAAAACTGAAATTGCAATAAGAGCGGCTTTTAAAGCTGCTACTGATGGCAAACAAGTTGCAGTACTAGTTCCAACAACAATTCTCAGCATGCAACACTCACGTAGTTTTTCGAGAAGACTTAAAGAATTCCCAGTTACAGTTGATTACATCAACAGATTTAAAACTGGAAAGAAGTTGACTGAGACCTTAGCTAAGGTTGAGAAAGGAGAAATAGATATCCTTATTGGCACACATGCACTTGTGGGGAAGAGAGTGAAGTTTAAGGATTTGGGCTTGCTTATTATTGACGAGGAACAAAAATTTGGGGTTGGGGTAAAGGATAAATTGAAGACTCTCAAAGAGAATGTTGATACTCTTACATTGACTGCTACTCCGATTCCTCGTACGCTTCAGTTTTCTCTGATGGGCGCTCGTGATTTGAGTATCATTAGAACTCCTCCTCCGAATCGCCATCCTGTTGATACAATTTTGACTGGGTTCAGCGAAGAGACTATTCGCGACGCAATTACGTATGAAGTTAGTCGCGGAGGGCAAGTCTATTTCGTTCACAACAGGGTTGGAAATATTAAAGATGTGGCTGGGATGATACAACGGCTTTGTCCAGATGTGAGGATAGGAATTGGGCATGGCCAAATGGAGGGAAAGGAGCTCGAAGATGTTATGGCGAGATTTATTGAGGGTGGTTATGATGTGCTCGTTGCAACTACGATTATTGAAAGCGGAATTGATATCAGTAATGCGAATACGATATTGATTAATGAGGCGCAGAAGTTTGGGCTAAGTGATTTGCACCAACTAAGGGGAAGGGTTGGGCGATCGAACAGAAAGGCGTTTTGCTATTTGATGGCACCTCCGTTGAGTGCTTTACCATCAGAATCTAGAAAGAGGTTACAGGCGTTGGAGCAGTTTAGCGATTTGGGCAGCGGAGTTCAAATTGCAATGAGGGACCTCGATATAAGAGGTGCTGGAGATTTGCTTGGTGCGGAACAAAGTGGTTTTATTTCGGATATAGGGTTTGAGATGTATCAAAGGATTCTTGCTGATGCCGTTAAAGAACTCAAAGAACAACACTTCAAAGAACTGTTCGAGGAAGAAAGGTGCGAGACAGGGAATTATGTGGAAGAAACTGTACTGGAAACTGATCTTGCATTGCTTATCCCCGATTCATATGTAAGCGATATCCCCGAGAGGATTGCTCTTTATCGCAAACTAGATGGAATAGATTCCGAGCATGAGCTGGAGGGATTTAAAGTGATGTTAGAAGATCGGTTTGGGCTAGTACCAAAAGAAACTGAAGAGCTACTTCAAACTATTCGACTCAGGTGGCTGTCGAGGGTTTTGGGTATGGAAAAAGTCATTCTTAAGAGCGAGGTTCTGATTGCAGCCTTTGTGTCAGAAGAGGAAAGCCCATACTTCCAGGGGCCCATGTTTGCGAGAGTTTTAAATTATTTAAAAGAGAACACTAAGGACACGAGTATGTATCAACGCAATGGTGCTTTAAGATTGAAAATTACAGGAGTGCAATCAGTAAAGCATGCGCTTGGTATCTTTGAAGACATGGCTGGTATGACTGCGTCTGATGCAACTGAAATGACCAGTGGCAGGTCACTCAAAAAAGAAAACCAAAATGTCGATTAAGCTTCCCTTTTCAACTGTAGACGAAGTGCTCGAGGGGCAAGTTCTCGTGTTTGACAAGCCATTGACTTGGACTAGTTTCGACGTAGTAAATAAGGTGCGTGGAACGCTTAAGCACACTTTTAATTTGCGCAAGGTTAAGGTTGGACACGCAGGGACCTTAGACCCGCTCGCTACTGGAGTGCTCATTATTTGTACAGGTAGAAAGACAAAAACAATAGAGGCTCTTCAGGCTGAGGAAAAAACTTATACTGGTGTAATTCGTTTGGGCGTAACTACTCCTTCATTCGATGCAGAAACCGAGATAGATCGTTGGGGTGATGCTTCGCGAATTGGAACTTTAGAGCTCGATTCTATCGTTGATTCAGCTAATCATCTAACAGGAGATTTAGACCAAATGCCACCCCAATTCAGTGCCAAAAAAGTAGATGGTGTTGTCGCTTACAATGCGGCTAGAAAGGGCAAAACGGTAAACCTTAAACCCAAAGCTGTTCAAGTTTATAGCTTCGATATTACAGGGATGACTTCGGCAACTGTTGGGGAACACCCCGTTGTTGATGTGAGCTTTGAGATAAAGTGTTCAAAGGGAACTTATATCAGAGCACTTGCGAGGGATTTGGGTTTGGGCTTAAAAGTTGGAGGAACATTGACCGAATTAAGGCGAACTAAGAGCGGAAATTTTGCAGTGGAAAACGCCTATGATTTACAGGAGTTTATCGCAACTGTCAAGTCTTTAGCATAGACTGAATTTTATAGCCCAAAGTACTTGACATACATGGTGTTTTTGATTACTTTCGCACGCTCAATTTTCGCACCCTAAAAACTGCACATATATGTCAGCTCAAAGAATGAAATTATCGCACTTTAGGTTCGACCTTCCGGAAGAACAAATTGCGAGATACCCCTTGGATAATAGAGAAGATAGCCGTATGATGGTTGTCGATAGAAAGACGGGCAAATTCGAGCACAAGATGTTCAAGGACATAATCAATATTTTCAACGAAGGCGATGTCTTTGTAGCAAACAACACTAAGGTTTTTCCTGCTCGTCTATACGGAAACAAAGAAAAGACAGGTGCAGTAATTGAGGTATTTCTTCTACGTGAGTTAAATGAAGATAACATGCTTTGGGATGTTCTTGTTGATCCTGCTAGAAAAATCCGTATCGGAAACAAGCTTTACTTCGGAGAAAATGACGAATTAGTAGCTGAGGTAATTGATAATACAACCTCTAGAGGTCGTACTCTTAGATTCCTTTTTGATGGGAATAAAGCTGCATTCTTAGAAAAAATTGCAGATTTAGGCGAAATTCCATTGCCTCGATATTTAGATAGAGGTACTGAAGATATCGATAGTGAAAGATTCCAAACTATTTATGGAAATAAAGAAGGTGCCGTTGGTGCCCCAGCTGCTGGCCTTCACTTTTCGAAGCAAATTCTTAAACGCCTTGAGATTAAGGGAATCGATATGAGCTTCCTCACTCTACACATTGGGCTTGGAACTTTCCGTGAAGTTGTTGTTGAGGATATCACAAAACACAAAGTGGATAGTGAGCAATTAATCATTCCTCAGAATTGTGTGGATAGAGTTAATAGAGCTAAACAAGAGGAGAAGAGAATTTGCGCTATTGGCACTACTGCAATGCGTGCAATGGAAACTTCTGTAAGCACTACAAATACCCTAAAGCCGTTTAGCGGTTGGACTAACAAATTTATCTTTCCAAAATATGACTTTAGAGTCGCTGATAGTCTTCTTACAAACTTCCACACTCCGCAATCAACTCTCTTGATGCTTCAATCTGCATTCGCTGGCCACGAGTTAATAATGGATGCATACAACGAAGCAATCAAGGAGGGTTATCGCTTCTATGTATACGGAGATGCACTTTTAATAAAGTAAACCATGAAAAATTTTGCTCTAACATTAATTGCGTTTTTTGCTGTTACTGTTGCTTTAGCCCAAACCCTAGAAATAGGCGATAAAGCCCCTCTTTCTGATGAACAGATGAGGAATTGTGATGGTCGTACTTTTGCATTAGATGATATCAAAGGAGAGAATGGTGCTTTAGTAATTTTTACTTGCAATACTTGCCCATTTGTTGTCGGGCGCGGTGATACTGAAGGATGGGAAGGTAGATACAATGGAATTATTGAATTTGCCGAGTTAAATGGCATTGGGTCTATACTGGTAAATTCAAATTCAGCATACAGAAGAAATCATGACAATATCAGCGCAATGAAAAACCGAGCGCGTGATATGAACTACGCCGCTCCATATGTTGTTGATGAAATGAGTCAGTTAGCCAATGCGTTTTATGCTAAAACAACTCCACACGTTTTCCTTTTTGACTCAGATCTAAGCCTTATATACAAAGGTGCTATTGACGACAATGTGGATAGCGCAAAGGACGTTGAAAAGCATTATCTTAGAGACGCTATAGAGCGTCATGGATCCGGTAAAAAAATTCGCAAAAGCGTTACTGCTCCTCTTGGCTGCTCAATTAAGAGAGAAAAGAAAAACCTTAATTAAAGCGGTAAGTTCCCGTGCTTTTTGCGCGGGTTATTTCTAACCTTATTCTTAAGCATATCAAATGCTACAATTAACTTCTCGCGAGTATCGCTTGGGTTAATCACCTCGTCAACATATCCTCTTGATGCCGCGTTATAAGGATTTGCAAATAGCTCAGCGTATTCAGCTTCCTTTTCTGCAAGTTTTGCAGATGGATCAGAAGAATCTTTAATCTCCTTTCTGAAAATAATTTCTGCTGCACCCTTTGCTCCCATTACGGCAATCTCTGCCGTAGGCCAACTATAAACCATGTCTGCTCCAATGTTGCGGCTATTCATAACATCGTATGCTCCTCCATATGCTTTTCTCGTAATTACAGTAACGCGAGGAACTGTTGCTTCAGAGAAGGCATACAGGAGTTTTGCTCCGTGAGTGATTATACCATTCCACTCTTGGTCTGTTCCAGGTAAGAATCCAGGAACATCCTCTAATACTAAAAGTGGCACATTGAAAGCGTCACATGTTCTTACAAAGCGAGCCGCTTTAATAGATGCGTGGATGTCTAACACCCCTGCTAAGAAAGCTGGCTGATTAGCAATTACACCAACAGACTTTCCTGCTAGTCTAGCGAAACCAACTACAATATTTTCTGCGTAATCTTTTTGTACTTCGAAGAAGGTATCTGAATCTACAATCTCATTAATCGCTTCGCGAATATCATACGGTTGTTGAGCATTTTCAGGAATTAGACTATCTAATGCAGGACGCTTTTCATTACCAGAAGTATACTCTAATGCTAAGGGATCCTCTTCACAGTTTTGTGGAAGGAAACTCAGAATAGCTTTTGCTTGTTCGATAGCAGCCGCTTCGTGAGGGGCTGTAAAATGTGTTACTCCCGATTTAGTTGCGTGTGTTTTTGCTCCGCCCAGTTCTTCTGAAGTTACCTCTTCATGTGTTACAGTTTTTACAACATTTGGTCCTGTAACAAACATGTATGAAGAACCCTCCACCATGAAGGTGAAATCGGTTAGGGCAGGAGAGTAAACTGCGCCGCCTGCGCATGGGCCTAAAATCAATGAAAGTTGAGGTACAACTCCACTAGCTTGAACGTTCCGATAAAAAATATCTGCATATCCCCCTAGACTTACTACTCCTTCTTGAATTCTAGCTCCACCTGAGTCGTTTAATCCAACTATTGGGACTCCATTTTCTAGAGCAAGCTCCATTATTTTACATATCTTCTCAGCGTGTGCTTCGGCAAGTGATCCGCCGAGTACTGTAAAGTCCTGAGAGAAAACATAAACAAGCCTTCCATTCACTTTTCCATAACCAGTTACAACACCGTCTCCCAAAAATTTTTGCTTGTCTAGGCCAAAATTAGTCGACCTATGAGTCACAAGCATCCCAAGTTCCTCAAAAGTACCTGGATCTAACAAAAGGCTAATTCGCTCACGAGCAGTTAGTTTACCCTTAGAATGCTGTGCTTCAATGCGTTTTTCTCCGCCTCCTTTTAGCGCTTCTTCGCGCATCTTTTCAAGGCGTTCTGACGGACTATTAAACTGGTTTTGCATAATGCGAATCTACGGCAGATAAATTCTAACTTTGCGCCATGCATAGATCACATACATGTGGAGAGTTAAACCTAGATAATCAGGGTGTAAATGTTATCCTGAGTGGTTGGGTTCAGAAGACTAGAGACCTTGGAGGCATGACCTTTGTAGACCTGCGCGACCGCTACGGTATTACACAGCTTGTATTTAACATGGATATTGATGCTAAACTTTGTTCTCAAGCGAGGAAGTTAGGGCGAGAATTCGTAATTAAAATCAATGGTGATGTTGTTGAACGGGAAAACAAAAACCCAAACAACCCAACTGGTGATATTGAAATTGACGTAAAATCACTTGACGTTTTAAACGCAAGTAAGGTTCCGCCATTTACTATTGAGGACAATACTGATGGGGGTGATGATTTGAGAATGCAATACCGCTACCTCGATTTACGTCGTAATCCTGTACAGGAAAACATCATGCTACGTCATAGGGTTGGGATTGAGACTAGAAAGTATTTGGACTCAATTGGATTCATTGACGTAGAAACTCCATACTTGATTAAATCAACTCCAGAGGGTGCCCGTGATTTCATAGTTCCAAGTAGAATGAACCCTGGGCAATTCTATGCATTGCCTCAAAGCCCTCAAACTTTTAAGCAGCTATTAATGGTTAGTGGCTTCGACCGCTATTACCAAATTGTAAAGTGTTTCCGTGATGAAGACCTTCGTGCAGACCGTCAGCCAGAGTTTACTCAGATTGACTGTGAGATGGCATTTGTTGAGCAGGAAGATATCCTAAATACTTTTGAAGGAATGGTGCGTCATTTATTCAAGGTCGTTCTCGATGTAGAAATTGAGGATTTCCCTAGAATGGATTACGATGACGCCATGAGATTGTACGGATCTGACAAACCTGACACTCGATTTGGGATGCAATTCGTAGATCTGGCTGAAGTTACTCAAGGCAAGGGATTCGGAGTATTCGATTCTGCTGAATCAGTACTGGGAATTGTTGTGCCAGGCGCAGCAGAATACACACGTAAGCAATTAGACAAACTAACTGATTGGGTTAAGCGTCCGCAGATTGGTTCTAAAGGACTTATTTATTGCAAAATGAATGAGGATGGCACTACGAAGAGTAGTGTAGACAAATTCTTTGACGATGAGAATCGCGCAGCTTGGGGTGAAAAAGCTGGAGCTTCAAAAGGCGATTTGATTTTGATTCTTTCTGGAGATTTAAACAAAACTAGAAAGCAACTAGGAGAGTTGAGATTACACATGGGATCAGAGCTTGGGCTCAGAGATCCAAAGGTGTTTAAGCCTCTTTGGGTTATGGACTTCCCGCTTTTAGAATGGGATGAGGATACTGAACGCTACCACGCAATGCACCACCCATTCACTTCGCCAAAACCAGATCAACTTGGATTAATCGATACTGATCCAGGCAAGGTTAAAGCCAACGCTTATGATATGGTTATTAATGGAGTTGAGATCGGAGGAGGGTCAATAAGAATCCATGACAGAGAGCTTCAGTCAAGAATGTTTGACCTACTTGGATTTACTCCAAAAGAAGCCCAAGCTCAGTTTGGCTTTCTTATGGATGCCTTCCAATATGGAGCACCACCTCACGGAGGTTTGGCCTTAGGGTTCGATAGACTCTGCTCTATGTTTGGCGGCTCTGACTCAATTAGAGACTTTATCGCCTTCCCAAAGAACAACTCTGGAAGAGACGTTATGATAGATGCTCCATCGCCTATCGATGACGAACAATACGACGAACTATTTTTAAAATCTACACATGTACCCTCCTGAACTAGTTGCACCAATGAAGGCAGAGCTTGCAGACGCAGGCTTTAGCGAACTAATTACAGTTAACGACGTTAATGACGCGCTTGATAAGCCCGGAACTACACTAATTGCGATTAACAGTGTTTGTGGATGTTCTGCCGGATCTATGAGGCCTGCAGTAATTGCCGCAATGGAGAATGAGAAAACTCCTGATAATATCACAACTGCTTTTGCTGGCGTTGATACAGATGCTGTTGCACACGCAAGAAAATTCATGTTGCCCTACCCTCCTTCTTCACCGAGCATTGCTCTATTTAAGGATGGTAAACTGGCAATGATGGTTGAGCGTCACCACATCGAAGGAAATACTGCTGAAGCAATAGCCGCGCATCTGAAGTTGGCATTCAACGAATTCTGTTGATATTTGGAATATGGCACGCATTTTAACTGGAATTCAAAGTACTGGAACGCCGCACTTGGGAAATATCCTTGGTGCGATTGTGCCTGCCATAGAACTTGCAAATGACCCTTCAAACGAGTCATTTCTCTTCATTGCGGATCTTCATTCCCTAACCCAAATCAAGGATGGGAATAAGCTAAGGGACAACACTTATGCTGTAGCCGCAGCATGGCTTGCGTTTGGGCTTGACCCTGAGAAAACTGTTTTCTATAGGCAGAGTGATATACCAGAAGTGACAGAGTTGTCTTGGTATTTGCAATGCTTCTTTCCGTATTCTCGTTTAACTCTTGCCCACAGTTTTAAGGATAAGGCTGATAGTTTAGAGGATGTTAATGCAGGACTCTTTACCTACCCTATGCTTATGGCTGCTGACATACTTCTTTACGATGCGGAGAAGGTGCCTGTTGGAAAAGACCAAATGCAACATTTAGAAATGACTCGAGATGTTGCCAGTAGATTTAATCACAAGTTTGGGGAGACCTTCGTTCTTCCAGAGGTGATGGTGAATGAAAATACAATGTATGTGCCCGGGACCAATGGTGGGAAAATGTCAAAATCCCAAAACAACACCATAGACATCTTCGCTGAGCCCTCAGAAATCAAGAAGGTGATCAACAAGCAAATTATCACCGATGCAACTCCTTTAGAAGAGCCTAAAGATCCAGATTCGTCTTTGGTTTATCAGCTATATAAGCTTATCGCATCAGAAAGTGATGCAGCGGAAATGGCAAGATCATTAAAAGCTGGAGGATATGGATGGGGTCACGCTAAGAAGGCTCTTTTAGAAGCAATAGTTGATGGGTTTGCTCCACAAAGAGAACGCTTCAACTACTTAATGGCAAACAAGTCAGAAATAGATGCTGCTCTAAAGATTGGGGCTGAGAAAGCTAAAAATGTTGCAGCCGACGTGCTCTCAAGAACGAGAGAGAAAGCTGGGTATTAATTACTCCGGAGAGTCTTTACTCTCAATCCCGTATTTCGTTTGGAATTTTCTGTAAAGCTCCCTCTGCCTGTTGTCTAAATCAATATTCTTCCCCTGAATAAATGCATGGGTCAAATTATTTGTCATAATATCCAAAGCATCGCCAGTTGAAATAAATAGAGTAGCATCCTTGCCTACTTCAATTGAGCCGCAGACATTATCTATCCCAAGGATTTGGGCTACATTTCTAGTGAGAGCCATAACCGCTTGCTCTTCAGTCAAACCATACTTCCTAGCTGTTCCTGCATAAAAAGGAAGATTCCTAGTATTCATTTCTGTCATTTGGGCATCAACCTGTAGGCCAAACAACACACCCTCGTCAGCTAGCAACTTAGGTAGTCTATATGGCAAGTCAACGTCGTCCTCTTTGAATCTCGGCAGTCGGTGAACGCTATTGAGCAACACACTAACGCCATTTTCACGCAGGACATCAGCAACTAGATATGAGTCATAGCCGCCAACAATTACCATTTTAGAAATATCCATCTCCCTCTTAAAATGAATGGCTTCAGAAATTGCTCTAGCATCATCAGAGTGAACGTAAAGGGCAAGCGATCCATCGAATAGCCCACGCATTCCTTCATGCCTTACATCCATTTCCTTAGAAGAAGATTTAGGATATGATTCAGCATATGCTTTTGCTTCAGTGAAGTAAGAAACAATTTCCCTCTTGCTTTGGTCGTATGTCTTACGCTTCATTATATCGACCTTGCCGTCCTTTTTGTGCTTATGGTGAGTCGAAGGCCAATTCAAGTGCACGCCGTCTACCATTTTCACAACTGCATCTTCCCAGTTCCAACCGTCAAAATGCACTACTCCACTAGAGCCGCTAATAACACCTCCTCTTGGTGTGATTTGGCCCATTAAGACTCCATTAGTCCTTACAGTAGGTGTAATTTCTGAATCTGTATTAAACGCAATTAACGATCTGACATTAGGTCTGAATGTTCCCACTTCGTATTGGTCCCTAGACGCCCTTACAGCACCAATTTCTTGAAGACCTATGGTAGAATTTGTAACAATAAAGCCAGGGTAAATTTCTTTTGCCGTTGCGTCGATAACATCGTCGTATTTACTCTTATCGACTTGGAATGCCCTTCCAACGTAGTCGATTTTTCCATCTCTAAATCCTATAGCTGCGTCAGCAATTACATCACCCGTTCCCAGGTGTGCAGTTCCTCCAAGAATAAGAATAGATCTTGTTTGTTCTGGCGCGGGTGTCTGCTGAGCGTTAAGAGAAAACAGTAGACTTAGAATCGCAATTGACGTTGTAATAAAATTCTTCATCTTATCTGTTTTCTTCAGTTAATGTGTCACAGTGATAATGAGCTCTTACTTTTTCCGATGGCTTTTTTGCGACTGGTTCAGCCGAATTCATCATCTTCTCGGTAAGTCTAGCCCGTTCTGTTTTAAGCTCATCCCTTAACTCCTTATCTCTTTCTAGGTTAAACAAACACCTTCCTTCAACATAAGTTGCAACAACTTGAGCGTTCATGCTAAGTGGATTATCATCCCAAATCACAAGGTCAGCGTCCTTGCCCTTTGCAATAGACCCCGTCTTGTGGTCAATGTGAAGAAGCTTTGCTGGGTTCAAGGTCACCATCTTGAGCGCCTCCTCCTGAGGAACTCTACCATACTTTACTGCCTTAGCTGCTTCTTGATTGAGTCTTCTTCCCATTTCTGCGTCGTCGCTGTTAATCGCCGTAACAATTCCCATGTCGTAGAGTACTGCTGCATTGTATGGAATTGCATCTTTCACCTCGTATTTATATGCCCACCAATCGCTAAATGTCGAGCCCCCAACTCCATGTGCCTTCATTTTATCAGCAACCTTGTAGCCTTCTAAAATATGTGTAAAGGTGTTTAATCGGAAGCCCATCGAATCAGCAACATGCATTAACATATTTATCTCATCCTGCCTGTAACTATGACAAGTAATAAACCTCTCTTCGTTTATGATTTGCCAAAGAGCATCGAGTTCTAGGTCCCTTCTAGGTTCAAGAGGCCCTCTACCTAATAAGACATCCCTCCTCTTTGTTTTCCTTAAAGCTTGTCTGTAAGACAGTTGGGCTTGGCCGTATTCTCTAGCTCTAATAAAATTGTCATAGAACACTTGCTCCACACCCATTCTTGTTTGAGGAAAACGTGTAGTTTGCATATCGCCCCAATTACTCTGCTTAACATTCTCTCCTAGTGCAAACTTGATAAAAGGCGAAGCGTCTTCATAGAGAAGATCGTTTGGGAGTGACCCCCAACGGAATTTTACAATTGCGCTTTGACCTCCAATAGGATTTGCGGATCCATGAAGAAGTTGAGCACATGTTACTCCGCCTGCGAGTTGCCTGTACATGTTTACATCCTCACTATTGAGAGACGAGCCAATAAAAACCTCAGCACTACTAGCTTGAGTACCTTCGTTTACACCTCTTTCGACTATAATATGAGAGTGCTCATCAATTATTCCTGGAGTAAGGTGCATGCCCTTTCCATCAATTTCTTCACACACTGATTTGGATCCAAGTAATTCCGAAACATTCAACCTTCTACCTATTGCGTGGATTTTCCCATCTTTAATAAGTACATCAGTTTCATCTAAGTTGCCCTCATCTTCGCAAGTCCAAACCGTAGCTCCCCTTATGACTACATTCTTCTCTTCAGGTACATTTTTAGAACCATATGCTGTAAATGGATAAGTGATGTCCCCAAAAACTTCCTCTTCAACCTCTGTCGTATCAGATGATTCTTCGGAAATTTCTTCAGAAACAGCGTCTTTTTTAACCGCGCTCCACTCCATCACATTCCCGTGAGCATCAACTGCAGTCCCTTCCCAAATTCTACTATCCATCCATATGTTTCCAGTAAGCCTAGTTAGGCCATCGTCTTTTTTCAATCCTAGAACTACCGATCTTCCGTCTAAACTTATATCCACTTTATTAAATGTAGAATCGTTCACTTGTTCTTTTGCCTTCCACTTTCCAACTTCACCTTCCACAAGCAAATCAGCTGTGTTTGCACCAATCGTTAAGCTGTAGTTTCCGCCTAGGTCTAAGGTGTTTCTATCAACTAAAATTGTGGGCTCTCCACTAACCCAGTGTTCAACGAGTTTGGTCTCCTTATCAAAAAGAGGTCCATCAGCAACTATGACATTTGCCATAAGTCCGCTTACCAATGATCCAACTAAATTTTCTGCGCCTACAGATTTGGCAGGGTTAGTAGTCAAGGCTGCAAGCGCCTCTGATTCTGGCAACCCTCTTTCAACTGCCTTTCTAACTGCAGGGAGGAATTCCGCAGGCGATTTCAAACCATCTGAAGTAAAACAAATTTCTACCCCTGCTTCATTTAAAATTGCTGCGTTGCTCGGCGCAAGTTCCCAATGCTTAAGCTCAGTTAAAGAAACGAATCTTGCTAAGAATGGATCGCTTAAATCATAAGCCTTTGGGTAGTTAACAGGCACAATTACTGTCGCACCCGTTTCTGCAATTGCATCAGCTCTTTGGTAGCTATTCCCCCCTCCAAGAACTATGTAATCAATCCCAAACTCTTCGCCTATTGTTGTTGCTCTCAATATGTCTTTCCAATTGCCTGCGCTAAAAATTTGGGGAAGTTCTTGAGATGAATTGAAAGCTTCTAAGCTCAAGTTGGTCCCACCTGCTAATCCTCGTTTTGATGCTTCTGAATACCACAAAGCATCGTAATGAGTTTGGCGAATTAGGGCTGTAGAACCCATCAATGAACTTGGGTAATTCTGCTTAGATGATCCCTTTCTAAAACTATAGTGCGCCGAAGCCTCTGGGCGAATAATTGCGTCTCGAGGGTTGTCGACCGGCATAACTAATGCCCCCGTTCCTCTTGCTATTCCATCTTGGACATGTACAAGCAATGCTCCAATACCAGACTCCCTAAGAGATTTGGCCTTTTTTGCATCTTCTACAAAAACAGCTGCAGAATTTATTTCTGGGCGAATTGCTTGGTTCCAACCGTAAGCACCTTTTTTATCTGATTCATATTGTGGTTTGCGCGACCATTCTGCTGGCTTTGATTCCGGCAAGCCATATGAGCTGTGAAGGTCTACAAATGAGGGATAAAGGTGGTAGTCCTTCATGTCTAGACGTATTGCTGGCTCCACAATCTTAACTTCTTCAGCCAAGCCAACATCCTCGATTAAGCCTCTAAATAATACAACTGTTCCGTTTTCAATTACTGTTTTATGGTCGACGTGAACCGTTGCGTTTTCTAATACCGTCCTGACCAAGTGCTTATCAACTGTTCCATTTACGGGGAATGTCGATGAGTGTTGGGCTGGGGTTTGGGCTATAGTTTGAAGAGAAAAAATCGAAACAAATAACCCAAGTAAAACGAACTGAAATTGTTGAATATGTTTCATGATTTTCAAGTGGTCCCACAAGTTAATGCCTGTTTAAGTAATCCAAGTATCTTTGCGGTACAATGTCAACTAAGAAATTTCCTACAAACGTATACGCTGAGATGACACCAAACCCCACCACAATGAAATTTGTGGCGGATAGAAATTTGGTAGAAGGCGGTCATCAGTTAGAATTTTTGAGTCCAGATCAAGCAGCTTTGTGTTCACCTTTGGCAGTTGAGCTTTTTCATTTCCCATTTGTAACAGGCGTTTTTATTAGCGGATCAATTGTATCTGTAACAAAGGACGAAAGTTTGGGCTGGGAGTTGATTGTAAATCAGCTAAGAGAATACATCAGGGAATGGTTGATTGACAATGAATTTGCCGTTGATGAAAGTAAAGTGAAAGATGCAATAGACGTCCTTGGTGCACCGTCTTCTGATGCGCTTCCGTCCGAAAAACCTGCTACTGCTGAATTCATCGCAGAAGCAGACATTGCGCCTTCAGAGCACGACGATGAAATCAAGAGATTGCTAGATGAATTTGTTAGGCCAGCTGTAGAGCAAGATGGTGGAGCAATTGACTTTGTTGCTTTCAAAGAAGGCACGGTTTACGTGCATCTCAGAGGTGCGTGTTCAGGATGCCCATCATCAACCCAAACCCTTAAAGGAGGGATTGAACAACTTCTTAAATCTAAACTCGAAGCTGTTGACGACGTCGTTGCTGTTGGTGTTTAATTAACCACCGTCAACCTTTGCGTGGCTCTCGCGCCATCACTCTTAACAACTTCAACCAAATAAACTCCAGGAGCTAATTCCCTGAGATCTAATCGAGTTACCTGAGACAGTGCTAACTGGTTGCTGATAAGAGCTCCGGTGGGGCTGTAGAGAGAAATCTGAGTGCCAAACCCTGATTCAACTTGTACGCTTGCCATGTCTTTTGCTGGATTTGGGTGTAAGCCAAACGCAAACACCTGGACGCTAGGCTCGTCAATATCCAATTCACCTGGGTCAACCTGTAGCTTCATTTCAGAAAAACCATAACAAGGTCCCCCGTGATTTGAAACTATCGAGAGTAATAAGTATTTTGCTAAAAGGCCCTCAAAATTTGGTCCCTCTTCCCCGAAGTAATCGTCGCTTCCTGGAGCTTCATCTAGATTTAAATCACCCCACCAAGTCCAGTTTTGTCCATCATTAGAATAATCGATTGCTACAGTAGCTATGCCATTTTCTGTTTCTTCTGATTGATTGTAATTCCAAAAATGGCTCTCATTCAGATGGTAGTAAGCTCCAAAGTCATACATAATCCAATGATCCTCCGTTCGAGAAGAATTAGGATTCTCTGTCCCCTGACACGATAACCAACTCATATCGTCAATAGCTGAATGAGCCCCATCACATTGGCTTAAGGCCAAACCAACAATTGCAATTGCAAATAGTGTAGATAGAAGTTTTTTCATGGCTTTAGATGTTTAAGAATCCTATTGGGTTGCCTGTTCCAGGTGTGTAGAAGTTGCCTATGTTTGGGAATATGTCCTCTAAATAGGTGGGTTCTACTCCAAGCCAAAGCGCAAGTTCTGCGAAATATTCATCAGTGCATAATTCTGGGATAATTACTCCATTTCCAATCTCTAAATCATTACCTAGAGCGAGCGATGGGTACTGCCCATATATTTGGCCTCCGTTAACGGATCCTCCAAACACAAGTGCATTACCGCCCCATGCATGGTCTGTTCCATAGCCATTTGATGTCAGCGTTCTTGCGAAATCAGAAACAGTGAATGTTGTTACATTATCGGACATCCCCAATTCATCCATTGCTTGATAGAATTCTTCAATGGCCGCGCTAAATAATGAAAGTCTTCCGCTATGGTTATTTAATAGTTCGCCATGATTATCAAATCCACCAAATTTTACATAAAAAGTTTGACGTGACATCCCCAGATTTCCAGCTATAGCAATACTGTCTGCAACCATTCTAAGTTGCCTTGAGATTTGGGTTTGAGAAAACTGAGTCGAAAGCGGTGTAAGATTTTCAAGCGCAGCTGTAAATATCTCATGTTGGATTTGAGACTCTTGTACCTTCTTTACGTAAGTCTGTTTTAACACATCATTATAGGTTTGGTCTAAGATATTTTCTAGTCCTTGGCCTAATATGACATCAAAAGGCTCTGTTCCTTCTAAAATGCTAATTCCAACACTTCCTTGAGGAGTGATGGTAAACTCATCCACCGATTCACCTGCTTGCCAAAGATTTGTTCCAGATAGGCTGAGATTCATCGATATATCTTGATTTGTATTCCCCGCTGCAAGAATATCTGCAATCTTACCTCCCCAGCCTTTTGCTTGTCTGTTTTGCGGAAGGGATGTTTGCCAATGACGTGCTTGATCTGCGTGTGAACGCAGGCCCAATGGCAGTGGGGCTGTCTCACTAAGTACTTGATTTTTTGTCACCGGCTCAATAAGTGTCCCGATATTAGAAATTATTGCAGCTTTTCCATCATTAAACAAATTTGCTACCTCAGGCATTGATGGATGCATACCATAAGTTCCTCCTTGAGTGTCCGTGTAGTTTAACGAAAGAAGCTCGCCAGAAGTTAAAGCTACATTGGAACGTGATGTTGCGTAGTCGTTGTACTGGTCCGTTTGAGTTGGCACAACCATGTTAAACGAATCATTTCCTCCAGCGAGAAGAATACAAACTAATGCTTTGTATTCACTTGGCGGAGCCATCCCAATTACAGGCCTTGGTGCGGCTAGGGAATTCATCAATCCTAATGAAGTGAATGAAGAAAGGAATGTTGTAGATCCAACAGCAGCGCATGCAGCTGAGCCTAGAAACTTTCTTCTTGTCATGCCCATTCTAGTAGTGGGCTTCTTGTCGTGATGCTTATGTCCCATGACTTTACTTTT
>CACHDD010000001.1 GCA_902578505.1 uncultured Bacteroidota bacterium | reverse complement strand
TTCAATATTTAGCATTGCCTTTGTTAATACAAGTGCTTGTGCTTCAAGTCCAGAGGCAAATGCATGGAAACTAGTCCCTTGAAGGACCCATTCGTTTAATCTATATGTGAGATCTAAAAATGGAGAAAAAGCTAGAGTCATAACAACTGCTCCAATGACAAATTTCCAGAAATTTCCAGAAGAGCTTTTGGTATTTAATCCAACCCCAAGGCCAGGGCTTAATATGTTGTATACTATTCCAGCTCCTATGAATGCTAGGATTTGGTTTATGCTATTCATTACCAAATTACCACAAACTCCTTCTTTAGAATTAGCAGAGACAAGTACTTTGTGATATTGTGCCGGATCTAAAGGTGTATCACAAAGACAAGTGTTAGCAAAAGTTGAGATGAAAACAGCAAGGGTCATGCCTATAAGAGCGATGCACATGATGAAGATAAATTGCAACAAAGGGTGGTAATTGCGAAAAGCGTCTTGTAGGAACTTCATCTAGTCTTAATTTTGCGCCAAGTTCGGAATAAAATGGTGCGGATAGGTGATATAGACTTGGGAGAATTTCCTCTTTTACTAGCTCCAATGGAGGATGTGAGTGATCCGCCGTTTCGTGCAGTATGCAAAAAATACGGAGCTGATGTCATGTACACAGAGTTCATTAGCTCTGAGGGACTGATTCGCGACGCTGCAAAGAGCAAACAAAAGCTAGATATTTTTGAATACGAACGTCCAATAGGAATTCAGATTTTTGGTGGAAACATAGCCCCTATGAGAGAAGCTGCTGAAATTGCTGAAGCTACAGGCCCAGACATTATTGATATTAACTACGGGTGCCCTGTTAAGAAGGTTGCACTTAAGGGTGCCGGTGCAGGGATATTGCAAGACATTCCTAAGATGGTCGAGATGACTAAGGAGATAGTTGATACTTGTAAACTTCCGGTTACAGTAAAGACTAGGTTGGGTTGGGATGATGATAGTAAATATATCGTAGAGGTTGCTGAAAGACTTCAAGATGTAGGTATTAAGGCTATCAGTATTCACGGGAGGACTAGGGCCCAAATGTATAAGGGGTCAGCAGATTGGTCTCTTATATCAGCAGTCAAAAACAACCCTAGGATGAAGATTCCAGTGTTCGGTAATGGAGATATTGATTCACCAGAAAAGGCTGTTGAGTACAAAGTAAAATATGGGGTCGATGGAATTATGATTGGTAGAGCGTCTATTGGAAGCCCTTGGGTTTTTAATGAAATTAAGCACTTCATGGCAACGGGAGAACATCTTCCATCACCAGGGATGACAGAAAGGATAGAGGCAGTTACTATGCATTTTGAAAGGTCATTAGACTGGAAAGGGGATAGGCTTGGTATAGTTGAAATGCGTAGGCATTACGCGAACTACTTTAAGGGTATTCCAGATTTCAAAAAGCACAGATTAGATCTTGTGACCTTTGAAACTCCTGACGAGATAAGGGATAAATTAAAGTTTATCTCAGAGACGTTTTCAGACCACAATTTTTCTAATTAGGAATCTCACCATAGCGGCAGAGCCGAGCCCACCTATTCCAATTACTACAGCCAGAATTCCTATTATGTCACCTATCTTTAATAAAACCGGATAAGCAGGAACAACAGACCCTTCGAGTGTGATGATACCCCATGTGGCCTGAGATAAGACAAGCGATATACCAATCATTGTTCCCACAAATCCGCCAAACACATTTATTGCAAGCCCCTGAACAGAAAATGTCATTTCTATATCTCGACTCTTCATACCCATTGCTTTAAAAATTGTGAGATCCTCTTTTTTCTCTATTAGCATCATAGTTAGAGAGGCAAGGATGTTGAATGCAGCTACAATTAAAATGAAGCTAAGTATTACGAAGGTGGCCCACTTTTCTGCTCTGTTGGTTTGGGTTATGAATCGATGCTTCTCTCCAACAGTTCGCAAAGTGTACGCATCTCCAACTTGTAATTCTTTTAAATCTTCAATTGTTGAGCCTTCAGCTAGTTTGATCTCAAACCTGCTTACTTGACCAACACGACCAAATAATTCAGCAGCAAATTCTAAAGGCACTATGACATACCTCGTATCTAAATCTGCATTTATTGAAAACACACCACATGCGCTTAAAGGTAATTTTTTAAATGCTGATTCTTTGTGCCTGCTTAGTTTTTTGCCTCTTATTGGTGCGCCAAATATTATTGTCTCTTGCATAAGAGTGTCAGCAGGCAATCTCAAAGCAGTTTTTATTCCATATCCAAGGATAGAGCAATCGCTTCTCCATGATCCTCCCACTAGAGATTTTTCAATCGGACAAACCTTATTGTAATTGCTATCTACTCCTAAAACAGAGCATATCTCTGATGTTCCATTTGCAGAGATAATTGCCTCGCTCTCTATGATGGCAGAGTAATGCGCTACATGAGGGCTTGTACTTAGAACTCCAGAGATATCTGCGTCTACAACTTCTCCTGAAACTGGAACTATAGCAAGGTCAGAATCAAGGGTGCCAAACAAATCTATAACCAATTTTTCTAATCCATTAAAGGCACTCAAAACAATTATCATAGCTGCCGTAACGAGGGCTATGACAAACATCGAAATTGCACTTATAATGTGGACTAGTTTCCTAGACCTAGGCTTAAAAACGTATCGTAATGCAAGTTTTACAGGTAATCTCACACTTTAACTTTTCAGGGCTTCTTCTACAGCTTCGAAGTAATCTAAACTGTCGTCAATGTAGAACTGTAATTCAGGGATGCGCCTAACTTGCTTCCCTATCACTCCAGCCAGGGTTTTCCTTGTCCAAGTCGCCTCTTTCTTTACTTTTCGAAGAGCTTTCTCAGTGTCTTTAACCGCCATAAAACTTAGGAAGACTTTTGCTAAGCCCAAATCAGGCGACATCCTCACCAACGTAACTGTGATGAAAATCCCATCATACCTCATTGATGAGTTTTGCTGAAAAATTATGCTCAATTCCTGCTTGATGAGGTTGGCTACTTTTTTCTTGGCGAATGCTAGACATGAGACTAATATAAGAATTGATTGTATGGATAGCGCTTAGCGTGAAGTTCTTTAACTCTTAGATAAAGTTCATCCCTCAACCTCATCACATCGTCTTTGTTGAGTGCGCTCATGAAGAATACGTCGCGGCCGTCCTTTTCAAATCTCTCTTGTAGGCCAGTGAGTACGTCTTCTTCCTCGATTTGGTCTATTTTGTTAAAGAGCAATAGCGTTGGCTTATCGTCAGATCCTATTTCATTTAGAGTCCTATCTACGACATTTAGCTGATCCTCAAATTGAGGATGACTAACATCGATGACGTGGATTAAGAAATCGCTTTCCCTTGTTTCATCAAGAGTCGATTTAAAGCTTTCAATAAGCTGGGTAGGAAGCTTGCGGATAAACCCAACAGTATCGCTCAACAAAAATGGAAGATTGCCTACCACAACTTTTCGTACTGTTGTGTCGAGTGTAGCAAAAAGCTTGTTTTCGGCAAAGACATCGCTTTTGGATAATGCAGTCATCAAGGTACTTTTCCCAGCGTTCGTATAGCCTACTAGAGCAACTCTTATTAGAGCGCCCCTGTTACTCCTTTGGGTTGCCATTTGTTTGTCAATGGCTGATAATTCCTTTTTTAGGAGTGCAATCCTATCGCGAATGATTCTTCGATCGGTCTCAATTTCCTTCTCACCAGGACCTTTCATGCCTATACCACCTTTTTGTTTCTGAAGGTGGGTCCACATATTGGTAAGCCTTGGGAGTAGGTATTGGTATTGGGCTAGTTCAACCTGTGTTTTTGCGTGTGCAGTTCTAGCTCTTTGAGCAAAAATGTCGAGGATGAGGTTTGGCCTATCGAGAATTTTCACATTCTCAATCTCTTTTTCAATATTTCTAATTTGAGATCCACTCAACTCGTCGTCGAAGATTATCATATCGATTTCTTCAGCCTCGACATATTCTTTGATCTCTTGTAATTTACCAGACCCAACAAATGTTTTTACATCTGGACGATCAAGCCCCTGAATGAAAACTTTCTTTGTTAAAGCATCAGCTGTTGTTGCTAAAAAGGCGAGTTCTTCTAGGTATTCTTCGAGTTGTTCTCTTTTTTGGTGTTGTGTAGCAACTCCTACAAGAACACATGTTTCCTTCTCTACGGCAGTATCTATTAATTTTTTCCTGCGCCTCCTCATAACTACTCCCTAAATGATTCTATGTAAGTAGCAATGCCTTCGATTGTCTTGCTATCTAGGACATCCTTTTGTGGTGGCATTGTGTTTTTGCCGTACTTGATAATCGCTACTCTTTCTGCGTGAGACATGGTTGATTCTGTTAGATTTGGTGCATTCTTAATGACTGATCTTCCATCTTTACCATGACAAATTGCACATTTAAATCCATAAACACGTGCAACTTCAGCCATAACCATATTGTTCGATTGTATGTTGTTTTTTTTCTCTGGATTGTTTCCGCATGAATAGAAAACGACAATGACACATGAGACAAAAACAATAAATCGCATAAAAAAGAGGATTATTACGATCTGCGCGCTTTAATAAAGCTCATTATAAACGAATACATCGACATAGATGAAGTTAGAATCATAACAATAACTCTAATTAAACCTAAACCACCAGATTCAATACTTTTTGGGAGTCGCATTCCAATTAATGCAATAAGTATTATAAATGTTAACAATACAGCTATATGAGAAACGATTTTATTTTCAGCTTTAAGGCCGTTGTTGCAAAATAGTAGGATACTTCCAAATCCAACAGGTATAAATGCAGTATATGATTGCGTATCAAAATATCCCCAAAGCCCAAATATTATCAGGACTAATGAATTAATTAAATTTATTTTTTCAGATTTCATTTAGTTTATAATTATACAACTCCTTGGTCAATCATGGCATCCGCAACTTTTACGAAGCCTGCAATATTTGCTCCTTTTACGTAGTCAACATGCCCATTCTCGTTTGCTCCGTACTTAACGCATTGACTGTGTATATCCTTCATTATGTTGTGAAGCTTTTCATCAACTTCTTCACTAGTCCAAGACAGTCTCATGCTGTTTTGAGTCATCTCGAGACCAGATGTAGCAACACCACCGGCGTTTGACGCTTTGCCTGGTGAGAAAAGAACTTCAGCTCCATGGAATGCTTCTACCGCCTTTGGGGTGCAAGGCATATTTGCACCCTCAGCAATACACTTACATCCATTACTTATAAGAGTTTGCGCTTCATCACCGTTTAATTCGTTTTGGGTTGCGCATGGAAGAGCAACATCACATTTAGTCCCCCAAGGTCTACTTAGCTCAGTGAAGGTAGCATTAGGATATTGATTAGCGTATTCACTGATTCTTCCTCTACGTTTGTTCTTAAGATCCATAATCCATGCTAGCTTTTCAGCATCAATCCCTTCAGGATCGTAGATGAACCCTTTAGAATCTGACATTGTAAGGACCTTAGCTTCTAGTTCGATACACTTTTTAGCAGCAAATTGAGCTACGTTTCCAGATCCAGATATTACTACCTCTTTTCCGCTAAACGAGTCACCTTGTGTTGCAAGCATCTCTTGAGCAAAATATACTGTTCCGTAACCAGTAGCTTCTGGACGAATTAGGGAACCGCCCCAATTCACACCCTTTCCAGTTAGTACTCCAGTAAATTCATTGCGAAGCCTTTTGTACTGGCCAAACATGTAGCCAATTTCACGCCCACCTACACCTATATCACCAGCTGGTACATCAGTATCTGCACCAATGTGTCTGCTTAGTTCAGTCATAAAGCTTTGGCAGAAGCGCATTACTTCGTTATCACTTTTTCCCTTCGGATCGAAATCAGAGCCACCTTTACCACCACCTAGTGGAAGTGTAGTTAATGAGTTTTTAAATACTTGTTCAAAGCCTAGGAACTTAAGGATGCTAAGGTTTACAGATGGGTGAAATCTTAAACCTCCTTTGTAAGGTCCAATTGCAGAGTTGAATTCTACTCTGAATCCTCTATTTACTTGAACATTTCCTTCGTCATCAACCCAAGGAACCCTGAAGATGATTGTCCTCTCAGGTTCAATCATTCTTTCAAGGACGCGCACGTCTGCGTACTTAGGATTTTTCTCAATAAAAGGGATTACTGTTTCAGCTACCTCTTGGACAGCTTGAAGGAATTCGGGTTCATTTGCATTGCGCTTGGCTGCTAGAGCCATAAAAGCATCAATTCTTTCCTGCATAGTATGTAGTTAAACGTAGTTTATTAAAACGCTTGGTATAAGCAAATATAGTATTAAAGAGAGGCGGTTCTTCCACCATCAACGGGCAAATTAATACCACTGATGTAGTCAGTTGCTGGAGTGCAGAGAAAAGCAATTACAGATCCTATTTCATTTGGTTCTCCAAATCTTCCTGCAGGCACAGCACCTATCATTTCATTTTTGACTTCATCTATTGATTTTCCTGTCTTATCAGCCTTTGTTTCTATGATTCCTTGAAGTCTAGAAGTATTAGTTGCTCCTGGTAATACGTTGTTTACTCTTATCCCGTTTTTTCCCTCTTCATTTGCCAATGTTTTTGACCAATTTGCAACAGCCCCTCTGATAGTATTTGAAACGCCCAAATTGTTCAAAGGAGCTTTTACAGACGTACTAATTACATTCACAATTCGTCCGTGCCCTCTGCTTTTCATACCAGGCAATAATGCTTGAACTAATTTGTGATTGCAAAGAAGGTGTTGCTCAAATGTTGCAAGAAAATCATCAGTGTTTGCCTCTGATATAGGCCCTCCGGCAGGTCCGCCTGTATTGTTGATTAAGATATCAAATTCATGTGTTTTCACAAGATCTGTCGCTAAATCTGAAACATTGTTTGAATTGCTAAAATCTGCAACTGCATAATCGTGAGATCCAGAGCTAACTTTAGGTAATGTAGCTAGGGCAGATTTAAGTGATTCTTCATTTCTAGCAAGAAGCGTAATTCTTGCACCAAGGCTAGCTAATTCTTGTGCAGCAGCAAGGCCAATGCCCTGTGACGCTCCACAGACTAACGCCCTTCTTCCTTCTAGGGATAGATTCATGCATGCAAAGTTACGGATTACATACCTTTGAAGCATGAAGAGGATAGAACACTTGGGTATTGCAGTAAAAGATTTAGCCGCTGCTGAAAAAGTTTTTACAGATGTATTGGGTTTTGCTCCGTATAAAAGGGAAGAAGTTGAGGATGAAAATGTAATCACTTCTTTCTTCCAAACAGGGGAGTCAAAAGTAGAGCTTCTTCAATCAAAATCAGAGGAAGGGCCCATTGCGAGGTACATTGCTAAGAGGGGTGAAGGCCTTCATCACGTAGCATTTCACGTAGAAGATATAGTTGCAGAAATTTCTAGACTTGAAGATGAAGGTTACAGGTGCATAAGCGGTCCAAAACCAGGAGCTGATGGTAAAACAATTGCCTTTCTTCATCCATTAGATACTGCGAAAGTCCTAGTTGAGCTGTGCGCTGACTAATAAATGTCCTTCCTGCGCTTCTTCTTTTTCTTATTGTTCTTCTTGGCCTTTCTATAGCCACGCATTTCACTGCTGAATAACTCCTTTGCTTCCTCTGTGTGTTTGGGGTTTGCGCAATTCTTCTTCCCTTTGACTCTTAAGAATAAGTCGTAGTTTAAGACAATTCTATAAGGCCTGTAATCTTGCATCGTCCATAAGAATGTGCTTGCTCCATTTCTGGAATTTACATGATTTTCATCCTTTATGAATTGCAGAAGATCTGTTGTAAGATGCATTCTTAAGAAACGGCCCTTCCAGATCATAACTCCAACGCCAATAGTTGCTTCTAGACTTAAGGTATGGATTTGGGGTTCCCCTTGGAAAGGATATCCTGTTGTGTCCAAAATTGTTTGAGCAAAAAAATCTCTTTTGTATGAAATTCCAAGACCGCTTTCTATGAATAAATCAGGTGATATAGTCAGAGAATTATAAGCTGTTAGTGAAGCTCCAATGTTTATTGCATGCCTTGATACTGCAAGAGTTGTATCAGCATAAAAATTAGCATTTGTATCAGCTTCTTCTCTGAAGGAACCATAGAAATTTTCTGACATATTTCTTTTGGCGCCAATAAAATTGAAGGATAATCTATCAATGAGAATGGGATCATCAATAACGTATTGGCAACCAAGCCCTGCCATCCAACCAAGCTTATTGTTTGGAGTCCAAGTACCTTCTATTAATGAAGTCTGTTGTCCTTGAGAAGTAACAGCGAACGGCACATTTACATCCCAAGCCTCATTTCCTTTAAAAAAACCATTTACTCCACCAGAAAAAGTCAATGCCCAAGGCTTGTGAGTTTTTAAAGTTGATTCGAAGGAAGGGTGTTGGGCTTTTGCTAGTTGGGCCAAAAAGACAGACGCTATAAATAATGCAATTATGTTCCTTATTCTAAACATCTAATCATAGGAGGGGTTCAGGACGAGCTATAGTATTTGGGTCCTTTACATACTTCTCCAAAGTATTTATTGCAAGTTCTATTATTTCTTCGCTCTCCCAAGAAGTATGAATATCAGATTGCGACATTACAACGTTCATAACTGCTTGTTGCAACTCACCCCTATCCCAGGCCTCATTATATGGCGTATGGCTAAACGTAACCATTGAATACAGGGGCTTCCACTTATCAGGATATGCCGCAGCAATTCGAGCTTCAATCTTTTTCTGCAGCTGGAATCTTGGGTCTCCAGTCTTATCCCTCATCACTATGTAATTGTGTAAGGCCAAATCCAAAATTGCATCTGCTGCTGGCTTTCTCACCCTAGAATAGTTGTCCAGCATATCTAACCAATCCCTATTAGAAGCAGCTTCAGGAAGAGAGTCAATTAGCTCAGCAAGGATTGAGCAATCTTCAAAGCCACAATTCATTCCTTGTCCATAAAAAGGAACTATCGCATGAGCCGAATCACCTAGAAGAGCAACTCTACCACCATCATTCCAAGGGAAACACTTAACAGAGCACATTGAGCTTACGGGATTTTCATTCCAATCATCTATTAGGTTTGGGAGCATATTTATTGTGTCTGGAAAGTGCTTCTTGTAGAATGTTAAAACATCTTCATCAGATTGAATTTTTTCAAATGATTCTTCTCCTTCGAAAGGAGCAAAAAGAGTGCAAGTAAAGCTCCCTCCAGGATTGGGAAGTGCCATGAACATGAACTGCCCCCTAGGCCAAATGTGCAACCCATTCTCTGCGATTCTATACTCACCATCCTCATTTGGTAGCATAAGGATTTCCTTATATCCGTGCGGAATGTATTGCTGAGTATAATTGAACCTATCGTTGCGAACCATAGTGCTCCTCACCGCACTGTATACTCCATCGGTGCCAAAGAGTCTGTCATGGGAAATAGTATTTCCATCTTTAAACTTTACAATGACCTTTTCTCCATCAAGAACATATCCAGAACATGGATGGTTAAATTTTACTTCAACTAGAGGGTGCTTTTCTGCCTCCTCAACCAAGAGCGTGTTTAAACCACCTCTTGAAACTGAATATATGAATTGATGGTCATTTCCGTATTGTTGGAAAAACTGGTTACCTGCATGATCGTGCATCATTCGCCCCTTTACTGGTAGTGCTATTTTTTGAACTTCGTTTTCTAATCCAGCTTTTACCATTGCACGCCATCCTCTATCACTTAGAGCTAGGTTGATAGATCTACCAACATCAACTCCTGCTTTTCTTGGGTCAGGTCTTCTGTCGTAAAGTGTAACCTTAAATCCTCTTTGGGCGAGTAGTAAAGCCCAAAGCCCACCTATTAAGCCTGCTCCAATAACTGCGTGATGTTCTTTTGTATTACTCATTAAACTTTGTCGAATGCTGAACTTAAATCTCCAATTAGATCTTCTACATCTTCTACTCCTAAACTCAAACGGATTAATCCATCCGTAACACCAACTTTTTCTCTTACCTCTTTGGGTATTGATGCGTGTGTCATAGTTGCAGGATGTCCAACAAGAGATTCTACACCACCAAGAGATTCTGCCAGTGTGAAAATTTTTACAGATTCTACAAACTTATGAGCATTTTCCATGTTGTCTCCCTTAATAATAAAAGATATCATACCGCCGAATTCTGTCATTTGCTTTTTTGCAATCTGATGTCCCGGATGAGACTCTAGACCTGGCCAGAATACCTTCTCAACTTTTGGATGACTTGATAAATAATCCACCACAGCTTTTCCATTCTCGCTATGTCTCAGCATTCTTAAGTGAAGGGTCTTTATTCCTCTTAGCACCAAGAAGCTATCCATTGGCCCAGCAATTGCTCCACAAGAATTTTGAAGAGTCCTCAGCTTTTCGTCAAGTACTTCATCGTTGAGCATTAAGCAACCCATTACTACATCAGAGTGGCCACCTAGATATTTTGTTGCTGAGTGCATCACTATATCAGCACCTTCATTAAGTGGTTGCTGAAGCATTGGAGTAGCAAACGTATTGTCAACACAAACTAGAACATCATTTCCTGAAACAGTTTCAGTCACAGCTTTGATGTCTGTGATTTTCATCATTGGATTAGTTGGGGTTTCAATCCAAACTAATTTAGTGTTCTCATTTAGAGTACTTCTTAAAGCATTAGCATCACTTAGATCTACAAAATGAAACTTAATGCCATAATTGGCAAATACAGTAGTAAAAAGTCTGTATGACCCTCCGTATAGATCATCTGTTGAAATAACCTCATCACCAGGCTTTAGAATCTTTATTAAATTATCTATAGCAGCTAGACCTGAAGCGAATGCCAAGCCGTATTTAGCGTCTTCCAATTCAGCAAGCGCCTTTTCCAAAGCGTGCCTAGTGGGATTGAGAGTTCTTGAGTATTCGTATCCTTTGTGATTTCCTACACCATCTTGAACGTATGTTGAGGTTTGGTAAACGGGAGTCATAATTGCTCCTGTTGCCTCGCAGGGTTCAACACCCGCGTGCACAGCTCTTGTTCCTTTTCCTTTAGCCATGATTTTTTCTTAGGGAGATAAAGTTAAGTTATGTACGACTAGTATTCGTCAGCCAAAATGGCACTAATATCGCGCCAATAATTAAGTAAATAAAATATGTAAGGTAACGCCATAAAAGCACGACTCCTCCAAGTGTTGACATAGAAATGGTTGGAGTTAATGCAGGACCAATAAATGTAGGAAATGCAATTTCTGCTATACCCGAAGCACCAGGTGTGGGGCTTAGCAACATTACTATCCACATTGCTAGTTGTTTTGCTACAATATCTGCATGTGGGATGGCCTCCATAAATGCTATTAAAATCGCATTGAGAGTTAAAAATCTAGCGGTCCAACTTAATAATGTTGATCCAAATGCTCCAATCCAAAACTTAAACGAACGTCCTTTTAAATTATCTGAAGCTAAAGTCCACTCCTCAGTCCAGTCTTCGATTTTATAGCTCCAATTATTTAAAAATGGCAACTTTAATAGTAAGGCAATGATCTTTCCTGTTCCTCTTGGGGAGATAAAAAGTGCCGAGATTATAATAAGAGATACTATGCAGGTGATTAGATAACCACCAAAGAATAGGGTTTTAACTCCTGATTCAAACCAAAGATTAGAGATATTGAGAGGGAAAAATGAGTCAAGAGTAACAAACAGAAGTATGGTTGGAACTGCGATAACATAAAATAACTCATCCATAAGGGCAGTTACAAGAACTGTTGCTACACTTCGCCCTAAGCTTAAGCCCTCTCGTTTAAGAATTAGGACGGCAAATGCAGAGCCGCCTATTACAGTTGGTGTAAGGGCAGAGGCAAATTCCCAAAGCATAACCGCGTTAAAAGATCCTTTCCAGCTTAATTTGCCAAGTGACAGAATTTTAAGACGTACTACATATGCGGCGTCTCGAATAAATACCATGGTCAATGCAGCAACCAGAGCAATAGCTAAATTTCCAGTAAAAACGATGCCTTCAGATTGCGAAAAGTCGTCTTTAAACAAGTAGTAAATTACGCCCAAACTCAAAATGGTAGGTAACAAGATCTTTACCCTAGAAAGCCCTTTCTTTATTTTTAGTTCATTACCATTTTGTGACATCGTCGCAAATATAATCTGAGCTTAACTTAGCAGACATGATTATAGTAGGGAGTAAACTTCTTTCAGAAGAGATTTTTGACAAACATTTTTCATGTGATTTAAATGCTTGTAAAGGAGCGTGTTGTGTAGAGGGAGAAGGGGGAGCTCCACTTACTGAAGAAGAGTGTGCTATTCTCGATGAGATTTTTGACGAAGTAAAACTCTATTTGTCTAAAGAAAGTCTAAGTGTAATTTCTAAAACAGGGCTTTTTACTATTGGAAATGATGGAGGTTTAGAGACTCCCCTAATAGATGGAGGTGTTTGTGTTTATGCTACTAAAAGTGAGAACGGCACTCTTCATTGTGGAATCGAACAGGCACATAGGGATGGTAAAACTGAATGGAAAAAACCAATTTCATGTCATTTGTATCCCATTAGAATTAAGGAATTAGTTGATTTTACTGCCCTTAATTATCACAAATGGATAATATGTGAAGGAGCCCGAATTTGTGGAGTGGCTAAGGAGATAAGTGTACTCGAATTTTGTAGGGATGCACTGGTAAGAAGATTTGGCCTAGAGTGGTATGATGAAGCATTAAAAACCTATGAGGTTTGGCGAAAGGAAAAGTATTAAAATAAAGTATTTTTGCACCATGTTAATCACAGTAATGCGATCTAAGTTGCATCGGCTAACTATTACAGAAGCTGATCTAAACTATATAGGAAGTATCTCACTTGATCCTGATTTGATGGATGCCGCTGGAATGGTGGAGGGGGAGAAAGTCCAAATCGTAAATATCAATAACGGTGACCGTATCGAAACATACACCATCAATGGTGAAAGAGGATCGGGCCAAGTCTGTCTAAATGGTCCAGCAGCAAGACGATGCCAGCCTGGAGATGTAATTATTGTTATTGCTTACGGCCAAATGACAATTGAAGAAGCAAAAAACTTCACACCAACTGTCGTTTTTCCAAACACAGACACAAATAAAATGATTTAAATGAATACAAAGAAGGTTATCACTTATGTTGCGTTTTTAGCAATTGGGATATTCCTTCTTGTAATGCTCACTGATCTTGTAGATGATAAGGAAGGACTTATTGAAAAAATGTCTTCTGCTCCGGTTTGGGCTGTTTCAGTGACATTTATAATGGGACTTCTAGCTGTAGTGATTAGAGGAATCAGGTGGAATTTATTATTGAATCCAATGGGGTTTAAAGCATCAATTACAAACGCTGTTGCTGCTGTTGCTTTTGGATATTTAGCAAATATTTTTGTCCCAAGATCTGGAGAAGTTGCACGATGTGCTGCTTTAAACTCAACGGATGATGTGCCATTAGATAAACTCATTGGCACTGTAATTACAGAAAGAGTAGTGGATTTATTGATGCTATTAATATTTTTAACAGTAGCATTCATTACAAATATTGATGCTGTTTTGGGTTTGTTTGAATCAGTCCAAATCCCAGGAGGATCAGCACTAGTTATTCTAGGATTAGCAATGGGTGTTCTTTCAATAGGTGGCTATGTTATTTTGAAAAGAAAGAACAAGAATTCTAAAATCCTTAAATTCATTAAAGGAATAGGTGATGGTGCGAAGAGTGTCCAAAACATGCAGGGCAAGACATTGTTTATTGCGTATACATTATTCATTTGGATTTTTTATTACTTGATGACCTTTGTCATTTTCATCTCTATGGATGGTCTTGAGGATTTGGGCGTTTTTCAGGGATTATGGGTGATGGTAAGTGGTGGATTTGGGATGTTATTCCCTTCGCCTGGTGGAGTTGGGTCATATCAAGGTGCTGTTATGCTTGGGTTCGAGTCTATAGGTTATGACAAGGTAATAGGTCTTGCAGTAGGTAATGTTGTATGGTTAACCCAAACCGCAATGCTCATCATTGCAGGAATTGTCGGATATTTCCTTATTATTATCGCTAGATTGAAGAAGTCTAGAGCATAATAATGTCTCAAATTATGGACAATTCAAAAATGGCGTCGAAATAACGGTCATACAATCATTTTCACTTATGGTTTATTTGACATTCTGTAAGTTGGCTAACATAACTGTAAAATCTACATCAGCAGAATTTAGATGTAAACTATTAGTAGTTCTTATAATAAAGACGATTTAAGCATAGAGAGGCTTAACTAGGAACAAAACCGCATTAACTCAATAAACAGAGCGTATTTCCTTTCAGATTAATACTGTTTAGACTTATTAGTGATTTTCATTAATGACAAAATCTGTAGAGGCGATTGATGCAGTAAAGTTATATGGTCTTTTAAATGAAGTATGACTTAGTCTCTTAATAATCAAATACATTAAATTTTGAAAAAATTTGAAGCTACTGAGTTAAATTTTTTAGAAGTATTTTAAATAAATCTCCATACAGATCATATAACACGACCCATATATTGAAATCAGATAGATTCTTCCTCTAAGAACTTAGTAGTGAAATTTCCTGAACGAAATCTCTCATGCTTCATAAGTTTTTTGTGGAAGGGAATAGTAGTCTTCACGCCTTCAATTATGTATTCATCAAGGGCACGCTCCATTTTGGTAATAGCTTCTTCTCTAGATTGGGCTACAACAATCAATTTGCTAATCATACTGTCGTAGTATGGAGGGATACGGTATCCAGCATAAGCGTGAGTGTCTAATCGAACACCATGGCCTCCTGGTTGGTGATAATTTGTAATATCACCAGGGCAAGGAGAAAAATTTCTATCTGGGTCCTCTGCATTGATTCTACATTGGATTGCATGCATTGTAGGGAAGTGATTTCTTCCTTTAATCTTTTCTCCTGCAGCTAGCTTGATTTGTTCTTTTATTAAATCATAGTTAATAACCTCTTCTGTAATTGTGTGCTCTACTTGGATGCGCGTATTCATTTCCATAAAATAGAAATCTCTATTTGCATCAACTAAGAATTCTACAGTTCCAACACCTTCATATTTTACTGCTTCTGCTGCTCTAATTGCAGCTTCGCCCATTTTCTCTCTGAGTTTGTCTGTCATGTAAGGAGATGGAACTTCTTCAACCAACTTTTGGTGCCGTCTTTGGATTGAACAATCTCTCTCGCTTAAGTGACATGCCTTACCTCTGTAATCAGAAGCAATTTGGATTTCGATATGTCGAGGTTCTACAACGAATTTCTCCATATACATTCCGTCATTACCAAATGCAGCGGCAGCTTCCCTTCTAGTACTTTCCCATCCTTCTGCTAAGCTCTCGTCATCTTTACAAACTTGCATTCCTTTACCACCGCCGCCAGCAGTTGCTTTAAGCATAATAGGGTATCCAATTTCCTTTGCGCAAGCTTTTGCTTCTTCTAAAGAATCAAGAATTCCTTCACTTCCTGGAATTGTTGGGACACCTGCTGCTTTCATTGTTGCTTTTGCAGATGCTTTATCTCCCATGGCATCTATCATCTCCGGGCTAGCACCAATGAATTTAATATCATTTTCTTGGCATACTCTTGAGAATGCTGCGTTTTCACTAAGGAAACCGTATCCTGGATGGATAGCATCAGCATTAGTAATTTCAGCAGCGGCAATAATATTGGGAATATTTAGATAGCTCTCACTACTTGGAGCAGGGCCAATGCACACGGCTTCGTCAGCAAATCTTACGGGAAGACTGTCTTTGTCTGCAGTTGAATAAACAGCTACTGTTTTTATGCCCATTTCGCGGCAGGTACGAATAACGCGTAGTGCGATTTCACCCCTATTTGCTATGAGGATTTTCTTAAACATGATTTTTCAGATTGATCAAGAAGGATCAACAAGGAAAAGTGGTTGATCATATTCTACAGGTGAGTTGTCCTCGACTAAGAATTTCACAATCTTACCGCTTACCTCTGATTCAATTTCGTTAAAGAGCTTCATTGCCTCAATTACACAAACAATGTCGCCTTCTTTGATGCTATCTCCAACATCTTTAAACGGATCTTTGTCTGGACTAGGTCGTCTGTAAAAAGTTCCAATCATGGGTGACTTTACTTCAATGAAATTAGTAGTATCGTCTTTTAGGGGAGCCGATGGCGCTTCTGTTGTTGGTTCCGAAGTCGCTGATGCTGCTGGAGTCGTTGGTACTGCTGGAGTCGTTGGTGGTGCTATAGTCGTTGGTGGTGCTATAGTCGGTGTCTGTATAACAGGAGTAGCAACTGGAACTTGAATTTGTTGGATAATTGGCTCCTCGGAAACCTTCTTTCCTTTCTTTGGCATCTCTGACTTTATTGTGATTTTAAAGTCTTTATGCTCTATTTCTACCTCGGTAACGCCTGCTTTTGCGACGAATTTAATGAGATCGTGTATTTCAGTTTGTTTCATGATCGCTTGCGATTCAGAATGCCAATTTAGTAATGTATAGTTAAGATTTAGCTTCGTAAGCCCATTTTAGGTAAATACTACCCCAAGTAAAACCTCCTCCAAATGCGGCTAGAATTAGATTATCTCCTTGCTTCAATTGTGATTCCCAATCTCTTAGACATAATGGAATTGTTGCTGCTGTCGTATTTCCATAATCATGAATATTTATCATAACTTTATTTGGATCAACACCCATTCTTCTTTGGGTTGCATCAATAATTCTGAGATTAGCCTGGTGAGGAACAAGCCACGCAACGTCTTTGCCTTTAAGGCCGTTTCTCTCCATAATTTCATAACTGACATCTGCCATTCCTGTGACGGCAGATTTAAATACTGTTTTACCTTCTTGAAATATAAAGTGTTGCTTTGCATTTACAGTTTCATGTGATGCTGGATTTAATGATCCTCCCGCTTTCAAACAAAGATATTCAGATCCAGATCCGTCGCTTTTGTGAATATGGTCAATAATACCATTTTCATCGTCAGATGCTTCTAAAAGTACAGCTCCAGCGCCATCACCAAATAATACACATGTTGTTCTATCTGTATAATCAATGATTGAACTCATTTTATCTGCTCCTACAACGACAACTTTTTTGTAAGTTCCATTTTCGATGAATTGAGCACCAGTTGTTAAGGCAAATAAAAAACCAGAACAAGCTGCACTTAGGTCAAACCCCCAAGCATTTGTAGCTCCAGATTTTACTGCAATAAGATTAGACGTAGATGGAAAAAGCATGTCGGGTGTTACAGTTGCTGTAATCAAGACATCAATTTCTGTTGGATCAATACCTCTTTTTTCACAAAGAGTTTTCACAGCTTCAGATCCCATGTCAGATGTAGCCTTATTTGGATCTTTTAGTATGTGTCTTTGTGAAATACCTGTACGACTTTTAATCCACTCATCATTTGTGTCGACCATTTTACTTAGATCGTCATTTGTCAGTATATCGTCTGGAACGTGACCTGCGACACATGTGATTGCTGCTTTCATATATTATTCATATGGTTCGACATAAATTCGAATAGTAGCACAAGTTATGTGCTTAAAATGGTCTCTCATACACTTGTGAGTTTAGTCTTAAAAACTTTAAAGTGAATAACTATTGTGTTTATAAAAAAAGGGGAGCGTTAGCTCCCCTTGGAAATAATTCAATTTTTTAAATCCTAATAATTATGCTTCTTCTCTTTCCATAACCACTTTTCCCTTGTAGTAGAGTTTACCATCGTGCCAGTGTGCACGGTGGAACAAATGCGGTTGGCCAGTTGTTGGACAAGTACTTACATTAGGCGCAGTTGTCTTGTAGTGTGTACGACGTTTACGAGTACGAGTTTTACTCTGTCTGTGTTTAGGATGTGCCATTGCGATGTTTTTACAAATTCTTTAAAGCGTCCCATCGGGGATCAATCTGTCTTTCACTTTTTCCGTCATCTAATTTGAAGAACTTTAGCATCTCAGGATCACAATCTTTTACAGTTTCGTGAACCTGATGCGTAGGTCGCGATGTATGCGCTAATTCTAAAATGGTTTGGGCTAGATCTAACTCAATCTCATTCTTGCCTAAAATCCACAAATCTTCATTGATATCTGTCACTTCTCCGTATTGGATGACAATTCTATCCTTTTGATTTAGATCATAGTTAAGTTCCTGTAGACAACGTCCACAAGGAATTTTCCAATTCAAGTTCATGTTTAGATTTAGTATCATATTCGTTTCAGAATATTCAAGAACGACATCTACAATGCCTTTTGCGTCTTCTATCTCTGATGCAGGGAAATGTGTAAAGAACTCTTGGTCCACGTACATTTGAAACTCATGTTTCCCAATCTTTAAACCCTTAAAAGGAATTTTGTAAAGATCTAGGGAATTCATTCTTTTCAAATTTCGGGAGGGCAAAGATAGTGAATACTCATTATTAAAATCTAATTAGCGCTTCGAATCTCGATATTCTCGTTTAGGTGCCGAAATTTTTAGAGGATTACTGGATATTTTACGGTAATTCAAGCGATTCTTTCTAACATCAGTTGCAAGGAAGATAGCAGATCGAATCGAATCTGCAGTTGCTTTATTTTTTCCAGCAATATCAAAACCTGTACCGTGGTCTGGACTTGTTCTTACGATTTGTAAACCAGCAGTAAAATTAACTCCTCTACCAAAACTTAGAGCCTTAAATGGTGCCAAACCTTGATCGTGGTACATCGCTAGCACTCCATCAAATTTTTTGTATGCGCCTGAACCAAAGAATCCGTCGGCAGCATATGGCCCAAATGCCTTTATACCTTTTGAATTTGCCTCTTTAATCGCGGGGGAAATAATGTTCTTTTCTTCATTTCCCATTAATCCGTTATCTCCTGCGTGGGGATTTAGTCCTAGAACAGCAATTTTTGGGGTTGAACAACCAAAATCTCTCAAAAGAGATTCATTCATCAATTTGAGTTTGCTCAATATTTCTTTTGAAGTGAGCTTAGATGCGACCTCTTTAAGAGCGATATGTCCAGTCACAATTCCTATTCTCAATCCATCACCAACTAGGAACATCAATACGTCGTCAGCATTTGCGAAATCGGCTAAATATTCAGTATGACCAGGAAATTTAAATCCTGACTTTGTAATTGCATCTTTATTAATGGGAGCTGTTACAAGGACGTCAACCTTTGTCGCGGCAAGATCCTCTACAGCATTTTTTAAAGATTCGAAGCTATATGCACCTGCTCCAGAACTCAATTCCCCGTGTACAATTAAGAAATCTTCCGAGCATGATTTAACTACATTGAATTTTCCCTTTTTTGCCTTTTCTGCCGATTCAATAAAATTTACCTTTAGATTCTCAACCCCCAATGTTTTTAAGTTTTGGTCTATCAGATTTTCAGAAGCATAGAGAATAGGAGTGATCGAATTTAGTATTCGATCATCCATGAATGTTTTCAGTATAGTTTCAACGCCAATTCCATTTGGATCACCCGTCGTAAGTCCTACTCTCATTTATTTTGTTTTTGTTGTGTAAAGGTAGTGCCTAATTGCAGTGTCAAATATGTAACTTAGTCCGCAATGCATAGTGTCTTAAATAGGTTAATTTTTCTGGTGTTAGCAATGTTCATTTATTGTACTTCATCATTTGCTACGCACAATAGAGCTGGCGAAATTACCTACACGCATGTTGCAGGGCTTACATACGAGGTTTCAATTACTACTTATACCAAGGAGTCATCATTAGCAGACAGACCAGTTTTATATCTGTTTTGGGGTGATTCTAATGAATTAGATAGTCTTGATAGAGAAGATATTGATTACACATTCCTAAATGAGGATATACAAATAAACACCTACCGTGGTCGACATACTTATGCAGGACCTGGAGTTTTTGAGATAGTTGTTGAAGATCCAAATAGGAACGAAGGAGTCTTAAATATGTTTGGCTCAGTTGATACGCCTTTTTCTATTAGGAGCGTATTGATTATTGACCCTGAAGCAGGGCATAACAATAGTGTAAACCTACTAAATCCTGCAACTGAGAATGCTTGTAGAGACAGGCTTTGGATTCACAATCCTTCCGCACATGATCCAGATGGAGACTTGCTAGTCTATAGCTTAGTTCCGTGTAGAGGGTTTAATGGAGATCCAATTCCAACTTATATATATCCTGACGAGGTAAGCCCAGAGGATGATATTTTCTCTATTGACTCTGAAACTGGCGATGTTATTTGGGATTCGCCTAAAATTGTTGGTGAGTACAATATTGCAATTCTCATTGAAGAATTTAGGGAAGTAAATGGAGAGATGCGCAAAGTAGGAGAAGTAATTCGGGATATGCAGATAGACGTTCAGATGTGTAGTAACCATCCCCCTGAACTGAGTCCAATTGCTGACACATGTATTGTGGCAGGAACATTTTTAACTTGGGATGTAAATGCAAATGATCCAGATGGTGATAACATCACTTTGAGTGCTATTGGGGGCCCAATATCCGAAGTAGATAACATTGCAACCTTTGTCAATCTTGGTGGTGGTATTGGAGAATTTGCTTGGGCTCCTACTTGCGCTGAGGTTAGGTTAGAGCCCTATCAAGTAATTTTTAAGGCCAAAGATTTGGGCAACTCAGTTCCTCTAGCAGACATTGAGTCAGCATTTATTAGAATAGTTGCTCCACCAGTAGAAAATGTAAATGCAGAGCCTGTTGGGAATACTGTGTTGTTGAGTTGGGATGGAGGAGAATGCGCGGATCAACTACCAAGTTGGCAAATTGAGGATGGTTATCACGATATCTACAGGCGATTTGAAAGCCAACCCTGGGAACCCACGGCTTGCGAAATAGGAGTGCCAAATGATTTGGGATTTGAGTTAATTGCCAGCGTACCTGGCCTGTCAAACACTTTTTATGTAGATGATGATTTGCTTTCATACGGTGCTACATATTGTTACAGGGTTGTTGTTAGATTCGACGACGGATCGGAGTCGCTTTCTTCTGACGAGGTATGTGCGACAATCAAAAAGGATGTTCCAGTTATGACACATGCTCATGTTATGACAACTGCTACTTCTGGAGATGTTTTCGTTGGATGGTCTCCTCCTACTGAAATGGACACCTTGATTTTCCCCAAACCATATACTTATAAGGTTTATAGAAATGATGGATCTTTCATTGAAATTGTAGATGGGCTCACTGATAGCTCTTATGTTGATGTAGGAGTGAATACAATTGATAAATCCCAAACCTACAAGGTAGAAGCATGGTGCACTACATCTGATGGTCCAGCACTAGTTGGCGAGAGTATACCTGCTTCAACTCCATATTTAACATTGGAGCCAAACGACAATAGGCTTGAGCTGACAATCACAGCAAATGTTCCGTGGTTTAACTATAGATACTATATCGAGAGAAAGGCTACTAGTGATGTTGATTTTGTACCATACGATACAACTGATTACCACGTATATGTAGATTCTGGATTAGTAAACACAAGAACGTATTGTTACAGAGTGACAACTGAGGGAGCTTATGATTCAAACTTGATTCAAAATCCTCTACACAATAGATCTCAAGAGGCATGCGGTGTACCATATGACTTCACTCCTCCTTGCCCACCAACCCTTGAAGTGGACGATGATTGCGAAGCCCAAACAGATCTACTAAGCTGGTTTGGTTCAAACGAATGTTCAGATGATGTAATGGGGTACAATATTTATTGGGGTCAATTCCTAGGTGACACATTGGAACTGTATGCTACTTATGATAATATAGAAGGACTAGAACTTGACTCGACATTCGTTTTCAATTTTGAACAAAACGAAGGAACTATAGCTGGATGCTTTGCAATTACTGCAATTGACTCATTACTAGTCGGGCCAAATGGAGATTATAGACGCAACGAAAGTGAATTCTCAAACATTGTTTGCGTTGATAACTGTCCTTTCTACTTTTTACCCAATGTCTTTACCCCAAATGAAGATAAAGTAAATGACTTCTTCGTTCCATTATCATGGAAATTCATTGAATCAGTTGATTTTAGAGTTTACAATAGGTGGGGCACAGAAGTCTTTGTGACGGAAGATACTGAAATAAATTGGGATGGTCGAAATAAGGAAAGTGACGAAAAATTAGTCGATGGAGTCTATTTTTACACTCTTACACTAAATACCATTAGACTAGAAGGAATCGTTTCTGAAAAGTTCAATGGCCAAATTCAGATTCTGGGTTCTAAAAGCTCAATTGTCGATTAATATGTTCACAGGAATAGTTGAATCTAAAGGTAGGATAACCAAAATTGAAAGGGAGGGTACAAATGTTCACTTTACTCTTTCATGCAGCTTTAATTCTGAGCTTAAAATAGACCAAAGCTTAGCACACGATGGTGTTTGTCTAACAGTTGTAAGTTGTTCAAGCGAGGATTACGTTGTAACTGCCATAGACGAAACTATGCAAAAGACTAGTCTTAATAATTGGAAGGTTGGTGATAATGTGAACCTTGAAAGATGTATGATGTTGGGCGATAGGTTCGACGGCCACATGGTGCAAGGTCATGTAGACACAACGGGAACTCTAGTCGAAATAATTGAAAAAGATGGCTCGCATGAGTTAATCATTGAGCATAAAAGTTCGTTTCAATGGATGACAGTCCCTAAAGGATCAATTACAGTTAATGGTATCTCACTAACTGTTGTAAGTAGCGATGAAGGAAGGTTTTCAGTTGCGCTGATACCCTACACATGGCAAGAAACTACAATGCATGAACTTCAGATAGGAGACAGTGTAAATTTAGAATTTGACGTAATCGGCAAGTATATTTATAAGATGCTTGACGCAAGAGGTGGATTACTTCCTCAATTCAAAATTTCTTCCTAGATACACTCTTCTAACTTGTTCATCAGACGCTAGGGTTTCTGCAGTTCCTTCTTTTAGAATTTTTCCTTCAAAAAGTAAGTATGCTCTATCTGTGATGTGAAGAGTTTCTTGAACATTGTGGTCGGTAATCAAAACTCCAATCCCCTTCTGTTTTAACTGTACTACAATTCTCTGAATATCTTCAACAGCAATTGGATCTACTCCAGCAAAGGGCTCGTCAAGTAGTATAAAGTTTGGGTCACATGCTAGTGCTCTAGCAATTTCAGTTCTCCTTCTTTCACCTCCTGAAAGTACAGCTCCCATACTTTTTCTAACTTTAGTTAGTCTAAACTCGTCCAGTAGTCCCTCAAGCTTTTCTTTTTGCTCACTTTTACTTAATCCTCGTAGCTCAAGAATAGCAGTGATATTGTCTTCAACAGAAAGAGCTCTAAACACCGAGGCCTCTTGTGGTAAATAGCCAATCCCCTCTCGAGCCCTCATATACATGGGGAGATTTGTCAACTCTTTATCACCTAGGAATACTTTTCCAACTTCTGGATTAACTAATCCTACAACAGCGTAAAATGAAGTTGTTTTACCTGCTCCGTTTGGCCCTAATAATCCCACAACTTCTCCTGGATTTACATTAAAGCTAACATCACTTACAACCTTTCTGCCTGAATAGGTTTTAGAGATGTTGCTTGCTTTAAGTGTTGCATTATTATGTGCTGCAGATATATTCATATTGGATACAAAATTAAAGCTCAAAGCCTAGACCTACCCTAACCCCCCATTTTTCACTGAAATCAATGGTGGGTTCTTTTAGTTGAAGGTTTAAATCTACTCTTATTAAGCCCAAAATATTTTCAATTCCTATTACTGCTTCGCCGTAAAAACCATTGAGACCATTTGTATATTCTGGAAGTTCTAAAATGCTTTCGTGCCTATCGTCCCAATGTCCATAAACTCCTTTTATTCCAACCAATTCTCTAAGCTCTAATTGCTTAATCCAAGGTATTCGACCTAGAAGTACACCTTCGCCATGCCACTCGTAAAATCCCCTTACCCATGTATCGGTTACATATTCAAAATACTGGAGCAGATTGAAGGATTCTTTAATTGAAAGAACGGTTTCATTAGCAGGCTGTAGCTCTAGTAATGGGAAAGGTGCATTACCTGAATAAGTTCCAATTTCTGAGTTATAGTCGATTCGGCCTAATGGGCCAAGGCGCAATTTCCCTTCTAAACCCATGGTATAACGACCATATCTATATTGAGATCCAGCTATACCTTTCCAGCCTTGGGTTGTAGTTATAGTCCAAATTGGTGCTCGAGTACCCAGGCTAATCCTTTCAGTCGAACCGCTTACAAATTTTTCATTCCTTGCATATCTCAATTGAAATGTAGATTCAGCTGTAATGATTGAAGGCCTTTGTGCTATCCAAGCAGGACCACTTGGAGATCTTACTAAATAATTTGGAGGCAGAAAGTCTAGTTTACCTCGGGATTCTACTTTTCTATGTCGAAGCTCGATAAACGAGGTAAATCCACTCCCAAATTCCCCAAGGAAACTTGCTTCAGATACTGAAATCATTGCGAGTTGGTTTTGGGCTCTTAGGTTAAACGCAGAGTTAAATAGATTACCTTGATCAAAGAACCCCATCATACCAAGTTGTTCGATATCTTTTTGGTATGAAGCGTACCACTCAATCCTAGGGACTCTATTTTGGACGTAAGTGATATCTGCTCCGTATTTAAATTCCTTATCACGTGTTCCATAAGCACAAAAAACAGATGGGAAGATCTTTCTACTCACCTCATCCGTTGTGTACATCTCTAGAGAAAATCTACTCCCTTCAACTTCGTTGTAGGAATAGGCATCATACCAAGGCCCGATTTCAATGTGTTCAAATTCAACATAACCAGTACCAACAAAGTAAAGTAGGCCACCAAGAAAGTCAAATTGAGGCATAGATTGAATTGAATCAACAGTCTCATAGATGTCCATTTCTCTATTTGATATTGGATGAGGTCTCTTCTTAACCCATTCTTCTTCAAGGACATCATGAGCGCCTGTGTCGTAGGTAAGATCCCTCTTTGAACCCCAAACATCTCTTGGCCATTCTTCAGCAAATTCAAAGTCGTAATATAGTGTTTTATTTCGCGCGTAAACTCCCATGCTTCTGCCAACTAACGAAGCGTCCATTATTATTTCTCTTTTTGAGAGAACCCAGTTTTTATTTTGAAAATCGTACTTCTGCATAAAGCTCATTGAACGAATGAAATTGATCGCAGCACCTTCGGAAATTTTAGCATCAATTTTAGAAAGCCCCATTGTCAAGGTATCTATCCAAAACTCTCCTTCAAAAGTGTATTCCCCCCTTCTTCTTGGTACAAAAGCCAAATGAAAATTCACGCGCCCCTCTATCTCTAATGTATCCAGAATGTAGTATCTGTAGTGCAAATTACCCCTATCGTGGATGGGACTTGTAAATGCCTTATCGATTAATAGAAATTGATTTTCATAGAGGTCTATGTCGAAGAATTCTGCTGAAACTGATGATGAGTTATCGCCCTCTTCCATCCATGTTGCTCTGGCTGCATCAATGCGCTTTTCAGTTCTTGAAGGTTTGTTTTGGGTTCTAATGTTGCCTATCGATTCAGACATAAAGAGTGGAAGATTTACCCTTTGCTCGCTTGAGTCTAGCTTATCCCAAACCCAGCCAAATGCACCCCAAAATTTCCGTTCAGGCAACTTTTCTGGTATGTCGTTTACATCGACTTCTAGCCTATCGTGAAATTTATATTTAAGGGCGGGGATGTTTTTCGGATTGTTGTATTTTTTTGCATCAGCCACTCTTTGCATTAGAGGTTTAGCGGGATTTTTTCTCTTCTTATCGGGCCTTACTTCAGCTGCTGCTAATTCTATGCGTTTCGGCTCTAAAGCAATATTAAGTGTCTGATGCACTTCTTTTTGAATCTGAATTGTTTGAGATAAATAACCCAGGAATGAGATATGAATTTTACCTACTCTCTCTTTAGTGCTCAATGTATACCTTCCATCAATATTAGATGTCGTCCCTTTGTTGGTTCCCTTAAAACTAACAGTAACAAATGGAAGAGGTTCGCCAGTTTCGCCATCAAAAATTCTACCTTCAACAGATGTAGTTTGAGCTAAATAAATAAGAGAATATACTAGACAGAATAAAAGTGCTACAAGCGATCTAATTGTCATTTGTGTTTTTCTTTTCTCTTTTTCTTACCTGGCGTTTCGCGATAATAACACCAATTTCATAGAGGAAAAGAACAGGAATTGATACTAATATTTGCGAAGTTAGATCGGGAGGAGTGATGATTGCGGCAATGATTAAAATGCCTATGAGCGCGTGTTTTCTGTAGCTCCTAAGTATCTCAGGAGTCACAACTCCAGCTCTAGATAGAAAGTATACAAATACAGGAAGTTGGAAGATCAATCCTGATGCTAGAGCAATGGTAGCTACAGTTTTCACATATGACATTACTGCAATCCTAGAAGCAACATCCCCTAATTCGTATCCACCTAAGAATTGTAACGATAGTGGAACTATTCCCCAATAACCAAAAGCAACACCTCCAAAAAACAATAACGAGGAGAAAAAGCCCATACCTCGAATGGACTTTCGCTCACTATTCTTTAATGCTGGTTTTATGAAGCCCCATATTTGAAGTAATAAATAAGGGAATACTACGATTACACCTCCTGCAAGAGAAACCATAATATGTGCTGTGAAATTACCCAGCATTGACGTGTTGATTAGCTCATATTTAACTTCACTAACACAAAGCTTATCACCGGCTCCAATCAGTTCTGACAGCTTGCACCACATTTTGAAACTGAAGAATTCTGGGTTTCTGGGACCAAATAAAATCATGTCAAAAACCCAATCCTTTTTCACAAATAGTATTGATGCCCCAATAAAAATTGCGAAAAGGGATTTAAAAAGCCTAGACCTTAATTCTTCGAGATGATCGAGAAAGCCCATTTGTTTTTCGTTTGGCAGATCTTGGTCTAGAGGTGGTGCCATCAGTTTACTATTCCTTCTCTAATTAAGTCGTGTAAATGTACTATTCCAGAATACGCTCCATTTGAATCTACAGATATAATTTGAGTTACGCCCCTTTCTTGGATAGCCCTTGCAGCTTCTGCCGCTAATTTGTTTTCAGAAATTGTTAGCGGTGTTGAACCCATTATTTCAGAAGCACACTGGTCAAACTTCCCAGATTCTAAAGCCCTTCTCAAATCACCATCAGTTATGATACCCACAATTTTGCTACCTTCCATTATTACTGTTGCTCCATATCTTCCAGATGTCATAGATATTAAAACATCCTGCATTGAAGCGCTAGAATTGACTTGTGGCAATCTATTAGAATCGACCAAATCAGAAACTCTAATCGTCAACTTTTTTCCTAGAGTACCACCAGGATGATTCCTTGCGAAATCTTCTGGGCTAAACCCCTTTGCTTCCATTAAGCATAGAGCAATAGCATCTCCTAATGCCATTTGTACTGATGTGCTAGTTGTTGGTACTAAATCAAACGGGCACGCCTCTGGTTCATTTCCAGCAAGAATAATGTGGTCAGCAAGCTTAGCTAATGTTGATGTAGATACTCCTGTTATTGCAATGAGTGTGTTGCCAGCATCTTTAATTAGTGGTGCTAATGCTTCAATCTCTGCAGATTTTCCACTTTTTGAAAGGCAAAGAACTACGTCTCCATCTTGAATCCCGCCTAAATCTCCATGAACAGCGTCACCAGCATGAACGAAAAGTGCTGGCGATCCAGTAGAGTTTAATGTCGCTACTATTTTGCGGGCAACATCAGCACTTTTTCCCACACCCGTTAGAACTATTCTACCTTTAGAATCAAGTATTGTAAAGATTACATCAACAAAATCTTCGCCTAAACTTGAGGATAGATTATGTAAAGCATCACCCTCCATTTTAAGTGTTTGTTTTGCTCTATTTAGGATGTTTTCTTTACTAAAATCCATGATCAAAATTAATGATTGCAAATCTAAGAAAAGGACTTATCTTTATTAGTGTAATTCTAACCAATAGATGTACCTTTCTGATAATACGCCAAAAATAGCGTTGCAAAAATATTTTGGGTTTCCAGAATTCAAGGGTAAACAAGAGGTAGCTATCCAGAGTGTGCTTGATAGGAAAGACACCTTTGTAATTATGCCTACAGGAGGTGGTAAAAGCCTTTGCTATCAATTACCTGCGTTAATGCTAGATGGTGTTGCACTTGTTGTTTCGCCCTTGATAGCACTTATGAAAAACCAGGTTGACGCGATAAGAGGAAATCACGAGGACACATCAATTGCACACTTTTTAAACTCGTCACTAAACAAAAGCGAGGCAGAAAATGTAGTTTCTGATGTAACTGCTGGAAAGACCAAACTTCTGTACGTTGCTCCTGAGACTTTAACTAAGCATAGTAATATTCAGTTTTTAAAGTCTGTAAAAATCAGTTTTGTTGCGGTAGATGAGGCTCATTGTATTTCAGAGTGGGGTCACGATTTTAGGCCTGAGTACAGGAAAATTAGGCCTATCATTAAACAGATTGCTGATGTTCACATCATTGCATTAACTGCTACTGCTACTCCTAAAGTTCAGGTCGATATTCAGAAGAATCTCGAAATGGTCGATGCTAATGTGTTTAAGTCGTCATTCAACAGAGACAATCTATTTTACGAGGTAAGGCCTAAAAAAGATGCTCTTAAGCAAATAGTTCAATATGCATTGAACAATAAGGGTAAGAGTGGGATTATATACTGTTTGAGCAGGAAAAAGGTTGAGCAGATAGCTGAAACTCTTTCTGTTAATGGGGTCAAGGTCCTTCCTTATCACGCTGGAAAAGACAGTAAAACTAGATCTTCAATACAAGATCAATTCCTCATGCAAGATGTCGATGTAATTGTAGCGACAATTGCGTTTGGGATGGGAATTGACAAACCAGATGTTAGGTATGTGATTCACTACGATATCCCAAAGAGTTTAGAGAGTTATTATCAAGAAACTGGCAGAGCTGGACGAGATGGTCAAGAAGGTAGGTGTATTGCGTTCTATTCTCATAAAGACATTGAAAAGCTTGAGAAATTCCTTCATGGTAAACCCATTGCAGAGCAAGAAATAGGAATGCAGCTTTTGCAAGAGGTTATGGCCTATGCTGAAACTTCTATATCGCGAAGAAAATTCCTACTTCACTATTTTGGAGAGGAGTTTGATGAAATAAATGGACCAGGAGCACAAAACTGTGATAACACTAGAAATCCCAAAAAGCAATACGACGGAACAGAAGAGCTTAAACTCGTAATCGAAACAATATCAAATTTTAAAGAGGGTCATAAAATGCAGTTTATTTCTGCAATATTAGTTGGTGAAGAAAACAGAGAGGTTGAAGCGTATAAAGGATCTCAAAGTTCATATTGGAAAAAAGGAGTAGATAAAGAAGATAGACACTGGAATGGAGTAATGAGACAGGCCATTGTGTATGGGTTTATTAAAAAAGATGTAGAGCAATACGGAGTACTTCAAATTACAGATAAGGGTAGAGATTATTTGAAGGCGCCTTATGAGGTTAAATTGGCTGAGGAGAGGGATTATGACGATGTTGACTCAGGTGATCCAATGGTTCAGACTAGAAAAGGCCAAGGCGGAGCATCAGATACTAAGCTCAGACCCATGCTTGTTAGTCTAAGGAAGGAAATTGCAGATAAAAAGAGCTTGCCACCTTATGTTATTTTCCAAGATGTAAGTTTGGACGAGATGTCTATTCACTATCCAATCACTGAGGAGGAGTTACTGAGGATTACTGGAGTGGGAGCTGGAAAAGCAAAGAAGTTTGGCCAGGAATTCCTTGAGCTTATTGCCAAATACGTGGAGGAGGAAAATATTGAAAGGGTAGAGGATCTTCTCGTTCGAACAGCCTTAAATAAATCGAGCAATAAGGTGAACATCATCCAACAAATTGATAGGAAGATGAACCTCAATGATATAGCATCAAGGACAAACCTTAGTGTTGAGGAAGTTCTTGGAGAAATTGAACAAATTGTTGCTGCTGGAACTAAAGTGAATATCGATCACTGTATTGCGGAAAGTATGGATGATGATTGTGTTGAAGAATTATTTGAGTTCTTTAGCGAATCAGACGACGAAAGCATAGAGGCAGCTCTTGCCGAATTTGAAGATAGCTATTCTGAAGAAGAATTAAGGCTTATAAGGATTAAATTCCTAAGCGACGTGGCTAATTAGCATGTTATAGCTCCGTAAGCCATTAAACCAGCGCCTATTTCTAACGCACTTTCGTCTATGTCGAAATGTGGAGTGTGAAGGCCGTGAAGGCCGTGTTCTGCATCAGGGCTAGCAGTACCAAGACGATAAAAACATCCTGGTATTTTTTGTGCGTAAAAGCTAAAGTCTTCAGCTGTCATCCTCTCTGGAAGCTCGTGTACTTTTTCCTCACCTAGATACTCAATTGCCGAATAGTACATACGTTCTGTTAATTTTGGGTCGTTGTATACGCTTGGGTATCCAACTCGAATATCAAGGTCAGCTGTAGCGCCACGATTTGCACATATGCTATCCACTATTTCTCGGATTTTTGAATGAGCATTGAATCTCCATTCCTCGTTAAGCGATCTGAATGTGCCTTTTAACTGGACAGAATTTGGAATGACATTGGTGGCTCCTAATGCTTCAATAAAGCCAAACGATAGTACCGTTTTTATCTCAGTGTTTTCCCTTGTTTCTATGAATTGCTCGCATGCCAGTAGAATTTCAGAGGCGACGAGAAGGGGATTGCATTGTCCTTTTGGTAACGCTGCGTGGCCACCCTTGCCGGTAATGGTTAGGTAGATTTCGTCGGCTGAGGCCATGTACATGCCGCCTCTCATTCCTACATGTCCGGCAGGGAGGTCTGGGAAAACATGTTGACCTATGATGTGGGAGGGGACTGGGTTTTTGAGCACTCCTTCTTTTACCATTATTGAGGCGCCACCGGGTAGCCGTTCTTCGCCGGGTTGGAAGATGAGGCGTATGGTTCCGTCCCATTGATCCGATGTAGAAGCAAGAATTGAAGCGGCACCGAGTAATGATGTGGTGTGTACGTCGTGCCCGCACGCGTGCATTTTGCCGTGATTCTTAGACGCGTAGTCGACTTCGTTTTTCTCAATGATGGGTAGGGCGTCGTGATCAGATCTTAGGGCGATAGTTCTTGAATTTGGGTTGCGACCTTTGATTGTGGCTACAACACCAGTACCTGCAATACCCTTTTCATGTGAGATTCCTAGTTCTGTGAGGACATTTGAGATAAATGCCATTGTCTCATGCTCCTCGAATGAAAGTTCAGGGTGTGCATGGAGATGTCTACGCCAGCTTATTAGCTGAGGGTGTAGGTTAGATGCTAGATGCTTTATTTTGCCTTTAAGATCCATCTCCAGGGAAAATTTCTTTAATCGATTTTATCGCCATAATTGATGCAGTGTAGAACATAAATGCTGCAAAGACTAGTCGAACTACTGTGGGCGACAGTTTTAAAGACCACTTACTTCCCAGCCAAGCGCCAATTACAAATGTTATTGCAAGGCAGGCGGAATATGTCCACTCTACGCTTTGCTCGCTATGGTAGTTTAGTGCAGCTAATATTCCTATTGGAGGTAGCATCATGGCTAGTGATGTGCCTTGGGCTACGTGCTGATCGAGACCTGTGAAATAAATAAGAGCGGGGACTATTATGAGTCCACCACCTATACCCACAAAGCCGCTGGCAATTCCTGCTACGACACCTATTAGAAGTAATATGAATAGAGTAGAAAGTTCCACTTTAGAAATCGAAATTTAAACTTAGTGAAAAACGCGCTGGTTGAATAGTTTTATTGTCCACTCCCCATGCCAAATCCGCGCACACCCAATATCCTAATAACCTAGACCTTATCCCAACACCCCAATCGTATAGAATCGGTTCGTGGTTATTGTCGACAGTAAAGGTTATAGGGTTTTGTTCAATAACTGTAGTATTAAAACTATTGTCTTCAGAGTACGGGTGAATTCCATTCCAAGCTGAACCGATATCTGCAAATCCAACAACTTGGAAATTTCTCAAGAAATCACTGCTTGCTGGAATCTTAAATAATGTACTCCAAATTGGGATCCTTAATTCTGCATTCATAACAAATGCATTAGAACCATTCCTTGCATTATTTGAAAATCCTCTAAGTGGAGTAATTCGGGCTTGGTATGCATATGGAACATCTGGATCAATTTCTGAAGTTATACTACCAAAATTGAGCAAGACATTATCAGTTCCACCAAGTAGGTGAAGAAGCTTGTTGCTTCCTATTGACCAATCTCCAGCCATTCTTACTGCAAAGATGCTATTTGAATAAAGCCTAATGTATTTCCTTGCGTCAAACCCTAATGTCCCAAAACTCAGGCCTTCTGTGTCTATGTAGTACTCAGACCAAACTTTAGCTCTAGTACCCTCTCTAATGTTCAGCGCTAGTATTCGTGAATCATCATATACGTATGCTAGCTCTCCACCAAACTGTTCAGCGTATTCTATAGGTTGGGTTAGAGTGTTCATTTCTGTTCCCTGAGGAACATGTCTATCTACTCTCAACCCAACAGATGCTCTTATACTCCTTACTTCGTCAAGCGGGAAGGTGAGTCTGTATTTTGAGAACAGTGATGTCGTTTCAACAAGGGTATAGTTTTCAGCATCGAAGCTCATAGTACCCTGTCTTTGAATACTGAACATCTTGTCGGTTTGTGCTTCTAAATTGTAATAGGCAAGTCCTATCAAACTATTGCTCAAGTTTGCGGGAATGTTAAAGCCAGCAATGATATGCCTATCCTCAAAGAGGTCACTCAACCTGATCTCTGTCGCATTTCCAATTCCAGGATTCACATTGATGTTTCCGTCGTAAGGGGTGTAGAATTGAGAGCCAAACGCATTGCTTACTTGCGTCTGCATTTTATCCAACGTGAAGTTTAATCTATAGTTAGAAGGCATTATTTTCACGTTACTCCCCTTGCGCTTTGTTTTTGTAGTATTCTCTTTAACAGGTTGAGGTTTAGTTTCAGATTCCTTTCCCCTCTTCTCTCCTTCAAAAGTATAATTCCTAATATCTACCTGCGTTGGGCTCAGCTTTAACGACCAGTCTGGAGCTATAAAGTCATTGTTTAAAGCCTTTATACTTAAATGGTCGCTGAGACTTGAACTTTTACGACTTGAGGATTTGGGCATTTCTACCACCTCCATGTTGTAAATCTTCTGATTTAAAATTATTGGAGCATGGATTTTTTCATTAACTGTATCGCATCCTAAACCCAAAGCAGGAATAGTTAAGTCTTGCAACACCCTAGTATCTGTATAGTACCTATACTTAACGATTGTGTCAATATTTAAAATTGTGCTATCCTTCCATCCCCACATCAAATCTTGCATACCTGAGGGCTTTTCAGCTAAATAGATAAAGTCGTCTTCGGAAAGAGGTATAGGTTGTCTTTCGTCTACTAGAGGAGTCTTTACCAGCCTTTCTATTTGAATTTGGTCTTTATTTAGATGTGCCAAATAAAGATCCAACTCTTTTTTAAAGGGCTCGTAATTGGTTTCATTCCTGAGAGTATCATCAGGTCTGTTAGAAGCAAAAATTATTGAGTTTCCACCGTTTGTAAAGCGAGGGTCCAGGTCGTCGTATTTATCAATCCAAAGAGGCTCCTGAATATTTCCCACAACCCGATACAAGTACAAATCAGAACGACCATCTCTAAGACCAGAAAAAACGATATTCCTTCCATTTGGTGAGTAGTCTAGAGAAAGAACTCCGTCAATCCTAAATAACGTCTTTTGTACAAATCCTTTCTCGTCTAATCTGATAGTAATTAATTGTGGCTCTCCCTTTTCATTAATCACGTAGCTGAGCTGATTCGAATTTGGATGCCACGCTATGTGAAGGTTTTCCCCCTCACCGACTTGGCTTAGTTTCTTACCATGAATTGCTCTCTTTTTTACATCACCAGTGGTTTTATTCTTTGTTCGAATCGTTAGCTGACCTCTAATATTTGTGATATAAGCAATAGTGTTTCCATCAGGCGAAACGCTGTAATAATTGTATTCAAATTTATTTAATTCATCTTCAAGTGTATTGATTTTAGACATATATTTTGAAGAAGACAGCCTGTTAGAATATGAGAGGACTTCTTGCATTAATTCGTCTAACTCCAGGCCAGTAGAAAAACGGAATCCATCTTCAATACTGCTACTCACTCTAACCATATAAAGCACATTCGCTATTGCCTGTTTCCCACATATATCTGACACATAAGACCAAACCGCTTGTCCCCATCTACCCGCTTTTTCACCAGCTGTCCTTTCTATCCAACCTAGGTCACCAGTTTTTCCAGCATCATAAACATATGCCTTTGACTCTGCTGATATTGGATCGCTTATGTATCTGACTAAACCTTCTTTAAACCAATCTGGAACTTGAAGTATACTAGAATTTCTTAAAGCCTCTTGCCAACTGCCTTTGTAAAGTATTTGGTTTAGAGAAATCCTAGCCAATCCTTCTAACAAATCCCTCTCCATTTCTTTTCTATCTCCTCGACCGTAAATGAAGAGTTTATTTCCTACAAGTTTCGCATTACCTCCTATATTATTTCCCTCGTCTTCAGGCTGAAATAAACCAATGTTTGATTGCTTGAATTCTACTTGATTGTTGTAGACCAAAATTTGAATAGGCCCATCAAGATTGTTTCCGAAGTATTGCAATAACTCCTTACGAGCATTGGCAACAACTGAAGCTATATCTCCAGCTAAAGCCTTGCCACCTTGGTAGTAGTATATCTCAAATTCGCCTTGAGTGTGATACTGCCATTCAAAATTTCTGTACTGTACTCGATTTTTCCCATATTCTACCAAAAGTCCATCGTGGAATTGAGCGTTTATACTCCAGCACAAACTAATTGCAAGCGCAATAGAAAATAACTTTGGTAATATTGTACGAATAGAGAGCATTCTATTCGAAATTACGCCCATAATCTCAAAATGATGAACGATCTACACACTTTCACTTTTAATGTGTTTAGCGAGAATACGTATTTGCTCGATCACGGTAATGGAGAGGCAACGGTATTCGACCCTGGAATGAGTAGTTCTGATGAGAGAGAAGATTTTGATTCTTTTCTTCAGAGTAGGGGTTTAAAGCTAGTTGAATGTTTATTAACCCATGCCCACATTGATCATGTCCTAGGTGCAAACTGGATTGCTGAAAAATACGGACTACTTCCAAGGTTACACGACCTGGATATTCCGACTTGGGATATGGCTGAAAAGTCAGCTCATGTTTACGGTATACCTATGGATACGTTGCCATCAAGGGGAGTTCCATTAGAAGGGCAGGGCTCAATCATTTCTTCTGGCAATTATGACCTAGAAATAAGATTAGCACCTGGCCATTGTCTAGGTCACGTAGTGTTTGTTTGCCATGAATACAGCTTCGTAATCGGTGGAGATGTTCTTTTTAATGGAAGTGTAGGTAGGACTGATTTACCAGGTGGAGATGCATCTACTTTAGCTAAGTCTATAAAGGAACAACTCTACACTCTGCCCGATAATTTTGAAGTTCATCCAGGTCACGGACCTTCAACTACAATTCGGAAGGAAAAGGCGACAAACCCATTTGTTCATTCTTAATTAAATATTAAAATTCTGAAATAAATCATATATTAATGAAATGAAAAATTTTTTGCTTTTTATCATAACAGCAACGATACTTGGATGTTCTCCAAATACAGTAAATATTCTCGACGGATATAGTACAGAAGGTTTGACTTACGAAAATGCCTCAGTATATTATAATGGCAAACTTGCTGCTACACTTGCTTCAGTAGAGGTTGCATATGACGACGGGAAACTAATTAGAGAGGCCACATTTGTGTTGACCTCAACCGAGTTTAATGATATTGCGATTAATATTATTAAGTTAGTACAGGAAAAGAAAGAAGATCCTGATTGGGAAATAGAAGTCGAATTAAAACTTTAATTTTCTTCTTTAGAAAAATTATACGATAGGCCCAAAGTGAATGTCCTTCCAATATTGAAATTTTGGAAGTCATACTCTACATCTTTGAAGGTGTATGTTCGCCTATATTCAGGGTCGAGCAAATTTCTACACTTTAAGCTTATAGATAATTTATCTCCTATAGTTTTATTTGCACTCATGTCAAGAGTCCCTCTTGGTTGATCATAGACATCTGGGGTTCCACCAGGAGTAACAAGTACTAATTTCTCTCCACTTATATTAAAGCTAATATTTGTGCTATATCCGATCTCGCTATTTACATAGCTAATCATGCTATTTATAATGTATGGCGATTGACCAAACATTGGTCTTGTATCCTCATGATCGGGATCTGTAGCTCTAATTTCTATCAACTCATCGTTTGCGATACTAGTTTTACTATTAATGTATGTCGCATTAAAGGAAAAGTTATAATTACCAAGATTTTTCTTTATTTCCAGTTCAGCACCAAACAATTCTGCTTTTTCTACATTTTTCCATGTAATTTCTGTATTGGAAGCTGTTGAAATAATCACTTGTTCAATCGGATCTGTAAATCTTTTATAGAAACCAGAAATAGAAATAATTTCACCTAAATCTGGAAAAAATTCAAGTCGTTGGTCAATGTTCAAAACCTTTGTTCTGTTTAAATCAGTATTGCCAGTTTGTTGTTCTTGAATTTCAAAATCAAAAACTGAGAAAGGGGCTTTTTCTCTAAAGAGTGGTCTAGCTACACTTTGGCTTGCAGAAAACCTAAAGTTTAGAGTTTGTAATTCCTTTTCAAATAAAGTGTATGTCATATTCAAAGATGGAAGAACATCAATTACATCTAACGAACCTCGAAAATTTTCCTGTAATTCATCAGACAATTCTTCTTCTTCGATAATGTCACTTTCAAGAAGCATGTTTGTTGCTTCGACCCTAACTCCTGTATTTATTCTTAAAAATTCTGTCGGGGATAGGTCTAGCATTGCATAATTACCTAACACACTTTGAAACGCATTGTAACTGTTTTGAATATCAGTGTCATCTCGTACGTATAAATAATCCAATCCAGTCCCCGGAATAACATTCATATTATTTGGGCTGAAATAATTTGTAGGATTACCATCATAATTTATACCACTAGAAACAAAACTGAATCTATTTTCTGAATAGTCTCTAGTTTTTAGAACATAAGAAATCCCTAGTGACAACTTATTTTTTTCACCTAAAGATTCAAGAGACCTGATGTAATTGATTTTCAGATCAGTGGTTTTGTTGATCATATCTCTGTAAAATCTTGTTGGAGAGGGATATAAATTATCCATAATACTATAAGCTAGTTGTCCATTTTCAATTTCTTCAGAAGAGAAATTCGGGTAGTATTCTTCCAACACTTCACCATCATTAATTAATGCAACAGCTTCATCAGTTATATTGTTGCCGTTCTGATCAAAATATAATATTCCTTCTTCAAGTACTTCATAACTATTTATGAATGATCTTAAATCTGGTGTAGACTGCTTGCCTTTAGTATATGAAGCGGTCCAAGTAATTTTATTGCCTGCGTTTCCTCTAAGATCATGCTCACCTCTTAGTTGGTAAACATTCATCCCCCTTTCTAAGTATCTCTGCTGTCTTTGTTCTTGTCCTAAACCAATTGCATCACTAGGATTTATACCATTTTGATACCGAGCATCATTTATTCCTGAAATATTTGGCATAAAGGTAAAGCCAAGTTTTGTTGTTGAATTTAAATGATATGCTAGGTTGATTAAAGCAGAAGTATATACCGATCGAGTGCCTCTTATATCAGATAGTTGTCTTTGAATTTCAAGCTCGTCTTTTTCTGTTTCAATGCCAGTTAACGAATATCTACCAGTTCTCCCATTTTCGTATAGTCGGTTGTTTAATTTATATTGAAATCCAAAGTTGTAACCAAATTGACGTTTAAATAGTTTTAAGTTATCTCCAAAAGAAAAGCTATGTGAAATATCTAAAATCGGAGTTATTTTCTTTGGTGCCCAATTGTTTTGAAAAGCTTGTGTTTGATTTGATAAATTTTGGTTTAGATCTTCACGAATGTCTGTCATAATAACATCATCGATATAGTCTACTGATTCAATTTCCAGATCATTTGCTATTGTGTAAATGTTGGTTTGATTCTCACCAAAACCGATGTCGTCAGAAGAAAATATACCTAATTCAGCAAGGTCATTTTCATATCCTGCGTAAACTAAAGCGTCATAGTAATTAGAAACCTGAATTGGAAGAATGTGTCCATTGCTAACAGAACTTGGAATATCGAGAAAACCATTATCCCAACCAAATACTTCAGTGCTCCCAGCTTCACTTGTAATAAAGTTTGGATTAAAAGATGAATTTGTATTGTAACCGATGGATGTTGAGTAATTAAACGTAAAGTTGTCAGGGTAATCTTTTGTTAAAATATTGATATATGCTCCTGAATAATTAGAGGGAAGATTAGAATTTAAGGTCTTTACAACAACTAAATTATCTATCAAATTAGTTGGGAATAAGTCCATAGAAACAGAATTTCTTTTTGGATCTAAAGAAGGTATTTCTGCTCCATTTAATGCTGTTCTTATATAACGATCACTCAGACCTCTAACAACAACAAAATTTCCAATTGTATATACTCCACTTACACGTTTTATTGCACTACTTGCGTCACTATCACCATTTCTTTTTATCTCTTGAGAAGATACATAATCAATCATGGAGCTTTCTTTCTTTTTTACGTTTTCCATGTAGGTGGTGCTAGCTCTATTCTGTCTTACTTCAACTACAGCTTCATTGTCAATTGCAATAACTGCAGACTCAAGAGAGAAATTTAATGTAATGGTTTCATTTCCTGTTATTTTGATGTTTTGTTTTAGTGTTTGATAAGCAATAAACCTTCCTACTAAAGTATAATCCCCAGGTTCTAGATTAGTTATTGTGTAATTCCCATCGAAATCGGTCATTGTACCTTTTCCTGATGATTCAATTATTACGGTTGCTCCTAAAAGCAACTCTCCAGTTGTCTTGTCAGTCACTACTCCTTTAACTGTTCCTTGTGCATTTATTTGACAAAAAACAAGAACAAAAAGAATAAGTGAAAAGTAATTTTTCATTAAAATAAATCTATTAAACGTCAAATAATTTTATGGTCTAATTATTTGATTTTTTTCCCCAATCATTAAAGATCTATTAACCAAAAGAGGGATGTAATACCATCCCTCTTTCAAAAAAAATTACTTACCTACTATTTAATAATAAGTTTTGAATATTGTGCTTGGTTATCACTTAAAATATTTACTACATACATTCCCTCTGGTAAGTTCATTAAACTGATTTTTACAATTTCCCCAGCGCTAATGTTTCTTGTATTGTTAAAAACTAGTTTTCCATTTAAGTCGGTGATATTTATACTTGCCGTTTGTGCTTCTGATTCAAATGAAATTGAGAACTCACCGTTGGTAGGATTTGGGAAAATTGAGAACTCAGATTTTGTAGCTTCATCAATATCAGAAGCATCGCAACTAATAAACCCTCTTTCGCTTAGCATAGACCATCCATCTAGCCATGTGCATTCTAAATTGGGATCAAAGGCTCCAGGGTAGCTATTCGTTTCAAACCAATCCAGTTCAGCAGATGAGCCAACGGATAATGCAGCAGTAGGTATTAAATTTAAAAGACCTGCTCCTTGTATAATAGTATTGTTTATTCCTGTGGTCGCTACGCTATTGTCATTTTCATCAAAAGTAGCTTGAAATACTGATGATGAATTATTAGCAGCTTCTGTAGAATCACTTTCTGACGACCATCCAGATCCCATTGATATTGTAAACAAATCACTTGAAGTTGCATTTAATCCTTCAGCAGTACATTGATCAAACACATTTCCCTGAAACACAATTTCATCATTAGATAGTCTTGCATATGAATCTTCTCCAGATGCTAAATTTTCAACATCAAAGCCTTTTCCCCAACCATAAAATATAGAGTTGTGGTATTCTCCAGCGGCGTTGTCTCTTAAAGTAAGTGCTCGTTTGCCCGCTGTTGATCCTTGCCCAATATAAGTTGCGTTAAAGATGATAGGGTGGGCATATGGCATGCCGTCCTCTGGATCTGTTCCGCCATCATGTTCTCCCCCTCTATCGCCTTCGCCTTCCTCTTGAATAGTACACCAATATTGACCATACCCTCTCCAACCTTCGTCATAATCAAATGAGTCGTCACCACAGAAAGCAGTAAGGACATATTTTATTGATGCGGTTCCTCCGAAAAATTCAACACCATCGTCAGCATTAGAGATTACTTCAATATGGTCAAAGTTTGTGTTAGATCCAACTCCACCAAGAGTAAGTCCATTGATTTCGTTGCCAGCTCCAATATCAGTTCCACCATGTCTGATTGACACATATGACATTGAACCACTATTGTCCATGTCATCATTACCGCCATATCTTCCTCTTGATTCAGTATCTGGTATTCCTTCAATCTGAGTTTCCCCAGGCGTAGAGTTAAGCTGTGCGTCTCCAAGAACGATTACTCCCCCCCATTGACCTTTGATATTATATGGAGTTGAACCGTCGAGAGCATCGTTTTCAAACGTAAAAATAATTGGGCTATCGCTTGTCCCGTTTGCAAATATTTGACCTCCTCGTGCTACCACTAGTGCAGATGCATCTGCTCCAGATCCAGATTTTCCTTTAATTATAGTGCCCGGTTCAATTGTTAAAACATCACCATCATTTACAAATACAAATCCATCAAGAAGATATATATTATCATTTGTCCATGTTGTTGTTCCTGTTCCTGAACCATCGTCAGTAATAGTTATCTGAGAAAATAAATTAGTTGAGGCTAATATGATTGTAATAAATACAAGGAGAAGAGTAAGTGAATTTTTCATCTTTAATTAATTTCACTACAAATTTTAACTTCTTTCTAAAAAACTAGTTTATCAAACTATTATCTATACGTTATGTTATAGTTAATTCAGCTTTTTAAAGAAGTCACTTATCCCCGAACTGAATGCGTTGGGGATTTCATATAAAACTTCAGAGTATGTAATGTCGCTATTAACACCTACGGCAATTACAATTGAAACAAACAGACCAATGAAAGCAAAACTTACATCTTTAAATGCAAGTCTTAAACCTCCTAAAATTGTATTATTTCCAGTTTTCATAATAGACATACCTAATTCTCTTCCTGCCAATAACCCTATAAATACCCATGTAGTGCTCATTGGTACTTTACTGTGTATTTTAAAATAAAATAAAATAACACAATAAATTAGGTCAATAAGTGTAGCGAATCTAACATCAGTAACAACTGATTTTTCAGTAACAATTTTTTGAATCCTACCACCTTTGTAATAAAGTAATACTCCTAAACCAACTGTAACAATTCCGATAAAGGTTATTAACTCTAGAACACTTAATGTTCTGGGTAAATAAACAGCAATATTTGCTGCATCTTGTGTTAGCCATGTTGCCCACAGTAATCCAGATGTCATCCATTGCGCGATAACCCAAACAGGTTTTACTTTACCTACGAAATACTTTTTTGAAAATTTAGCGACTAACATGAAAAACACAAGACCAAAAACAAATGCCATAATATACCCACTCATACTTTTCGCTAAGACTTTTCCAACGGCACTTGTACTTGCAGCAAATGATGTAAGTAGAATAAAAGTTGTAGAAACTGGCATTCTAAGTCTTGTTAAGATTAATAGAAAAATTGCCGCAGAAACTTGTAAAAAATGAAAATGTTTAGGAGCTTTTTCGAATCCCTTTGCTGATAGTCTAGCATGACTTACGTCCCCATCTGGTAAGCCGTCTGGATATAGATCAAAAATTAAATCGTCGCTTTCGCTCTCAGAATTTATCAAATAGATATTTTCCTCTCCAGAAGCTAAAACTATATATTCAATTTCAACGTACTTATTGAATGTATTTTTAACTGAAGGATGTGTTTCTTCAGCTGTTTTCATGTTGATTACTTCACACATTTGCCCCATGTCATCAACAAAAAAGCACGTTCCGTAATCTTTATTAAAATAATTTGTAGAGAAATTAGACGTAAATGTATTTTCACCGCCGTTTGATTTCCATGTTATGCTATGCGAATCTCTATCTATGTTAATGTCTTTAATAATAGATGTTTTAGAAATTACCGTGACGCCAGTTTCATCTACTTTAAGCCATGAATATGTCATTGTTATGCAAAAAATGCCGGCAATAAAAATCCACAAAATCCACCATTTTTTATCTTGATTGGATGCAATAAATGTTCCAATTGTTTGAATGCTATCGTTCGCTATTGCTGCATAAGCAGCAAATAAAAACCCTACCCACATAGCAATCTGAGGGTAGGGAGTTGCAAACATTGCGATAATGAATGCTAATGATATGAAAGTTAAAAATGAGCGCTCACTTTTTTGTAGCCAAACGACTTCAGGGTAGCCGAAGGCCTTAAAAAGTTTTTTCATTTTATAATGAAAGCATAAATACTGCAATCATAAGAGCCATGTATACAAATGGTGTAAGATCGAGTTTTTTCGCTGTTTTTTCCATTACTTCTTAGTAATCTTCTTGTCAGGCTAAATTCTAAACACTTTTATGAAGCAATGTTAAGTTAATGTTAAGACAAGGTTAAGTTATTTTCATCTTGGCCAGTCTTCTGAAGAGTAAAGCTGAATGTAGTACCCTTTCCAAAAGTTGAGCGAACATGTATGTTTTCACCATGTGCCTCAATAATATGCTTAACAATAGCTAGTCCTAGACCTGATCCTCCAGCATTCCTAGACCTACTCTTATCCACTCTGTAAAACCTTTCATAGATTCTCATAAGGTCTTTCTTCTTGATTCCAATACCATCGTCACTTACTTCAATAAGGACTTTTTCGCCCATGTCGAAGAATTTAACTCTAGTGTGCCCACAGTCATTTCCGTAGTTAATGGAGTTTACAAGTAGGTTACTTACGACTTGTTCAATTTTATTTACATCGCAAATGACTGTGAATTCTTCTTGGTCTGAAACGCTAAGAGTAATGTTTGATTTTTCCGCTTTTTTGTGGAGACTATCAACGATATCTTTACAGAGTTCTACAATATTTGTAGTGTGTGGGTCGATGCTCATTACGCCAGACTCAATCTTGTAAATGCTATCTAGATCTTCGAGTAATCCAGTCATCCTGTCGATATTCTTTTCTGCCTTTCTCAAGAATTTATCTCTGATTTCTGGATCATCTGCTCCGCCCTCTATTAGGGTCATAATAAATCCCTGTATGTTGAATAGTGGAGTTTTTAATTCGTGAGCAAGGTTGCCGATAAAGTCCTTTCTGAATGAGTCAGTTTCTCTAAGAATGGTAATCTCTTCAATTTGCTCAGAAGCCCAATCCATGACGTCTTGGTTTACCTTCCCAATTACGTCCTCGTCCATCTTGATTTGTGGATCTCCAGATCCCTTCATCTTACTGATTGTCTTGTAAAGGATTTTAATTCTTTGGTTAATAAACTCCTCAATAGCACGGTAGATAACAAAGTAGCTGATCTCTTCAATTATAACTCCTAAGGCTATCGTGTAGAACCAATATTGCAAAGCATCGATAGCGATTAAAACAAGAATTGAAGTAAAAAAGCTTATTATGCCGAGCTTAATAGCTGATTGTCTTGCAATTTGTTTAGGTGTGCTGTTGTTCATTTAGCCTATGAATTTGTAGCCAATACCTTTTATGGTTTTAATAGCATCATTGTCCATTTTTTCTCTAAGCTTCCTGATGTGAACGTCTATGGTTCTGTCTCCAACAACTACTTCAGCGCCCCAAATCTTATCCATTATCTCTTCTCTAGTGTGGACTGCACCAGGATCAGAGCAAAGCAGTGCAAGTAGCTTGAATTCTTTTCTAGGAAGCACTAAGTCTTTGCCGTCGAATTTTACACTGTGATTTTTTTTGTTGATTTCGATTCGGCCTTCCTTGATGATGGCTGATTGAGTAACTTCATCCTTCAAGCCACCTCGCCTTAGTAGAGCTTTAACTCTGCTTACTAAGACTTTGGGCTTGATAGGCTTTTCGATATAATCATCTGCACCAGCTTCAAATCCAGCAATCTGACTGTAGTCTTCTCCACGAGCAGTAAGAAATGCAATAAGAACTCCCTTTAGCTTTTCATTTTCTCTAATTTTCTCACATGTCTCAATACCGTCCATTTCTGGCATCATCATATCGAGCAGGATTAAATCTGGCTCGTATTCATTTGCTATAGCGATGCCTTCTTCGCCATTATTAGCAATTTTTACAGTGTAATCTGCTGCTCTTAGATTGTAAGAAAGGAAATCTAGGATATCACTTTCGTCATCTACAAGGAGAATTTTTTTAGAAGACATATTAATCTTTAATTCTGTTGAACTTGAGTGCATATAGCATCCACTTTGGCAATGGTCTCTGTGGATCCCGCTTTTGAACATTCAAGAATACGCCTAATTTTTCTAGAATTGGAATTTTGTGCACTTCAATTAACTCCAACCAACATTCATCTGGGTCATCTATATAAGTGCAATGAACAGAAGTGTGATCTCCCATACTTAATGCATCATTTGTATCGCACCTAAATCCAAACCCTTGATTATCCAACTCCTCACCCAATTCCTTCATCCCTCTTATATCAAATCCCAAATGAGCAATTCCTGTATCTGCCCAAATCCTATCCTCAAAGATGAATCTTCCCTTTCTATCTAATGCTTGAACTAGTTCAATCGTAGTTTCTCCCATGACAGCAGCGAAACCTCCAGTTCCTGGGTTGGTTTGGGCTAAAATCACCCTGCGATAATTCTCTTTACCTCCTTGTATATGCGTCCAATCTTCAAAAGATCCACTTTCATCTAATTGAACTTTATCGTATCCCAATATGTTGCAGTAGAGTTTGAAGCTCTCTTCCATATTGCTAACGCCAATTGTGCACCCCATAATCCCGCCTGAGGGGTGTCCATGATTGGTAAACCATTTATCTGATTCCAAAATTTGGAATAAGTTCTCGTCGTAATCTCTTAGATAAAAAGTCAATCTACCTAGAGGGTCAATAACTAATTCTTCATCACATGAATCGCCAAGAATTTCTCTTGCGTGCTCATGCATCTTCCTAATGTCTGGAGTTTTTACAGTTGTGCAACCTATGCCTAGATCGCCAATGGCCAAATCAAACACAGGACCTTTGGGGGTAAATGATGTTGGTGAAATCACCTCAACAGAACATCCTCCTTGGTGGTTAAGAACCATACTAGCTCTTTTTGTAATTGTCTCTCCACCACAGTGAGAATCCATTAATGGCGCAGCTGCTACTGCATCAAAAAATGGGATGTCAAGCCCAAAAAGCTTTCGGTAAAGCTTTAAACTTTTGTCCATGTCAGACACCGCTATTCCTACGTGCTGAATTCCTTGAATTACGTACGTCATGATTTGATTGCATCAATGTAATTAGCCCAAGCTTCCCTCAAGTTACTCATTTTATAACTAGACCAAAACTCTTGGCCTTCAACTGAGTCCTCGTAATCGTTGTAAAAATCTGTAAGCTTACCGTAAAGGCCGTTACCCCAATTAGCCCAAGCATAAAATCCTACTAACCCCATCCAAAATGGTGCAACTGAGTATTTAGAAAGAAAGTACCCGCAAATTGATCCTAATAAAATCCATGATATTGGGAAAATGAAAATTGCAGGCCCAATCTTAAATGTGCTTCTAAATTCTACCTTCTTCACTTTATCTCCTTTTTTATTAAGCAAAAAATGCTGAAGGGCAGTTGGCAGCTGTGCTATCCATCCTATAGGTTTTAGAAGTAGAGCTAGATAGTTTTTTCTCCTTGTATCTTTTGAGGTTATACCCCAGGCCTCCACTCGATTGGAATTTTCAAAACCAGCTTGCACCAATTTTTCAAAACTTTGTCTTGCATTGTTCAGCCAAGATTCGTTTTCAGCAGACGTTTTGATTCGACCAAGCTCTTTAAGGATATCTTCCCAATCTTCACCAGCCTTTTCTGTTGGCCTAAGAGCTCTAACATATGGTTCGAGCAAATTATATTCTGAAGCTGGCTGAATATCTATGGTTAACTTCCTCAAGGCGTCGGTAATTCTTTCGTTAAGACTTAAGTAATCAATGGCGCCAATTTCTTTGTCATAAAGATCTACCCACTCAATTGGCTTTCCAGCTCTAAGGGCTAACCTTCTCCTATAAGTTGGATAGTGCTCATAGTCTTGGCCAAATGGAATGAGTTGCATTCGGCCTAAACTTTCATTCCTAGTATATGCCCTACCTAGTAGATCTGACACACCTCTTTTAAGTGGCCTAAGAGTTTTTTGAGGGTTATGGTTGCCTTCTGGAAACAATGCCATGGCAGCACCTATTTCTAAACGGTCAAGGCAGTTATTCCAAATTATTTCATTTCTCTCTCTTGCATCAGAAAGCCGGTCTCTCTGCCTGTATATGGGCATTTGATTGAACCAGAATAAAATTTTTCTAAATATTGGATTCCAAAATACATCTGCCCTAGTTAACCAATGAAACTGCCTTGAACTTTGCCCACAAATATTTAGTGGATCCATCATGCCGTTTTGATGGTTCCCCACCAAGATCATTGGGGTCTTTTTATCCGGAAAATTGTCTAAACCAGTGATGACATCTGTTCTATGAAATCTTTTTGTTCCTTGTTTTACAAGTATTCTTGTAAAGAAATATACCAAATGAACTCTTTGGATTGGAGGAGTTAAAATAGGCTTATTCATTAACTTTTACCTAAGAATTGCCCCAGTTTTTTCGCTTATCGATTCAAGAATTTTTGCTACACTTCTATCAATTTTCTTATCAGTAAGAGTTGAGTTTACATCCTGTAAGATCAAGCTTATTGCATAACTAACCTTGCCAGCTGCGAGCTTATTACCTTCGTAAACATCAAATAGATTAATTTCTTTTAAAAGTTTCCTCTCAGCATTTAAAGCAGCTGTTTTTATTTCTTCAAAAGTTACCCCCTTATCAATTACAAGACTGAGGTCTCTTCTTACTGATGGGAATTTAGGAAGGTCATATGCAGCAACTTTTCGCTTCTTTCTAGATTTAATAAGTGGCTTTACAAGAAGATCCGCCCAAAACACATCACCAGACATCCCACATATTTGGACTAAGTCAGGATGAACTTTACCAAATCTTCCAATACTCTTTTCTCCAAGTAGAATTTCACTACCTTCAATAAGGATGCCTCCATCATCAATTCTCTCTTTTACTTTATCAGCAATTCCTACTTGCGATAAAATAGCCCAAACCGACTCTTTAACTGTAAACAAATCACTGCTTTCACCTGCACTGTCCCAGTTTTCTATAGTCTTATTGCCACTAACAAAAAGACTTAGGTGTTCTGTTTCAGAATAGCCATCAGCCTTTTTCATATAAGTTTTTCCAAATTCAAATAGCCTTAAGTCAGCAACCTTGTGGTTTCTATTTCTAGCAATGGCTTCTATTCCTTGAAAGACTAAGCTCTGTCTCATCACTCCTAAGTCACTGCTTAGGGGATTAAGTATTTCAATAACAGCTTTAGGGTTTAAATCTCTGTCATTTACACTTTTAGCATACGACGCCTTTGTAAGTGAATTTGACATGATTTCATTAAACCCTCTTGCAACTAGAGTTGAAGCCCAACCAAAAATTAAATCCTCTTTATTAGGTTTTTGCGGGATTTCTACAGTACTAGAAATTCTTGTAGGAATATCAATTTGATTGAATCCGTGAATCCTTAAAATTTCTTCTATAACATCTGCGGGCCTAGTTACATCAGACCTATAGGCAGGAACTTTTACCGATAGTGTAGTTTTAGTTTGTGATATAATCTCAATATCAAGTGAGTTCAAAATGGACGCTACTCTACCTCTATCTATAGATTCTCCAATAACTCTATCCATCATCCCCCAATCCATTTCAACTTTTGCGCCTTCTACCAAGTTATTGCTTACAGTATGAGTTGCTCCAAAGATTTCTCCACCAGCCCAATCCATAATTAATTGGCTGACTCTTTTAGCTGCTTCCTCAACTAAATTGGGGTCGACATGTCTTTCGAACCTGAAAGAAGCATCAGTAGAAAGGCCATGTCTTTTTGCTGTTTTTCTAATTGATATTGGATTGAAGTATGCTGATTCTATAAGAATCTTGGTTGTACTGTCGCTAACTCCGTGTTCTGAACTACCAAATACTCCAGCAATACACATCGCATTATTTGTATCGGCAATGACTAAGTCTGAAGTATGTAGGTTTCTTTCTACATTATCAAGTGTTGTAATCTTTTCTCCCTTTTTAGCTAGTCTAACAACAACTTCTTCTCCGCCAATTTTGTTGTAGTCGAAAGCGTGTAGAGGTTGTCCTAATTCGTGAAGAACATAGTTTGTAGCATCTACTACATTGTTGATAGGGGCTACCCCAATTGCTTTTAAAAACTGTTGAACGTGGTTTGGAGAAGGTCCAATCTTCACTCCATCGATCCCCACCAACGCATACTTTGTAGCTAAATCTACTGCATCAACTTTTGACTTAAGAGATTCAAAACCATTATTGAAATCGATATCTGCACCTTCAGGAACGATGACTGCTTCTAAACTTTTTTCTAAAACTTCATTCACCGTTCCGTGGATTAATCCTGCCCTCAAATCTCTTGCTACTCCGTAATGGCCCATAGCGTCATTGCGGTTTGGCGTAAGTCCGATTTCTAGAACTTCATCTGTACCTATGTTAAATGCGTCACTTACTAATGAACCTTCTTTAAGATTTGGCTCTAATTCCATTATGCCTCCGGTATCCTCACCTAAACCCACTTCATCAGGACCACATAGCATACCATTACTTATTTCGCCTCTAATTTTACCTTTTTTAATTTTTATAGGTTTTCCACTTATGGGATAAATCCATGTGCCAGGTTTTGCTACTATGACATTAAGTCCTTTTGCTGCGTTGGGTGCTCCACAAACAATGTTTAAAGTTTCGTCGCCAACATCAACTTTGCAAACTCTAAGCCGGTCAGCATTAGGGTGTTGTTCACAATCAGTAATTTTCCCAACTACTAATCCTTTCAGTCCTCCTGGAATATCTTCAACGGTTTCAACCTTTTCAATTTCTAGCCCAGTTGCTGTTAAAACAGCAGCTGCATCAGTAGCTGAAAAACTTGTAGGTAAAAATTCTTTAATCTTTCTATACGATACCTTCATGGTCAATCTTAAAGTTAGTCAAAGTTACTAACTTTGCGCCCCCGATTCGGGATGTAGCTCAGTTGGTAGAGTACGCGTCTGGGGGACGTGTGGTCGCTGGTTCAAGTCCAGTCATCCCGACAAAAAAAAGAGGAGTTCATACTCCTCTTTTTTTATTTAGTTTTGCAAAAGCTATTTTATGCATATGAACTTTAGGTCCTCATTCGTAAACATTCATAATTGCAAGAGATTTTCTCTTATTTTCTTTCTTACTTTAATTACATTAAGTTTCTTGAACAAGAACGTTCTTTCAGATTATTTTTCTGACACTCCAGTTGAGCTTGTAGAGCTTATGGAAAATGGGGAAGAAGAGAATGAATCTGAAAGAGAGGAGGTAAAAGAAGAAATGGACGATTATACAAGCGCAATAATTCACTTTGTTTTTAGAGCAAAGGTTGAAATTGAATACGTACTAAACAACGATACTATTTGGAATAGTAGATACAGTGAAGTCCTAACCCCGCCACCAGATAAAGCATAGTTAGAAGCTTTGCCTAGGAGCATGTAAAGTAAACTAGGCGTATTTTTCTAATCGCCGGCATATGCTGGCATGAATTTTAAATATCATGAGTTCAAATAAAGATATTGGAATCTTTGAAAATCTCTCAAAAGACATTCCTGCAAGTATTGTAGTATTCTTAGTAGCAGTTCCACTTTGTCTAGGTATTGCACTTGCATCACTTCCACCTGAATACATTGGGCCATTCCTTTTTTCTGGCGTTATAGCCGGTATCATTGGAGGTGTCATAGTTGGTTCAATTAGTGGATCACCGCTTGGTGTAAGTGGGCCAGCGGCTGGACTTGCTGTAATTGTTTTTGCAGCAATAGAAGACCTTGGTGCTTTTGACACCTTCCTTTTAGCTGTATTTATTGCAGGTATTTTGCAAATCATACTTGGCTTTATTAAGGCTGGTGTCATTGGACTTTACTTCCCTTCATCAGTAATTAAGGGAATGTTAGCAGGTATAGGTATTATCATTATAAAAAAAGAGATTCCCTACGCTTTAGGCTCTTTAAACACTGATTCATTTGCCAATATGTTTGATTCACTGAGTAAGGGAGCAACTCTTATTACTATTGTTTCTTTAGCTATTTTGATTCTTTGGGAGCAGCCATTTATGAAGAAGATTAACATTTTTAAGATTATTCAGGGGCCATTAGTAGTAGTGCTAACTGGTATAGGCCTAGGAGCATTTTTTGCTTCAAATAAGGAATTAGCTTTGGGTGATGGAACATTTGTAGACATCCCTGTTTTAAATTCTTTTAGTGAGATTAACACGCTTTTCACTTTGCCTGATTTCTCTCAGTTTGGAAATACTCAAGTGTATGTGGTTGCGGTCACAATCGCTATAGTTGCAAGTTTAGAGACTCTGTTGTGTGTTGAAGCAACGGATAAGCTTGATCCGCATAAGCGAGTTACTCCTACAAATAGAGAGCTTATAGCCCAAGGGACGGGTAATATGGTTTCAGGCTTAATTGGGGGTCTTCCAATTACTCAAGTAATTGTTAGAAGTTCTGCTAATATTCAATCTGGAGGCCAAACAAAGATGGCAGCTATCCTTCACGGTGTGCTACTTCTAGCTTGCGCACTTCTCATCCCTAGCTACCTAAATATGGTTCCTCTAGCTAGTCTAGCAGCTATCCTATTTGTGGTAGGCTACAAACTTGCTAAGCCAAGTCTATTTGCAGATATGTTTTCAAAGGGCTTGCAAATGTTTATTCCATTTGTAGTAACAATTGTTGGTATCGTATTAACTGATTTACTTATTGGTATAGGACTTGGAATGGTAGTTGCAATTGTAATGTCAAAGTGGAGCAACTTCTCTAAGCCATTTACTACTGAAGAGAATGCTGGAAATGTTAAAATCAGCCTTTCTGAAAATGTAACATTTGCAAATAAGGCAGGAATCCAAAAAGCATTAAACGGAGTATCTCCTAATTCTACGATAATTGTGGATGGTAGTGCCTCTAAAAACGTACATCCAGATGTAATTGAAATCATTCATAACTTTAGGTCTAATGCTGTCGACAAAGGTTTAAAGGTTGAAGTCGTTGATTTGTAAGTCTATACTTTATCTTTTATGGACTTTGAATTCGAAAGAGATTGGAATAAGCTGTTGAAGCTTCTGATGGATAGGTTTGGCGAACAGCCAGACCTAACATCAGCTATCTTTTCTGTGGGCCTTCAAGAAGCCGGCTTTGGTTCAAGGTCATTTAAAAAGGACGATAAGATAAATTTGATGCATGTGGGTGTATGCACTCTTTTAGAGCCCCTAGGGTATTACAAGAGTGTGGGTCACGATGAGGATGGTTGGCCTCATTTTGAAAGAATCAAAGAGTTGCCCAACCTTGATCCAGAAGACCAAGAATTAATGATGAGAAGACAATTGATCGATTATTTCTCTTCGTGGATAAAAAACGATGGATAAAAAATCCCGGCTATAAAAAGCCGGGATTTCACTTTATATATTTGATTATTGCACAATTACTGTCTCGGCAGTGGTCTCCATTTCCTCAATCTTTATAAGTCCTGTTCCACAAAGTGTGTTTTGGTCTACAGGATCTAGAGGATTTGGATTGACACAATTTCCGTTTCCTTTAATTACTTGGATGTCTAGGACTGCAAATCCAGCTTGTCCGCCTACGTAATAATCAGAAAAATTGAAGCTTACGAATCCATCATCAGAAGTTACTTGAGTAGTATCAAAACGTGGCTCGCCTACAAAATCTTGGTCTGTGGGGCCATTTGCGTACAGTCTTACTTCAGCTCCATCTACAGGGACTTCTTCGCCAATACTATTAATTCTGATAACGGTTACATTTGCTATCGTGTCTTCAACTTTCAAGCAGCCAGATACAAAAAATGCAATTATTGCAAGAGTGATTAAAGTAAAAAAGCGATTCATTGCAAGTAGGTTTATAACTTTGTAGTTCTTAATTCCGAGAGTCAAATATCATGAAAAAAACTTTCATACGTAACATTTTCCTTCAAATCAGTGCAGTTTTTTGCTTTTTTTTCTACATTTCTTCAACCGGTTGTAATAATACAGATCCCGCTAGAGTAGCTATTCACACTGACTTTGGAGACATGGTGATAGAGCTTTCAGATTCAACTCCAGGCCACAGAGATAATTTTTTAAAACTCGCAGCGGAAGGTTTTTATACAAATCTTCTTTTTCATAGAGTAATTGATGGATTTATGATTCAAGGCGGAGATCCAGAAAGTAAGAATGCAGAACCAGGAGCAAGACTTGGTTCAGGTGGACCTGGATATAAAATCGATGCTGAAATCAGAGCAGATCACCTTCACTTTAAAGGAGCTCTTGCAGCTGCACGTCAAGGCGACATGGCAAACCCTGCGAGAATGTCTTCAGGTAGTCAGTTCTACATAGTTCACGGTAAAACTTGGGATGAGGGAACACTTGATAGAATTGAGGAAGGGAACAATATGAAAATTGGCGGATTTGAATATTCAGATTCAGCTAGAGCAGTATATATGAATCAAGGTGGAACTCCATTCTTAGACATGAACTATACAGTTTTCGGTCAAGTAGTAGAAGGTCTTGATATCATTGATTCAATTGCTTCAGTGAAAACACTTCCTGGTGATAGGCCAAAGGATGACGTGAAATTCAGCGTTACTATACTTCACTAATATGAAAGCAGATTTAGAGGCATTATTAGTTGATATTGATCAAAGGAGTTTTGACTCTGCTGATGCTTTAGAGGCTTTCAGAATTGAGTACCTAGGAAGACAGGGAAAGATCAAGGACCTAATGGCACAGTTTAGAGAAGTTGCTCCTGAGCACAAACGTGAACTAGGTCCACTACTTAATAAGGTTAAGTCAGCTATTGAAGATAAAGTAGCATCAGAAAAAGCTTCCTTCGATAAAAAAGCTGCAGCTGTTTCAAGTGGAATTGATTCTACAAGACCTGCTGGCGGTTTCCCTCACGGAACTCACCACCCACTTCAAGTAGTTAGGAGAGAGATTTTGGATATATTTTCGAACATGGGATTTGGAGTTGTTGAAGGACCTGAGATAGAGGACGATTGGCACGTATTTAGTGGATTGAACTTCCCCCCTGAACACCCAGCAAGGGATATGCAGGACACATTCTTTGTCGAAAGAGATCCTGACTTACTTCTTAGAACTCATACTAGCTCTGTGCAAGTGAGGGAGATGGAACGCCGTCAGCCACCGATGAGAATTATCATGCCAGGTAGAGTGTATAGAAATGAAGCAATTTCAGCAAGAGCACATTGCATGTTCCATCAGATTGAAGGCCTGTACATTGATGAAAATGTGAGTTTTGCTGATCTTAAGCAGACTCTTTTGCATTTTGCTCAAAGGTTTTTTGGCCCAGAGACAAAAATTAGATTGCGCCCTTCATACTTTCCATTTACTGAGCCAAGCGCTGAGGTAGATGTTTATTGGGGACTGGAGACCGAGGTAGATAAGAGGATAACTAAGGGAACTGGTTGGCTTGAAATTCTTGGGTGCGGCATGGTCGACCCAAACGTTCTAGAGGCTAGCGGGATTGATTCAAAGAAGTACAGTGGCTTTGCATTTGGGATGGGCATTGAAAGGATAACAATGCTCAGATACCAAATTGGGGACCTTAGGCTGTTCTTTGAAAACGATAAGCGTTTCCTAGATCAATTCGCAGGAGAGAGGTAATTACTGCTCGCTATAGACAACGGACAATACTGTTGTTCCAACTTCTTCTAAGATTTTTCTGTCTATTATGTTCATATTGTCAGCGTGGGTGTGATGGAAGAATCCATATCCCATGGGTCTAACATTCATCCTGTAGTCTACGATGTTTGCAGATGGAATACCTGCGAATTCGCTAACAAATAAGTTGTCGTCTATTGTTTCAGGTGTTTTCTCATTGAGGAATCTGTGTCCATATCCTAATTCTTGTGCCCTAGCCCAAACCTTTCTCACAACGTTTGGCGCATACTTCATTGATGTCCCTTCCTTATTAAACTCAGCATCTTTCGCTCCTACCATATCGAGAAGTATCCCAAACCTAGCTCTGTATCCATAGCGATGCGGTTCTTTTGACCAATACTGTGATCCTAAGCACCATTGTAGGAAATCAGTTTGAAGAGATTGCACACCGTTTGGCTTTCCATAATCCTCGCCGTCAAAAAAGATGATATCTACACCGATTTCAGCAGGGGTTATGCTCAACTGCCTAGCGATTTCTAAGAGTATTCCTACTCCAGATCCACCGTCGTTGGCGCCGTCAATAGGCATATCCATTCTAGTGCTATCCTTGTCTGCAAAAGGCCTAGTGTCCCAGTGTGCGTATAGTAGCACACGCGACCTGGCTTTTGGGTTGAACTGACCTACGATGTTAGAAAGCTCTAAGAGTTTTCCATCGAAAGCCCTTGCTCTTGCCCTTTGGACTATTACTTCTGCTCCATGTCTTTCAAGCTCTGACGTGAGCCACTCACCGCAAGCATCGTGCTCTGGAGTGTTGGGCACTCTGGGACCAAAATCAACTTGCTTCTGAACGTAGGAATAAGCAGAATCAGCTGAGAAATTTGGTGCAATAATCGGTTCAGGTGCGCTTTCAATTTCAACTACAGGTGCGGGGATTTCACCACAACTGTAGGCTAATGTGATTAAGCAAATTAAAAGAAAGGACTGAATCTTACTCATGAGACCAAGTGCTACCTTCTTTGTTGTCTTTTATGGTGATGCCCATTTCGCTTAGAGTATTGCGAATTCTGTCCGCACTATCCCAATCTTTCTTTTCTTTAGCATCTGATCTCATTTCAACTAGTAGGTCAAGGAGGTTTGATGCAAGATCTTCAGAGCCTTCATCACTTGAACCTTCATCGACTAATCCTAATACTTCTTTCATGAAACCAGCATAGAGAGACTTTAGATGGTCGATTTGTGCTTTGCCTAAAGAAATGCGACCGTCTGCAGCAGAATTAATCGTCTTTACTCCTTCAAAAAGTGTTGCAATTAGAATTGGAGTATTGAAGTCATCATTCATCGCAGCATAGCATTTTTCCTCAAGTAACTTAATTTCTACTTCCGAATTATTATTGTCTGCTCCTTCAATTTTCCCTAGCGCTTCAATTGCGTTATTCAATTTAGATAAACCTTTCTCCGCTGCTTTTAGAGCTTCGTTTGAAAAGTCTAAAGTGCTCGCGTAATGACCCATGAGCATGAAGAATCTAACTGTCATAGGAGAGTATCCTCTTTCTAAGAGTTTGTGATTACCTGTGATGAGTTCTTCGGGAGTGAAACCGTTTCCTTCTGATTTGGCCATCTTGCGACCGTTTACAGTAAGCATGTTTCCATGTATCCAGTAGCGGACTGGGTTTGGGGTTTTGTTTGCGCCTATATTTTGAGCTATTTCACACTCGTGGTGAGGAAATTTTAAGTCCATTCCTCCTCCGTGAATGTCGAACTCTTCGCCTAGGTATTTTGTACTCATCACAGAGCACTCTAAATGCCAACCTGGGAAACCAATTCCCCAAGGAGAAGGCCAACGCATAAGGTGGCTTTCGTCCGCATTTTTCCAAAGAGCGAAATCAAGCGGATCTCTCTTTTCTGATTGTCCGTCTAACTCACGAGTGTTATTCATTAGCTCGTCTATCTTCCTCCCAGAAAGCTCTCCATAAGGATAGTCTTTATTGAATTCTCTAATGCTGAAGTATACACTTCCGTTCACTTCGTATGCATAGCCATTTTCAATAATCTTTTCAATAGCGCTAATCTGTTCAATTATATGACCTGTAGCTGTTGGCTCAATTGAAGGTGATAAAATATTAAAAACCCTCATTACATCATGGAAGTCATTTGTGTACTTCTGTACGACCTCCATGGGCTCTATTTTTTGCAAACGAGCTATTTTCCCAATCTTATCCTCTCCTTCGTCAGTATCACCCACTAGGTGTCCTACATCTGTAATGTTTCTAACGTATCTAACCTTGTAACCAATAAATTCTAAGTAGCGGTAGATTACATCAAATGACAAAAATGTCCTTACGTTTCCTAAGTGTACATTACTGTATACAGTTGGTCCGCACACATACATCCCAACGTGTGGAGCATTTAACGGTTCAAATAGTTCCTTTTTTCTACTAAGGCTATTTTGAATATATAGAGGTTGCATTTACTAGAAATTGAGGTACAAAGATAATCAGTTACGCAGTGCATTTAGCATGGCTGCAACAAGCTCTTCTGTACCGTATTCAGGCTTCCATCCCCAATGACTTCTAGCAAGTGAGTCATCAATTTCGTTTGGCCATGATGCAGCTATGTTTTGCCTTGAATCTGGATTGTACTTTGTTACAAAGTTGGGACAGTGTTTTGCAATTGTGTCGTTTAATTCTGAAGGCGAAAATGAGCAGCCACTTAAATTGTAAGATGTCCTGAGCTTAATGTTTTTAGATGGAGCCTCCATTAATTCAATAGTCGCTCTTACAGCATCGTCCATATACATCATGGGAAGAACTTCATTTGGGCTTACATAGCATTCAAAATCTTCAGAATTTATTGCCTTATAAAACGCTTCAACCGCGTAATCTGTAGTTCCTCCACCTGGCATTGATCTATGTCCAATCAACCCTGGATATCTCAGTGATCTTATATCTACTCCATACTTGTCGTTGTAGTAATTGCACCACAATTCTCCTGCAACCTTAGAGACACCATAAATAGTTATTGGGTCACAAAATGTATCCTGCGGAGTTCCATCCTTAGGGGCATCAGGCCCAAACACAGCAATTGAACTAGGCCAAAACACCTTCTTAATCAATCCTTCCTTTGCAAACTCAAGTACATTCAATAGAGTTTTCATGTTCAGATCCCATGCTGCTAAGGGATTTTCCTCGCCCTTTGCTGACAACATTGCAACAAGCTGGTATATTGTCGTGATTTGATGCTCTTCAATAACCTTCCTTAATGCATTAGAATCAGTTGCATCCAATAGAATAAAGTCACTTCTATTAGCTAATTTATCCTCCCCTTTTTTGATATCAGTGGCCACAACCGACTCTATGCCAAACCTCTCTTGTAGTCCAATTATTAATTCTATACCGAGTTGTCCAGACGCTCCAATAACTAGGTTTTTTTCCATTGCGATGTGAAGGTAAGTAGAGATACCTTTGAACCATGCAATCGAGCGACTTTGATTATGAACTACCGGATGAAAGAATTGCACGATATCCGATTAATCCTAGAAGGAAGGCAAAACTCCTTATAACGACGCCTTCTACTATTGAGCACTCCACTTTTGAGAAACTTCCATCAATTTTAAAGCATTTTGGCTGCGATGGACTTTGGGTTAATGACACCAAGGTTCTCCAGGCAAGACTCTTCATGGTCAAGCCGACAGGAGGGAGGCTTGAGATTTTTTTATTAGAGCCACTTGAAGGAGTTACAGAGCTATCCCTTGCTTCAATAGGCCATACCTCTTGGCGATGCCTCATTAGAGGAGGCCGCAGGTGGACTGCGGAATACGCTTCAATCGATTTTGACGACATTAACCTAGAAGTTAGGCCTGCAAATCAAAGCGAAGGATTAGTAAAAGAAGAGGGAGGGACTTTTGCTCTTACCTTTAATTGGGATGGGGATAAATGCTTTGGTGATGTCCTTGATATTTTTGGCAAGACACCTCTGCCGCCTTATATGAAGAGGGAGTCAGAATTTTCTGATAAAGAAGGATACCAGACCATTTTCGCCAGGTTCCCTGGATCAGTTGCGGCTCCCACTGCGGGACTTCACTACGACGATGTGCTCGTAAAGGACCTTGAGCAAGTTGGTTTGCCTTTTAATAAACTTACTCTTCACGTAGGCGCTGGAACTTTTAAACCTCTGAGTGATGGACTACTTAGAGATCACGTTATGCACTCTGAGAGATGCGTCGTTGGAAGGGCGTCGCTTTTAAAACTAAGATCTCAAAAGCGTAGAGTTGCAACAGGAACAACGACCCTCAGAACCCTTGAAAGTATTTTTTGGATGGCCATTGCTCACAAATCCCGAGGTTTTTTTCCAAAGATTTTACCTCAATGGACACCTTATGAATTAGATGATATGGGCATGTCATTTGAAGATGCTTTGGACTATTTGTTAAGCATTTTGCCAGAAGATGAGGATTGGAATTTTCAAACCCAAATCATGATTAAGCCCGGCTACAGAATTAGATCTATTGCCGGACTTATTACTAATTTTCATCAACCAAATAGCACGTTGCTTTGTTTGGTTTCTGCTTGCCTAGAATCTGGCTCTCATAACCATAATTGGCGAGAGTTATACGATATTGCTCTTAGTAAAGATTACAGATTTTTAAGCTATGGAGATGGTTGTCTCCTAGAGCTTACTTAGTTTCTGTTATCCTCTACGTTAGAAGCTTCTACCATAGAGTTTGTAACTGCAACGGATAATCCACCTTGTGCACGAGTAACAAGTTGAGTTTGCTCCTCTAAGAAATCAGTTTTCTCTTCTGCTTCTGTAATAGACTGGGGTGCGATAACCCAAACCCCGTGTTCACCTATGATAGGGTTAGACATATTACCTACTGGGATAGAAAATGCAGATCCAACAACAACAGGTTCAGCTCCAGCTCCAGCTCCAGAAACTACCGAGTTTTTAAGGTTTGCTTTAAAGGCTGTCTTTACAGACTCGCCAATATTATCAGCAATCTCATCCAGGTTACTTCCGTTCATCAATTCTGCGTATAACTTACCTTTTGCTTCTTTAGTAGCTCCTGCAATCATCTTATCTTCAACAGCTTCGAAAGTTGGTTCGCCATCTTCCTTAATCATGTTAAGAATAGCAACTATATAAGTCTTGTCAGTAATAATTGGGTAAGAAATCTCTCCTTCTTCAGCAGAGTAAATCCAGCTTACTAATTCTCTTGCATCTCTAATTCCAGAAAGAGAAGATGCTCCACGTAATACGTTTAAGGCCTCACTTGTTGTGTAGCCAGCTTCTTCAGCTGCAGAAACAAGGTCTTCCTTATTTGAGTATTCAATTGCGAAATCATTAGCAGCTGCATATGCTTCTCTTTTTGTAGCGTCTGAAGCTCCAACTTGACTTGTAATCATTGCTACCTCTGCCTCTTCGATTTTGTATCGGCGGTCGAGTACTTCAATTACGTGAACTCCGTACGAAGTCTCAACTGAACCAATAGTTCCAATTCTCTTTTTGAAACTGAAGTCATTGAATGGTTTTACCATTTGCCCTTGCGGGAAGAATTCGTAAACACCTCCATTAGACTTAGATCCAGGATCGTCAGAATAACGAGCAGCTAGTGCACCAAAGTCTTGACCTGATTTAATCATTCTGACAAGGCTATCAGCTTTAGAATTTAAACGAGTCATTTCTTTTGTATCCTTCACATCCTTTGCTTGGAGCAGAATATGCCTAACTGATGCTGCAGTATCAGGAGTCATTTTACGACTCAATACGTTAGCTATAATCATTTGGTCACCTTTTGAATAAGGGCCCACCATTGATCCAACTTTTACTTCGAAGAAAGAGCTTTCATCTATGTTAGTTTCAACTTGAGCCTCTCTGAGAGTTACAACCGAACCCTTATCATTGGTTTCAGCAAAAGATCTTTTATCCTTACTGTTCTTCCAAATCTCTTTTATCTCGGCTAGCTCCTTGTTGATGATATCAAGATCTTCAACAGATGCTCCTACTGGGATCTTTACTAAAGTCACATCACGTCCTTCACTTTGTTTATGCTCCTTATCCCCCTTATGAGCGTTGTAATATGCTCTTACATCGCGATCACTAATTTTAACAGTACTGTCAGGAATATTTTTGTACAGCTTTGTAACGTACTTGAACTCAACAGCTCTATTACCGTTTAAGTAGTCGTACTTTCCTTCTAAATTGTTTGCATAAACTCCACGGTTTACAAGTGCGTCAAATTTTTCTCTCTTGCGCTTAGATACGATAACCTCTTTGTATCTAAGGAAGTTTTGCTGACCTCTTGGAGAAGCTAGCATTTGAGTAAAGTTATCTACCCATGTCTTCTTATTATCACTATTACTGTAGAATGCTCTTGACATGTATCCAGAATCTATATCACCGAATAACATCTCTTGATATTCTTTATCAGAAACAACGATGCCCGCGTCAGCAAACTCATCACCTAGAACCATATCAGTTGTTATGTCGTTCCATACTTCATTTATCAGTCCTTCTCCAGTAAACCCAAGGCTTCTTCGATTTTGAACTGCGATTTGGTAATCTTGTGCGCTAATGCTTGTTCCGTTTACGCTTCCAACATCTCTTGAGGCACCACCGCCAGTTAATGCAATAACAGCATCAAATGGAACTAGAAAACCTAGCATACCAATTCCAAGAATTACAAGCAGCAATCCTTTGCGATTGCGAATATTTTCAATCATAGCCATAATAAGACCTTTTAATTCAGGTGCGCGAAGATAAGAAATTCTTTCTACCTACAGTAGTTTCAGTTCAATAAGGTCTATTCTGTTCACTTCGACCTTTAATTTTGATGTGAAAACCATCAATTTTAAACTCTTCACCTTCCTCAGGTATTTCTGCAACCTTATCTAGAATAAGTCCTCCTAGAGTTTCATAAGCATCTTCAGTTGGAAGAGAAATACTAAGTTTTTCGTTTAAATACTCTACTTCATGACGAGCAGAAAGCATCCAGTGATTATCACTAATTTCCTGTTCCATCAAATCTTCTACATCGTGCTCATCTTCGATTTCACCGAGTAATTCCTCAACTATGTCTTCCATCGTGAGTATACCTGCTGTTCCTCCAAATTCATCTAAAACTACAGCTAAGTGACGTCGTCGTCTCATAAATTGTTTTAACAACTCATCTCCAGTCATAGGTTCTGGTATAAAAAAGGTAGGCAATAGAACATCGCTGATATTTTCAGGTAATTTGAATAGATCCTTTACGTGTATGTAACCTGTAATTTTGTCTATATCACCGTCAAAAACTACAATTTTAGAAAGTCCGGTGTTATTGAATATTTCTTTAATATCTAAAATGCTTGAGGCAAGTGGAACGGATACGACTTCATTTCTAGGGACCATACAGTCTCTCGCTCTAATGTTTCCTAGTTCAAGAGCATTTTGCA